>CAXTAP010000011.1:0-48167 GCA_964241965.1 uncultured Mucilaginibacter sp.
TTATTCAGATATCGCTTTATACATACTTACATACTGTATAATTATTATCCCCCTGTTTAAAACATCGAACCTATCACTTTTCTATCAATCCCACATCATTCCTCTGCGCCGGTATCTTGCTACTCCTCCTAATAATCCGTACCTTTACCTGTCATAATGGCTTTGCCATGCCATTGGCGTAATAATTGAAATAAGTGCAGTAAGTAAAATACACTATGTTAGGATTTATCAGTAAGCTTTTCGGAAGCAAGTCGGAGCGCGATATAAAGGGCATTCAGCCCCTGGTGGAGAAGGTAAAAAGTGAGTATGCAAAGCTCGGCGACATCACCCATGATGAACTGAGAGCTAAGACCGTAGAGTTTCAGGAACGCATTAAGCAGGGGCTGGCTGAGATTGACGAAAACGTCCGGGCACTGAAGGAGCAGGCTGAAAATCCGGAGACAGGGGTGGATGAAAAGGTTGAGCTTTACACCAGCATTGATAAGCTGGAGAAGGACCGGGACAAGGAACTGGAGGTAATACTGCTTAATATCCTGCCCGAAGCCTTTGCTGTAGTAAAGGAAACGGCCCGGCGTTTTAAGGATAACAGAACTATTGAGGTAACCGCCTCTGAATTTGACCGCCAGCTGGCCGCCTTTAAACCCAATGTAATTATTAAGGGTGATAAAGCCATTCATCATAATACCTGGAAAGCTGCCGGCAACGAGGTAACCTGGGACATGGTGCACTATGATGTGCAGCTGATTGGCGGCGTGGTACTGCATCAGGGAAAAATTGCCGAAATGGCCACCGGTGAGGGTAAAACGCTGGTAGCCACGCTGCCTGCCTACCTGAACGCGCTGGCCGGGCAGGGCGTTCACATTGTAACCGTAAATGATTACCTGGCCCGCCGCGACTCGGAGTGGATGGGCCCGCTGTATGAGTTTCATGGTCTTTCGGTTGATTGTATTGACCGCCATGAGCCAAACTCGCCGCAGCGCCGCAATGCCTACCTTGCCGATATTTCCTTTGGTACCAATAACGAATTCGGTTTTGATTACCTGCGTGATAACATGACTAATGACCCGGCCAGCCTGGTGCAGCGCAAGCCGCATTATGCTATGGTGGATGAGGTGGACTCGGTGCTGATTGATGATGCCCGTACGCCGCTGATTATATCGGGCCCCGTGCCGCGCGGCGATGAGCACGAGTTTCATTTGCTGAAACCTCGCATTGAGCGTTTGGTTAATGTACAGAAAGGTTATGTAAATACTGCCCTGAACGAAGCCAAAAAACAAATAGCCGACAATAAGACCGGTACGGATGAAGGCGGACTGGCCTTACTGCGCGCCCACCGCGGTTTGCCGAAGAGCAAGGCGCTGATTAAGTTTTTAAGCGAAGGCGCCAACCGCCAGGTGCTGCAAAAAACCGAAAATTATTACCTGCAGGATCAGGGTAAGGAAATGCCTAAGGTAGATGCCGAACTGTATTTTGTAATTGATGAAAAAAACAACTCGGTTGAACTGACTGAAAAGGGTATTGAGCTGATTACCGCTTCGGGCGAGGACCCGCACTTTTTTGTGATGCCGGATGTAGGCACAGAGATTGCCGAGATTGAAAAATCAGGTTTGGGTGCCGAAGAGAAGATTGCCAGGAAAGACGATCTGATGCGCGATTTTTCTATCAAATCAGAGCGTATCCATTCGGTAAATCAGCTGCTGAAAGCTTATACCTTGTTTGAGCGCGATACCGAATATATACTGGACGAAGGCAAGGTGAAAATTGTGGATGAGCAAACCGGCCGCGTACTGGATGGCCGCCGCTATTCCGACGGCCTGCACCAAGCCATTGAGGCAAAGGAAAATGTGAAGGTAGAAGATGCTACCCAAACGTTTGCTACCATTACCCTGCAAAATTATTTCAGGATGTACCATAAGCTTTGCGGCATGACGGGTACTGCCCTGACTGAAGCCGGCGAGTTCTGGGAAATTTACAAACTGGATGTAGTAGAGATACCAACTAACCGTGCCATATCCCGCACTGACAGCCAGGATCTGGTTTACCGCACCATCCGTGAAAAGTATAATGCCGTAGCTGATGAAATTGTAAAGCTGACGCAGGCAGGCCGCCCGGTACTGGTAGGTACAACCTCTGTTGAAATTTCGGAACTGCTGAGCCGTATGCTGAAACTGCGCGGCATTAAGCACAACGTGCTGAATGCCAAAATGCACCAGAAGGAAGCCGACGTGGTGGCCGAAGCCGGGCAAGCCGGCACGGTAACTATTGCTACCAATATGGCCGGCCGCGGTACTGATATTAAGTTAGGCCCCGGTGTTAAGGATGCCGGCGGTTTAGCCATTGTGGGTACCGAGCGACATGAATCGCGCCGGGTTGACCGCCAGCTGCGCGGCCGCTCCGGCCGCCAGGGAGACCCGGGCTCTTCGCAATTCTTTGTATCGCTGGAAGATAACCTGATGCGTTTGTTCGGCTCAGAGCGTATTTCCAACATGATGGTACGCATGGGTATTGAGGAAGGCGAGGTAATTCAGCACTCCATGATTACCAAATCTATTGAGCGCGCCCAGAAAAAGGTAGAAGAAAATAACTTTGGTATTCGCAAGCGTTTGCTGGAGTATGATGACGTAATGAATTCGCAGCGTACCGTAGTGTACGCCAAGCGCAAAAATGCACTGTTTGGCGACCGCCTGGATGTGGACCTTAACAATACCATCTTTGATGTGGTGGAAGATGTGGTAGCCGAATACAAGGATGCCAACAACTTTGAGGGTTTTGAGCTGGAAATTATCCGCCTGTTCTCTGTGGACATTGAAACCACACAGGAGCAGTTTGCCGGCATGACGGTTAATCAGCTGGTTGATGCTACCTTCCAAACCATCATGGACTTTTACAAGCGCAAGCAGGAAGCCATTGCTCAGCAGGCTTTCCCGGTGCTGAAGGATGTATTTGATACCCGCGGCGAAATGGTGGAAAACATTATTGTGCCCTTTACCGATGGCCTGCATGGCATACAGGTGGCTGTACCGCTTAAAAAAGCGGTGGACAACCGGGGGTTAGAGGTGTTCAAGTCATTCGAGAAAAGCGTTACGCTTTCGCTGATTGATGAATCATGGAAGGAGCATTTGCGCGAAATGGATGAGTTGAAGCAGTCTGTGCAGAATGCCGTTTATGAGCAGAAGGATCCTTTGCTGGTTTATAAATTTGAAGCTTTTGAATTGTTCCGCCAGATGCTGGCCGCAGTAAACAAAGAGGTAGTGAGCTTCCTGTTCAGGGGAGGAATACCGGTGCAGCAGCAGCCCGATGAGGTGAGGGAAGCCAAAGCGCCGCAGCCAAGCGCCGATATGCGTAAGATGCGCACCTCAAAAGCCGAACTGGTAACCGAAAGCAGCAGCATGGGTATGCCGATGCAGGATACCCGCGAAATGCAAAAGCAGGAACCCATACGTGCTGAACAAAAGATAGGCCGTAATGATCCCTGCCCATGCGGCAGCGGTAAAAAGTTTAAAAACTGCCATGGCGCGTAAGGTGAAAAGTTATTAATTACCGCTGTTGCGAGGTACAGAGCGACTCCCTGTTCATCATAAGCACTTACTTTCATGATGAAAAACAATATCGCTTCGTGCCTCCGGGCAATGTTGTATGTTAACGAGAATGAATAAGGCAGCATACATTTACAAGAGGGCAACCCTGGTAACTGCAGGCTGCTTTTTTATTTCAGCACTTGCTTTGAAAGCCCAGGCCCAGGAGCAGCTCCGCGGCAAGGTAGAAGTAATTAAGGACAGCAGAATCGATACCATGATTGCCCGCAGGTTCTCACCTCAGAAAGGGCAGGCCGGCAGCGCCGGCTATTCATCCTTTGGGTACAGGGTGCAGTTCTTCACCGGTTCCAGCCGCCGCGATGCCTTTAGGGCGCAAACCCAGTTTCAAGAATTATATCCTGAAATCCGTACCTACATCAGCTATAAAGAACCCAATTTTAAGGTAAAGGCCGGCGATTTCAGAACCCGGCTGGAGGCTGTCAGGCTGCAGCAGCAGCTGCGTTCAAAGTTTACGGCCTTATTTATTCTGCCTGAACGAATTAACACGCCGCCACCTCTTGACCCTGTAAACCATGATTGAACAAATACAAGCATTATCCCAGCATATATTTGCTGAGGTGGTTAAAAACCGCCGCCACCTGCATATGCACCCGGAGCTGTCTTTCCATGAAACAGCAACCTCGGCTTACATTGCTGCACAGCTGGACGAAATCGGAATTCCTTACATCCGCATGGCGGATAACGGGCTGGTTGGCCTGATTAAGGGGGCCAGGCCATCGGATCAGGTAGTGGCCCTGCGTGCCGACATGGATGCGCTGCCGATTACTGAAACTAACGAAGCAGGATATAAATCACAAAATCCGGGTGTAATGCACGCCTGCGGGCACGATGCACATACTTCATCGCTGCTGGGCACGGCAAAAATACTAACCGAAATAAAAGAAAATTTTGGCGGTACGGTAAAGCTGATTTTTCAGCCTGCAGAAGAAAAACTGCCCGGAGGCGCCAGCTTAATGATTGCCGAGGGCGTGCTGGAAAACCCCAGGCCGCAGGCTGTGCTGGGCCAGCATGTAATGCCGCTTATTGATGCCGGCAAGGTGGGTTTCAGGGCAGGCAAGTATATGGCCTCGGCCGATGAAATTTATGTAACAGTGTATGGCAAAGGCGGTCACGGCGCCCAGCCGCAGCAAAACGTGGACCCGGTACTCATCACCGCGCATATGCTTACTGCTCTGCAGCAGGTGGTGAGCCGCTTTGCCGATCCTAAAAATCCATCGGTGTTATCCTTTGGTAAGGTTATTGCCAATGGCGCTACCAATGTAATACCTAATGAGGTTTACCTGGAAGGCACGTTCCGTACCATGGATGAAAAATGGCGCGATGAAGCGCACCGCCGTATGAAGAAAATGGCCGAAGGCATTGCCGAAAGCATGGGCGGCCGCTGCGAATTCAATATTATGCGCGGTTACCCGTTCCTGATTAACGAAGAAAAATTAACTGCTGCTACCCGCACCCATGCCGAAGAGTATTTGGGAAAGGAAAACGTGCTGGATTTAGACATCTGGATGGCCGCCGAGGATTTTGCCTACTACTCACAGGCGGCCAACAGCTGCTTTTATCGCCTGGGTACCCGCAATGAAAGCCGGGGCATCACCTCTTCGGTGCACACCCCGACGTTTGATATTGAGGAAACCGCACTTGAACTGAGTACGGGTTTGATGGCATACCTGGCTATTAAGCAACTGGGAAATTAATTGTTGCTCAATACTCTTCTCATGCGCCATAATAATGAACGGGCACTGCCCCCGGGGCAAAACCGATTTGGAGGGTTTGACGGAAACAGTGCCCGTTTCTTGCAACAGGGCGATGCAATAATCTATTTATTGCTTACGGTGCTCAGCATCTCTTTAACGGCCGATTCCAACTGCTGATCCTGGCCGGTTAATACTTTGCTGTACTCATTGGGTACCATAATATCGGGTTCCAGCAGGTGGTTCTCTGTAGGGTGGTTTTCGCCCATACCCCAGGATGATACCATAGGGATGCCAAACACAATGGTAGGGTCAATCTGTGTTTCCCACCATACGGCTGTACCTGTACCCGCTACCGGCATACCAATCAGTTTGCCGATGCCCAGTTCCTTATAAGCATAAGGAAACATAAAGGCATCTGAGTAGTTTCCCTCGCTTATCAGCACACAGCTGGGCTTATTCCATTTGCCTAACGATTCACCTCCTGTAGTTTGATGCCCCTGCGGCCGTAACTGAAAGTACAGCTTGCCGCCCAAAAAGGTTACCAGTTCATCATGCAGCCAGCCGCCGCCGTTAAAGCGGGTATCCACTATAAGTGCTTTCTTATCATAGTTACGGCCCAGCACCTTGTCGAAGGTAACGCGGTAGCTGGGGTCATTCATGCCCTGCACATGTACATAGCCTACCTCCCCGTGCGACAGGCTGTCGGTCAGCCGTTCCATCTTCTTGGTCCAGCGGTTATACAGCAGCGTGCTGGTTTCATAGCGCGGATGAACAGGCTTAACATTTTCCTGGTAGGCTTTACCTGTTTTAGGATCATGAAAGTTAATCAGTACATATTTTTCTGCCTTGTGGTTCAGCATGGGCGCCCAGTCGGCATCGCCGGTAATGGCCTCACCATCAATTTTATCAATCACGCATCCGGCCTTCATGTTGGTTTTAGAAAGGTCGAAGGGGCCGCCTGGCAAAATTTCGGCTACTCGCAAGCCATTGCCGCCTTTGGTTAAATCGTAAAGCAGGCCCAGCGCAGCCGTTTCATCGCCGTTAGGGAACTGGGGTGCATAGCGGCCGCCGGTGTGCGAACCATTGAGCTCGCCCAAAAATTCACTCAGCAGTACCTGAAAATCATAATTATTATTGATGTGCGGCAGCATACCGGCATATAAGGTATGGTAGTAATTCCAGTCGGTACCCTGCAGGTTGGGGTCAAAAAACTTTTTAGGCACCTGTTTCCAGATATGCTCAAAAATGTAGGCCCGTTCGGCAGCCGGATTCAAATCCATATTGGTGCTGATGCGTACCGGGGTTACCTTGCCATCGCTAACATCCACCTTCATGATGTTGCCGCCGGCCAGTACAAACAGCGCTTTGCCATCCTTGCTTAATTCCATATCGCCGCCCCGTGCGCCCAGCTTGGCCAGCATTTTGGTTTCGTGCGTTCTGGGCATGGTTATCCAGAGGTCGTACCCCTGGTCATACCGGGCTAAATAATATAGTTTCTCCCCGTCCTTTGATAATTTTACCCCTGCCATATCTGCCGAGCTCAGCGTTAGCCTGATGGTACGGTTATCTAAATTTTTCAGGTTTGGCGAAAACTCATAGGGCTGTACGTTGGCCGGCGTTTTTTTGCCTTTAACAGGCGCCTGTACTGCAGCCGTTTTTGCCCTTTCCATAGAGTCGAGGCGGTCGCCCTCTTTTCTTACATCTAAATCCTCCTTGCTCAGTATATAGCGGTCATAGGCCTGCTGGTCAAAAAACATGGCGTAAATATCTGTCTGCGCTCCGCGCGATAAATTCTTCATGCCCTGTTTGTCAGACAGCCAGTACATCATTTTGCCATTCATGCCAAATTGCGGGTAGCGATCCTGAAAACCGCTTTGCGACAGATTAATGCGGTCGCCGCTGCCATCAGCTTTAATCAGCACTACTTCAGGGCGCTGGAAAGAGCCTTCGTTGGATTGTGCCATCAGATACCTGCTGTCGGGCGACCAGGTGAAATATTGATCGCCATCCGAATATGAATAATTAACTCCCTGCGGAATAATGGTGACCACTTTTTTAGTAGCTATATCCAATACTTTGAGCAGGTTCCGTTCTTCCAGATAAGCGATCTTCTTGCCATCGGGCGAGTAAACGCCCTGAAACTCATCCTTTGGCGATGCCGCTACCGGTGCGGTGGTAACAGTTGTAGCTGCGTAAAAGAAAGGCTCGTTAGGGTTGGCTATGGTTGCCTGGTAAATATCCCAGGAGCCGGCGTTTTCAACTGAGTATAATAAGCTGCGGCCATCAGGACTAAACTCTACCATCCGCTCCTGGTTAGGAGTATTGGTTATGCGCTTGGTAAAGCTTCCATCGGCAGAGGCAACAAAAATTTCGCCCCGGTAAACAAAGGCCACTTCCTTGCCGTTGGGCGATATGGCAATTTCTGTAGCATCTCCCTTAACCGGCATGTTCTGCACCTGGCTGCCATTAAAATCGGCCATGAGGGACACGTTGATGATGCGCGGCGGTTGCCCGTCGGCCATGCTGTATAATTCTCCGGCCTGGGTAAATACTATGGTGCCGTTATCAGCCCGTGAAAGGTTGCGCACCGGATTTTTTTCAAAATTGGTTAGCTGCGTCACTGCATTGATATCATTTACCGAGGCGCGGAACAGGTTCTGGTTGCCGTTGCGTTCGCTCAGGTAATAGAAAGTATTGCCGCTGCCCCAAACCGGTTCGCGGTCTTCGCCTTTGTAGGTAGATACTTTAGTATAACTATTGCCTTTAACGTCGTAAATCCAGATATCGCGGGTTACGTTAGAGGTATGATGTTTGCGCCAGGGGTCTTCATATCCCTTGCGATCCTGAAAGATGAACTGATCACCCGCCTTATTAAAATGCATAAATTCGGTGCCTGCCGCATTAACCATGATGTTGCGACCACCTTTGGCAGGTACTTTATATAGTTTCATCCAGTAATTATCGCCGGGGAACCGCACAGAGGTATATAAGTCATGCCGGTCGGTGCCAAAATAAACGGTCTGATTATCAGGCGAAAAATCGTAGGGAATGTCTTTTTCCGAGCTATGGGTTAAGCGCGTGGCATTGCCGCCATCCGCAGGGATGATGTACACATCAAAATTACCGTAACGGTCGGAGGCAAAGGCAATGCTCTTACTGTCGTGGCTCCAAATCGGGTAGCCGTTGTAAGCGCTGTTAATAGTTAACGGGATGGCCGTGCCGCCCGTTGCCTGCACTTTAAACAGATTGCCTTTATATTCAAATGCAATCCACTGCCCGTTGGGCGAAACGGCTGGCTGTTGCATCCAGAGCAGATGCTGCTGAGCCTGCAATTTCACGCTGATTAGTAATAAAAGGACGAGTAATAATTTTTTCATACAGTATGATTGAGTATTCTGTATGCTAAAATTAGGAAATATTAACTAATAACAATAAATGGCATTAATTACAGTAATATATTTTAGTATGTTATTATAAAAAGCAGCAAGAATCCTTTGTAAGATAAGGTGCTTATTAAAATTCCGCATTCTTCGGAAATCTTGGAAACGGAATAACATCGCGGATGTTAGTCATGCCGGTTATAAACAGTACCAGGCGCTCAAAGCCCAGCCCAAAACCGGCATGCGGACAGGCCCCGAAGCGGCGGGTATCCAGATACCACCATAAATCTTCCTTCGGGATGCCCAGTTCGTCCATACGCTGCTCCAGCTTGTCCAAGCGCTCCTCACGCTGCGAACCGCCCACAATTTCGCCGATACCAGGGAACAGAATATCCATAGCCGCTACTGTTTTGCCGTCATCATTCTGGCGCATGTAGAAGGATTTAATTTCTTTGGGATAGTCTGTCAGGATGACCGGCTTTTTAAAGTGCCGCTCTACCAGGTAGCGCTCATGTTCCGATTGCAGATCGGCGCCCCAGTCTTCAATCAAATACTGAAATTTCTTCTTTTTGTTGGGTGTGGAATCCCTTAGAATATGAATTGCTTCGGTGTAAGTTAAACGCTCAAAATCATTAGCCAGGCAAAACTGAAGCTTGTCCAGCAGGGTCATTTCTGAACGTTCCTGCTGCGGTTTGGCTTTTTCCTCATCCTGCAAACGCTGGCTTAAAAATTCCAAGTCATCGGCATTATGCTTTAAGGCATAGCTGATGGTGTATTTAAGCAGGGCCTCGGCCAGATCCATGTTATCGGCCAGGTCATAAAAAGCCATTTCGGGCTCAATCATCCAGAACTCTGCCAGGTGACGGGTAGTATTGGAATTCTCTGCCCGAAAGGTTGGCCCGAAGGTATAAATATCGCTCAGCGCCATAGCGCCCAGTTCACCCTCCAACTGGCCGGATACGGTAAGGTTGGTAGCCTTGCCAAAAAAATCCTGCCGGTAATCAAGCTCCCCGGTTTCTGTTTTGGGCGGGTTAGCTAAATCAAGGTTGGTAACCTTGAATGCCTCGCCGGCGCCCTCGGCATCTGAGGCAGTAATTATCGGGGTATGCAGGTAAACAAACCCTCGCTCCTGAAAAAATTGGTGCACTGCAAAAGCCAGGCTGTTGCGTACCCTGAATATAGCTCCGAAGGTATTAGTGCGGAAACGCAGGTGGGCAATTTCACGCAGAAATTCGAGGCTGTGCTTTTTAGGCTGCAGCGGGTATTTCTCCGGGTCGCTGTCGCCCAGTATATCAATGGAAGTTGCTTTGACCTCCACTTTCTGGCCTTTGCCCAGCGAGGCCACCAGCATACCGGCGGCGCTGATGGCGGCCCCGGTAGTAATGCGTTTCAGCAGTTCAGGGTCAGTGTTTTCAAAATCAACTACCACCTGCAGGTTTTGGTTGGTAGAGCCATCATTTAAAGCAATGAACTGATTGTTACGGAAGGTGCGCACCCAGCCTTTTACCGTTACAGGCGTATCGGCAGGTGTAATTTCCAATAATGCTTTAATTTTTATCCGCTGGCTCATGGTACTTTCAGTTATAGATGGCAAAAGTACAAATTGTCTTAATCTGAACCAGCCGAATTTGGGAATTAGCTGAATTTAGCTGATAACCAGCGAACAGTTCCCTGTGTGTTTGCAGCATTTAAGGCGGAATACACTCAACGGCAATCACCGCCGCTACAGGTAACCATCTACTATTCTTTTGGCCTGCTTAATAAATTTATAAACAACCGGTATGCTCCCGGCACACCGGCGGGTAACTGCCTGAAAAACGCCAGTGAGGTGTAGATAAACCGGCCCTTGCCATAATCAGCTGTAATTAGCGAGCCTTTATTGGGCGCCTCGCCGGGGTCGTTCATCAGCAAGGGGGTATGGTAATTGGGGGCCATACTGCTTGCAAAGTACAGGCCGCGCTCCTGAACCCAGCCGCTAAAATCCTGCTGCATAATTTTATTGGGATAATTGAGCAGCGGGCTTTGCGGATCGGTTACAGTAACTGCGGCATTTTCATCGGTTACCCGTTCATTGACTACTTGGAAGGAGTAGGGCCCCGGCGGGTTTACCACCAGGCCGTTGTTGTTGTTATATTGTATTACCAGGTTACCGCCATTTTGCACATAAGCCATCAGTTTTGGCTGTTCGTAAGGCAGGCGGCCATCTACATTATAGGCTCTGATGCCGGTTACAATGGCATCATAAACAGATAAGTCGGCATTCATCACTTCATTATCGGTAAGCAGATGCACTTCGTAACCAACCTGGCGCAGGGCTTCGGGCATCAAATCGCCTGCACCGGGCAAGTACCCGATTTTTTTGCCGGCCGTCTTCAAATCCAGGTTTACCAGCCGGGCCTGCGCGGGCGGAAACAGGGTAATATCAGGAATATGACTGTACTGAATGCGCTGTATGCCCTGTGTATAACTTTTACCGCCAACCGTAACTACGGCCTGTGCCTTGCTTACCTGTGGCGCGGCGCTAACCGGAGCAATGGTAAATGCAGCGGTCCATTCGTCGCCCTTTTTCTTACCGGCAAAACTAATGCTGGCGGGTGTTATTGTCCACCCGGCTAAGGGCTGCATGCTCAGCGTACCGCCGGCAGCAGTAAAGCTTTTAAGCTTGATTTGCAGCGTTTGAGGTTTCAGGGTGTTGAAAATATAAACCTTGTTTTCAATGTTGGCAGTTACCGGCGGGGTAATTTCTACGGGCTGATACAGCTCACCGCGCGCAGGATCAACATACTTGTACATCAGCCGCCGCTCAAAGCTGATTTTTTTACCTTCAATGGTAAATTCAAATGTTGTTTCGGGCAGGTCAGGATTTTCGGGGTTCCCTGCTTTCCGGTTATCGTTAACCGTGTACATGCCTATGCTGTGGGGCAGCTCCAGCCAGTAGGGTTGTGTCATATTGCCGGCCGTCATGGTGCTCTCATAGGTTTGCAGTTCGTTAGCGGGCAAAGCCCTGCCGCCGTTAAAGGTTTCCGTATTAATCTTATTCAGTTTTACAGCATCGCCATAGCGGCTTATTACCTGTGAGCGTACCTGCATCTGCTCACCAACCGCATAGGAGGGGTCGGTTACATAGCTCTCAAACCATAAACCGGCGCAGGCAGCTATCAGGTTATCAAGCTCAGCGGTTTTTTGGGTGCGCCAGTAGGTGTCGTTTACTTTTTCTATCCGGCCGAGTAACTGTACCAGCGGCGCTACCGCTTTTTGCGGATTGTCATCATCAAAATTTTTAGCAAGGCTGCCAAGCGCAGCGCCAATCGGTTCACCGCCGGGCAGGCGGCCCCAGGTGGTATTGATGCCATCGAACAAATCGGTTTGCGGTGCGCTGCCTGCTATGGTTTTAAAGTATTCAAAGGCCTGCCCGCGCTGCCGGGCGGAGCCAAACCCCTGCGTTTTATGGCTCGAGCGGCTTTCGGCAGCCAGTTCGCCATAACCTTTTCCTAATAAGGAATTAAAAGCGCCTACATCTATTTTTAACTGGCCGGCGGCAGTGGTATTTACACTGCCAAAGTTAAAGGTGTTCCATAGCAGGCGCTTAGCCTGCCAGGTTTGTACATATTTGAGCTGTTCGGGGAAACGTTTGGGGTTTGCCGCCGCACTGAATGCCTCCTGGGCCAGTATGGCCGATGCTGTATGATGCCCGTGCCCGCCCTCGCCGGTAGTCGGGAAACGGCAAATCATCACATCGGGCCTGAAATTCCTGATTACCCATACTATGTCGCCCAGTATTTTTTCGCGGTCCCAGATTTTCAAGGTTTCCTCCGGCCCTTTGGAAAAACCGAAATCATTGGCGCGGGTAAAAAACTGTTCGGCGCCATCTATCCGGCGGGCGGCCAGCAATTCCTGGGTGCGTACCAAGCCCAGCAGCTCGCTCTGTTCATTGCCAATCAAATTCTGGCCGCCATCGCCTCGGGTAAGGGAAAGGTAACCGGTGCGGTAATGCTTTTCCTGTGCCAGGTAGGCCAGCAGGCGGGTATTCTCATCATCGGGGTGGGCGGCTATGTAAAGCACGCTGCCCAGCGTATTCAACTTTTTCAGCTGCTGCCTGATAGCGGCAATATCAGCAGGAGGAGCGGTTTGCGCATAACCGGCACCACAGGTGTACAGGAGCAGTATAAACAGTTTAAATGCTTTCATGGAAAAAATAGTGCTGAAAGTTAAGCACATATTGTGTGTAAGCCAAAACTATAATTTTATAAAAATGTAACTAATGATGAAGATGGTTTAACAAGACAGCAATAAATATCTATGTATTGTCATAAAAGTGGTAATTATTATACAAATGTCATTCATTAATCAATCGTTTGATTAAATTTGTATAATAAATCAATGGAAAAAGAGAAGATAGATAAAAAGGATCATATTCTGGACATAGCCGAGAAAGTGTTCTCAGAGCGGGGCTATGACGGCGCATCTACCCGTACTATCTCAGGTGAGGCTGGTGTAAACATGGCCATGCTGAATTATTACTTTGGCTCAAAGGAGGGACTGTTTCTGGCCATATTTGAGCGCAGAATAGCGGTGGTTAAAAACATATTGCAGAACATCGGCAGCAACGATCATATCAATTCCTGGCAGAAAGTAGAGCAGTACATTGAAGCTTATGTTGAGCGCATCTTCAGCAATAATTGTTTTCAAAAAATACTGTATCAGGAAATGTCAATGACCAAGCGCGGGGAGCTCTCCGTTAATCTGAATAATATCATTATGCAGAATGTAACTGAGTTCAGGAAGATTTTGCTCGATGGTATTGACAAAGGAGAGTTTAAAAAGGAGGCCGATACTGATATGGTTATTGCTACTATTTATGGCATGAAGAATTTTTTAGTCAATACCCCTTATGTATCATCACTGATGCTGGGCTTTGATGTGCATGATGAGGCTATTATGGAAGACAGGCTGAAGCCCCGCTTAAAAACCTATATGAAAACATTATTGAAAGCTTACTTAGTTAATTAAAATGATTACTGTGTTTAATAAACAAAAACCTCACAATTTTAAAGGCACCCTGTTTGCGGCAGGGCGGTACAGCCTGGCTTTGATAGTGCCGGCAATGCTTGCCTGGCAGCCTGCAAAGGCTCAGGACCGTACCATTACGCTTAATGAAGCTATACAGCTGGGCTTGCAAACCAGCAAAACGCTGCGGCTGTCGCAATCAAAAGTTGATCAGGCCGTATCGCAGTATAAGCAGGCCAAGGATTCGGCCCTGCCCACCGGCTCGGCCAGTTATAATTACAGCTATGCCTATATTCCGGCCAATTTGCTTACCATTGCAGGCGGCGGCAGCCAAAACAGCAATACCGATAACAGCAATGCCAATAATGGCATCCGGCTGCCGCGCACGGCTAATGCCAACTTAGGTATTGCCTCTGCGGCAGAAGTATTGTATGCAGGCGGCAAGTACCGTTATGCCAAAGAATCAACCGACCTGCTGATACAGGTGGCCAAGCTGGATGCCGACAAGGACCGTGACCAGATTGCCAGCGATGTGGTAAACGCCTATTATAACCTGTACAAAGTTTTACAGAATAAAAAAGTAGTTCAGCAAAACTTAAACTCGGTAGATCAGCAGATACATCAAACACAGCGCTTTTTTGAGCAGGGCCTGGTTACTAAAAATGATGTGCTGCGTTTCCAGCTGCAGCGCTCCAATATTGAACTGAACGGCATTGACTTAGAAAGCAACCGGAAAATCATCAATTATGATTTGGATATTTTACTGGGCCTGCCTGAAACAACGCAGTTGAACATTGACCAACTGGTTGATGTTAACCGCCCTATTGCCCCGCTGAATGATTATGTGGATACCGCACTGGCCAGCCGCCAGGAAATAAAGGAGCTGAACCTGCGCACCCGCGTGGCCGATTTAAATGTAAAGAGCATTCGTGCTAATCAGTCGCCTACGCTGGCTGCTACGGTAGGGGCTTATTATCTGGATATTGCTGCCAATCCGTTTCCTACTCATGGTAACTATGTAACGCCGCTTACAGCCGGGGTAGCCCTCTCGTGGGATTTTGGCTCGCTGTGGCATAACAAAAATAAGGTGGCCGAAGCCCGCATTCAGCGTGAGCAAACAGTAATTAACCAGGGCATCACTACAGATAATGTAAGGAACGAGGTAAACCAGAATTACCAGAATTATGTTGCTGCGGTTGATAAGGTAAAGCTGCTGGAAACTGCTATAGCCCAGGCTAATGAAAACAACAAAATAACAATATCAAAATATGCTAACAGTACCGCATCGGCCACTGACCGCGCCGATGCGCAGACCCTGCTTTACCAGGCGCAAACCAACCTGGAACTGGCTAAGGCTGATGTTGGCGTGGCTTATTACAATTTATTAAAATCAACCGGAAAACTCAACAAACAATAATAGTATTAAATACAATGGCACAGGAACAAGAAGTAAAAGAACAGGAAGCCGCGGCAAAGAAACCCAACAGGGTAGTCCCCATTATTATAGCGATAGTGGTTGTTTGCGGGATAATTTTCGGCATAAGGGAATGGATTTATTTCAGCAAGCATGAAGATACCGATGATGCGCAGATAGACGGCGACATCAGCCCGGTGGTAGCCCGCGTGGGCGGATATGTGGACAGCATCTTTTTTGAAGATAACCAGCATGTAAATAAAAACCAGGTTCTGGTAAAGCTTGATGACCGCGATTACAAGGTGAAACTGGAACAGGCACAGGCAGCACAAAAGGGTGCCGGGGCCAGCGTTGGCGTAGGCCAGTCGCAGATTTATACCAACCAGGCTGATGCAGCCAATGCCCGTGCCGGCGTGGTTTCGGCTCAGGCCAAGCTTGATCAGGTACGCAAGGATTATGCACGGTATGCTAACCTGGTAAAGGATGGTTCTATCCCGAGGCAGCAGTTTGATCAGGCACAATCTAACCTCGATGTAGCAATTGCTACTTTGAAAGCAGCCCAGGATCAGTTTAAAGCGGCCCAGGAGCAGGTAGGCGCCACCCGTAACCAGCTGCGGGTAACCAATACAGGCGTGAGCCAGCGGCAGTCGGATGTGGACTTTGCCCGTCTGCAGTTATCCTACACTACCGTTATGGCGCCGGCCAGCGGTATCACCTCTAAAAAGAGCATACAGATAGGGCAGCTGGTACAGGCCGGGCAAACACTGTTTTCTGTAGTGAACGACAACAGCCTATATATCACCGCTAACTTTAAGGAAACCCAGCTTGATAAAATACGCAACGGGCAGGATGTAGATATTGAGGTGGATGCCTACCCGGAACTGAAGCTGCATGGTAAAGTATATAATTTTTCACCGGCCACCGGCGCCAAGTTTTCTTTGCTGCCGCCCGATAATGCTACCGGTAACTTTGTAAAGGTAGTGCAGCGTGTACCCGTGAAAATAAAAATTAATGCCGGCAAGCAGGAAATGGATAAGCTGCGCCCCGGCATGAGCGTAAATGTTTCTGTAACCGTAAAAGATTAACCAAATGGCTGAAACCGGCTTTAGAAAGTGGATCATTACCATTACGGTAATTACAGCCTCCCTGCTGGAGCTGATTGATACCACCATTGTTAACGTTTCTTTACCTACCATACAGGGTAACCTGGGCGCCACGCTTGAAGATGTGGCTTGGGTTACCACCGGGTATGCTGTGGCAAACGTAATTATTTTGCCCATGTCGGGCTGGCTGGGCAGTATATTAGGGCGTAAAAATTATTTTCTGGGTTCTATCATCCTGTTTACTGTTGCCTCATTTTTGTGCGGCAATGCGCATTCCCTCACTGAACTTATCATGTTCCGGATTGTGCAGGGCGTAGCCGGCGGGGGGCTGATTTCAACTTCACAGGCCATCCTGCTGGAAACCTGGCCCCGTGAGCAGATAGGTACGGCTACCGCCTTATTTGGCTTAGGGGCCGTAGTAGGCCCAACTGTTGGCCCAACCATCGGCGGTTATATTACCGACAGTCAGCTCTCGTGGCCCTGGATATTTTATGTAAATATACCAGTGGGCATTATTGCTGCATTTTTTACCTACACTTTTGTAAGGGCTACGCCTAAAACCGGCAAAGGCAATCCCATCGACTGGTGGGGAATTGCCCTGCTGGCTATTGCTGTAGGCAGCCTGCAAACTATACTGGAAAAAGGCGAGTCGGAAGACTGGTTTGCCAAAACCTATATTATTGTGTTAACAGTAGCTGCAATTTTAGGCTTGCTTTTCTTTATCTGGCGCGAACTTAGTACCGGCTTCCCGATTGTAAACTTTGCCATATTGCGGCACCGGAGTTTTGCGGTGGGGATGTTTACCTCCTTTATACTGGGCTTTGGTTTATATGGTACCGTGTTTGTGTTTCCAATATTTTGCCAGAGCCTGCTGGGCTTCTCTGCAGCGCAAACCGGCCTCCTGCTGCTGCCCGGCGGACTGTTTACCATTGCCATGATGCCTTTTGTAGGCCGTATGCTCAATGGCGGCATCCCTGCGCAATTAATGGCGGCAATAGGCCTGGTGATGTTTTACGTATTTACTCACATGCTGAGTAACTCAACGCTGGCTACCGGGCAGCGCGATTTCTTCTGGCCGCTGGCTATACGCGGTATAGGCATGGCCTTGTTGTTTGTGCCTCTGACTACCTTAGCCATTGCCGACCTGAAAGGCCCTGAGGTTGGGCAGGGAACCGGCTTAAATAATATGATGCGCCAGCTGGGCGGCTCTTTTGGTATTGCAGCACTGACTACCCTGATTCATACGCGCCAGGGTGTACACCGCAACAACCTGCTGGTTAATGTTAACCAGTATAACCCGGCATTCAGCCAGCGGCTGCAGGGCTTGGTAGCCAATTTTATGGCTCATGGCAAAAGCATGAGCGAAGCTACACAATCTGCCTATGCTGCTATGGAAGGCGTTATTATCAGGCAGAGCACCCTGCTTACCTATGATGATGCCTACTGGCTTACAGGCTTAATTATGCTGTTCTCTATACCTCTGTTATTTCTGCAGCCTTTCCGCAAAGCAGTGGCTATGCCTGCCGATGCGCATTAAGGTATTTTGTGCCTGCTGAAAAAATTTGTATAGCACTATAATAATACAAAGGGTAAAAGGCTCTTATATAAAGAGCCTTTTACCCTTTACTTTTGTTGAGCCTATCTGCCGGATGGTTTCCTCATATCTGAGTATTTATTATAAAGATGTTATTTGCAAAGTTGATTTAAGTCTGCTATCAGTTCAGTATGCGTTGACAAAAACTAGTATAAAAGAAGTTTAGCAACAAGAGGATTACTCAGCCAAAAATTAAAATTTGCCTAACCTTTATTTTAGTTGAGGGTTTGATAAAGATGAATGATGAACATTCCAGCAATTTGGCAGCAAGGCCCCGCCCCGATAAAGTAAATGTTCTGTTTATTGCCGATGCGCCATCGGCCGCTCCGAAAATGCCCCACCGCAAAATGTCAGAGTTTATGAAGGCTGCCAAGGCCGCCTTTACCCAGGTATTTGGTGAATTTAAGGATAACGAAGAATTTTTTAAGTTTTACAAGGAATTTGGCTGTTATCATGATAACGTATGCCTTACTCCTGTTAAACATCTGCCTCCCGCCGAACAGAAGCTGGAGCGCCTGCGCGGTGTAAAGCCGCTGGCTGAACGCATTGCTGCCCTGCAGCCGCGGCTCATTGTAATAGTAATGAAAGCCATTGAGCCTTATGCCCGCGAGGCCATTAAACTGGCCGCAGCGCCGTCTGTCGAAAATGTGGCATCCATACCCTTCCCGTTAGGCAGCATGACTAATTTTAACAACAGCATCAGCGGCATGGCGAACGCCCTGCGCTCGGTTAACTGGTAATTTTCTACAGAAATCAAGAAATTTTCCAGTATCTCAGCTATATTTTGACCAAAAATAGAGGTATCATATATGCATAATAGGTGCGCTTTGACGAATAGCTAATTCAGTATAGTTATACCAAATTATACCGCCTTATCAATTAAAGATTCTATAAGCTGCTTATATGCAGCTTCATTAAGCTCATTGTATTTCCCAAAATCGCCTGGCCCAACTGTATAAAAGGGTGTAGACTTAGGAGTAATGCAGAAAGTTCTTGCTGCTCCCCTGACAACTGGCCGAAAATCTTGGCAGGATTTATCAAAATCATTATCAAAGTGAGATATATAACCCCCTCCCCCAAACTCATATACATCTTCAATGTCATCCCTCATAAATTCCTTGGGTGTAACTGGTATCATAGGAGACGTTTGTAATAGAAAGTAATTCCACTCAGGATGTCCCTTAAATGATTGAAACATGAGTTTCTCAGGTCTAACAATGAAAATGTTTGATTCCGAATGTAGCTCCAGACAGTTTTCTTCTCGTGAATAAACAACATTATCTACTGTTACAGAGCCGATCTTAGGCAAGTTGTAATTGGTAGTTGCACGGTAGCTTGCAATATATTTCAGAGTGTCATGTATTTCCTGAATTTTATCCCACTCCGCGCGTTCTGGAATACTGTTCTGCTGATGAAATAGATTCGTCAACAATTGCAGCCATATTACTGGATTTTTTTTGGTAAATTCAACATTAGAAAGAGTCATCATATTAAAAGATTTATGTAAATGCAATGTACAAAAAATTTCAAATGAAGATTAAAAGTTGTTTCGACTTGTTGTTAACTTGTGATAATTGTTATTGCTTAGAAATGAAGTAATCACACCTTTTTATAAGTAATCATATATAGCTACTAAGTTGATATGCTTTTTACAATTAAGGGTAATAGTTATATTGTTTTAATGTATTATTAAAATTTAATCCAATAATTTAATTGATGAAAAATCTTAGCATTTTCTCCTCTTATATGCACTTATTTTTCAGCGTGTCCTCGAATAGCCTGAATATGCGCTTGTATTCATCGGTCCAGCTGCTGGGTTCAGTAAAACCGTGGTCTTCTACCGGATAGGGTGCCAGCTGCCAGTTTTCTTTATGCAACTCAATCAGTTTCTGCGTAAGGCGCACAATATCCTGAAAGTTTACATTCTGGTCAACCATGCCGTGGCAAAGCAGCAGGCTGCCCTTCAGGCCGCCGGCAAAGTAAATGGGTGAACTCTGGCGATAAGCCTTTTCATCATTGTAAGGCTCATTTAATATATCATCCGTATAGCCATGGTTGTAGTGAGCCCAGTCGGTTACCGAGCGCAGCCCTGCACCGGCAGCAAAAACATCGGGCTGGGTAAACAGGGCCATCAGGGTCATAAAACCGCCATACGAGCCGCCATAGATACCTACATGCTCGGGGTCAACATTATATTTGCTGATGAGGTATTTTACGCCGTCCACCTGATCATCCAAATCCCTGCCGCCCATATGGCGGTAAATGCCGGTGCGCCAGTTGCGGCCATAGCCCGAGCTGCCGGTGTAATCAATATCAATTACCGTATAGCCATTATCGGCCAGCAGGTTATTAAACATGTACTCATGAAAGTAGGAGCTCCAGTAATAATGTACATTTTGCAGGTAACCCGCCCCATGCACAAATACTACGGCAGGCCTGGTTGCTGCCGGATTTCTGGCCGGATACACTCTGGCGTAAACATCGCTGCCATAACGGTTTTTGAAGGTAATCATCTCCGGGTCGCGCCAGGCATAGGATTCAAACTCAGCAGTGGCAGAATGGGTTACCCTGATTGCCTTTGCACCCGGCCGGTTAGGCTGCAGGTATAGTTCCCAGGGTTTGTTGGAATAAGAGTACCTGATGGCCAGCCATTTTTCATCAGGTGATAGCTCTGTTTCATTGCCTCCCTTCAGGCTGGTAAGCTGAACCGGTTTGCCGCCCGAAACCGGCATGCGATAATACTCAGTAATACCCGGATGCAGCAGGTTGGCGGTAAAGTAAAATGTTTTTTTGTCTTTAGATAAGCTGAGCGTTTGTACCTCCCATTTACCGCCGGTCAGCTGCTTTTTAGTGCCGGCAGCAACATCGGCCATATAAATGTGCGAGTAGCCGCTCACCTCGCTCTGGTAATAAAAGTGCGTATTATCAACCCAGCCCACATTGCCGCCCGAATAGCCGCCCCCGCCGATACCGGGGCCCCCGATCCAGGCTTCGTCACGCTGGCGGTCAATCAGGCTTAGCTGCCCGGTAGCAGGGTTGAGTTTCATTATCCAGCGGTCTTTGTTATCCTGCGCGTTAATAACCACTACAGCGTTTTTGCCATCCTCGCTCCAGTAAGGGCCATTGATGGTTACTTTGCGGTCTTCGTTGCGGCGGGTACGTTCTTCCAACTGTTTAGGGTAATCCTTTACATAATCCGGCAAATCTTTAATGCCCGGAAGGTTTTGGGCAGAGATAGCATAAATCGTATCCCGTTCGCGGTCAAAGATAAAACTTTGTGAAGCCGGTTGCGGGCTGCCTACCTTAGTACGGTTAGTAATATCCTCAGTATAACCCGATGCGGTTACATAATCAGGCACAATGGTAAGCCTTGCACCCTCAGCCTGCTTGATCAGCCGGTAGGTAATATAATGTTCATCCGGGCTTAATTGTACATAGCTTACTGATTGCTCGCCCACCGGAATTTCCCGCAGCCGTTGTGGCTGCACTGCCTTGCGCTTTGCGGTCTGCTCCTTTTCAACCTGTGCTTTCTGCCTGAGTACATCAAACAGTTCTGTTTGTTCGGCTTTTAACCATTGCGATTGCCGGTCGGCGCCAACCGGCTCACTGCCCTGGCGCGCACCTGTATTTTGGGCGGCGCCCCTGCGCCCGGCTGCTGCTGGTGCTGCACCTGCAGATGAGCGCGTAAAATTGGTGAGCTGTACCATTATACCGTTTTTCAGGCTCAGTTCATAAAGGTTATCCGCGCGGGTAAAAACAATGCGGGTTTCATCGGCTGTAAAGGCAGGGCTGCTTTCCCGGTCAGCAGTGGCCGTAAGCTGCGTTACCTTGTCCGCTTTATTATCAATTAAAAAAAGGTCGCCGTTTTTTTCAAATATTTTTTGCGTGTGCCTGCGGTTCCAGGCGCCGTTGGCCGAACCAAGCATACGCTGTTCAGCAATACTTACCTTTTGCGGATTAAGGTTATGGGTGGTGATGCTATACAAAGGTTCCAAATCAGCACTTTCTGGGTTCCAGTTGAAATAGACATGCTTGCTGTCATCGCCCCAGCTGATGCCGGAAGGCGAAGTGCCCATCCACTTAGGGTCGCGCATAATTTTTTCTACCGTAAGCCGGCCTAACTGCTGGGCCTGTACCCCGGTAATTGTAATAATAAAAAGCCCCGGCAATAAAAATTTTCTCATTAACGAACGCATTGTTTGCATAAATAATGCTGCAATTTAATAAGTTGCCCTTCATTAATGCTTTATCTCAAAAGATTGTTACACAATGGAACTTCAAGGTACCAACATTAAATTGCGCACCTGGAAAACAGATGATGCCGCCGCGTTGCAGCGGCATGCCGATAACAAAAATATTGCTGACTTTTTGTTAGACCGGTTTCCGCACCCTTATACCCTGCAGGAGGCGGTTATCTACATAGATAGCAAACTGCAGCAGCACCCGGTTACCAATTTTGTTATTGATATTACCGGCGAAGCTGCCGGTGCAATCAGTTTAGATTTCAGAACGGATGTTTACCGGAAAACACCCCTGCTGGGATATTGGCTGGGCGAAGAGTACTGGGGCCGCGGCATTATGCCCGAAGCGATTAAGTTGATTACCGCTTACGCCTTTCAGCAGATGGATATTATCTGCATACATGCCTTTACGCTCAGTAAAAATCTAAAATCAATGCGTGTGCTCGAAAAAGCAGGTTATACAAAGCAGGGCATACTGCGGCAGTCAGTCATTAAAGATAATGAGGTGCTGGATGAGCATATATATGCGATTTTTAACGGTTGAATTTTCAAATAATACAAATATTTACAAGCTGAACCAGGCATAAGGCATAATTTATCATTGATTTAAAAATAAACCTGTAAAGTGAGCGCAAAAAGTTAAATTAGGGCAGAACATTTAGCAGTATGAAGTTTTTTGGCAAGAAATATTTAATTATCGGCGCTGTTAGCAGCCTGAGTTTTGTTTTAGGAGCTTTTATCACACAAAAAGTTGAAAATGAAGCTATCACAACCGCTGTAATTGCTGCTGCTGAAAAAATTATTGGTATTGATTTTACTACAGCACAGGCAGACTCCATGCTGAACAACCTTAACCAATTCAGCAAGGCTTATGCCGAACTGCATAAATTAAACATGCCGAACAGTGTAGTACCGGCCCTGAATTTTAATCCGGTACCGGCAGGCTTTGTTAACCCGGATAATAAAAGCGGGTTTAAATTAGCTAAAACCGCTCAATTAAAAATCCCGGCAAACAGAAATGAACTGGCTTTTTACACTATTACTCAACTGGCCGAACTGATACGCACCAAGCAAATTACCTCAGTTGAACTGACTAATTTTTTCATTGCCCGGCTAAGGCAGTATAACCCCCGGCTGCTTAACGTAGTTACCATTACCGAAGAACATGCGCTGAAGCAGGCTGCCATTGCTGATGCTGAAATTGCTGCCGGGCATTACCGGAGTATTTTACATGGCATACCTTTCGGCGCCAAGGATTTGCTGGCACAAAGAGAATATAAAACCACCTTTGGCTCTGTGGCCTATAAAAATCAACAACTGAATGTTACTGCCACCGTAATTACCAAACTTGAAAACGCCGGGGCTGTGTTGATTGCCAAAACCACCTTGGGTGAGCTGGCTATGGGCGATATTTGGTTTGGCGGCAAAACTAAAAACCCCTGGGATATTACGCGTGGCTCCAGCGGTTCATCAGCCGGCTCGGCCTCAGCAGTAAGCGCGGGCTGTTTACCATTTGCCATCGGCTCCGAAACCTTAGGCTCCATCGTGTCGCCCTGTACGGAGTGCGGCGTTACAGGGCTTCGGCCTTCTTTCGGGCGGGTAAGCAAATATGGCGCTATGGCACTGAGCTGGAGCATGGATAAACTTGGCCCGATCACCCGTAATGCAGAGGACGCCGCCATTGTGTTTAACGCTATACAGGGTACAGATAATAAAGACTTGAGCACCATTGCCGCACCGTTTAATTATGATGGTACGATAAAGACACTGCAAGGCTATAAAATAGGCTATGTTAAACGTAACTTCGACCAGCCCTCGGACACTCATATCAGTGATTCCCTTACGCTGATGAAACTAAAATCCTTAGGCGCAGAATTAATTCCTATCGAATATCCAAAATTCCCGGTAGGGTCACTCACCTTTATATTAGATGCTGAGGCCGCCGCCGCATTTCAGGAACTGGTACTCTCACATAAGGATGACCTGCTGGTGCAGCAAAATAAAAACGCATGGCCTAATATATTCCGCTCCAGTCAGTTTATACCCGCAGCAGAGTATATTCAAGCCAACCGGGCACGCACCCTGCTGATTCAGCAATGGTACGAAAAACTGAAAGGGCTTGATTTGTATATTACTCCAACCTGGAGCTTAAATCTTTCAATGACGAACCTGACCGGTAACCCCTGCCTGGTGCTGCCCAACGGTTTCAATGCCCAGGGTCATCCTGTAAGCATCACCTTTATGGGGCAGTTGTTTGGCGAGGGAAAAATGCTGCAGGCTGCCAGATTATATCAAGATGCTACCGATTTCCATAAAAAACATCCATCCTTAAATTTTTAATATAACCTTTGTAATGACCGACGAACAACTCAGATATCCTACAGGCAAATTTACAGCTCCAGTATCATACACGCACGATGATATGGTGCACTGGATTGATGACATCAAAACACTGCCCGGCCGCTTGCGTAACGCAGTGATTAAATTAACCGATGCACAGCAAAATACACCTTACCGTACCGGCGGCTGGACGCTGAAGCAGGTGGTGCATCACCTGGGCGACAGCCATCTAAATGCCATCAGCCGGATAAAATTTGCGCTGACTGAGGATAATCCTACTATAAAACCCTATCATGAAGCCGACTGGGCCCTGCTGCCCGATTACCGCCTGCCGGTTGAATCTTCCTTAAAGCTGCTGGAGGGACTGCATCAGCACATGGTTGCCTTGTTTGAAAGTTTTACCGAAACAGAATGGGAGAAAACCTATTACCACCCGGAAGCAGGTAAAAAGGTATCAATGAAGCAACTATTAGCTTTATATGCCTGGCACAGCAACCATCATTTGGCGCACATTACTGAAAAAAGCAAGGAATTTGGTTTGTAATTGATAAACGGAGGTGCTTTTCATAAATTTTAAATTACAGCGAAAGGCTTAGCATAAGCTACCAGAAAGAATGGAATAAAACTTGCACATTTCTATACTTAGCCAGCAAAACAATAATTTTTTATAATATTTATATGAGCTGATAAATATTATTTTAGCACTTTTACGAACGGTTATTTATCCTTAATGTTGTGTATTAAGATGAAGGGCATGGTTGGTATAATGGAAGAATTTGAAATCCGGGCGTTTTTAGAAGCAAGGGCATTGTTACCCAACCCGGATTTGTTTGGCAGCAAAGCACTTACTATAAGCGTGGGGAATATAAAACCCAACAATGCCCGAAACATGCATTTATATGCCCAGCACCCCTGCAAGGTTTTTTCTTTTTACAAGTTGCGCTGTAAGGGGAGCATCAGAAAATATCAGTGGGTTTGCACCAATAATTTATTCCAGCAACTGGTTGACGAAAGTAAATTTTTTGCAACAATTACCTTATTTAAGGTAGCTATCGCCTCCTGAAAACTTATTAACCGTATCTGTATATCAGTGCTTTCAATCAGGCAGCCTGAAATATACCCTTCACGTTGGCCAAGGTTAAAGGCTTAATCAGGTACTGTTTAATGAACGGGTAAATATGATGAAGCTTCACATCATCAGGGTCAACAGAAGAGGAAACGATGTAAATATCAATGTGCTTGTTGATTTGATGGCACAGCTTATTGTAAGATACTAAAAAGTCGTAGCCATTAAAACCGGGCATACACAAATCCAACAGGATAACATCAGGCAGATGATCAGTATCCTGCTGATGGCTTTCTAAAAAATCAATAATATTCTTGGCATCAAGGCTGTAAGTTACAGTGGCTGTGTCCTGATATTTTTGCACCATTAACTGCAGCATCCGGTGGCACATTACACTATCATCAATCATAACAACTTTTAGCATATTATATCTATTTACAATAATAAGTGTGCAATAATCAAACCAGTAAACTCAAATGTGCAAAATGCAATTATTTTTTATTTATTATTTTAATATAATCAGAGATATTGCTGATGTTCTGGCGTATTATACGGATGCAATTTTATATTAATTAAGTTATAACCGGTTAAAACTTTTTTAAAGCCTGTCTCTGCTGAAAATCTGTTAACAGACATGCTCAGTTGCTGACAGCTCTAATATAAAATTTTCACGGTTTTTTTATAAAATTATTGTAAAAGCTTTACCATAGATAAATCAGGCAGGGAAGCGTATATTTATCTCTGTTTCGCCAGCTGTAATTATGGTTGAACCGCCTGCATAGCCTTTACAGGATTAATAACCAAATTAATTTTGGTAACACAATTAAAAGATGTACCGTATAAAACTCAAAATATTTACACATTATACGAATGCGATCCTCTTTATTACATCTTAAGGTACTTCAGTCCGATGTTTCAGGCATTAAGAATTTAATTAAACAAGGGATTAACCTGAATCAACACGATGCGCTGGGCCTTGCCCCGCTGCACTGGTCGGTAATGACAAGTGATGTTGAAGTTACTGAGGTGCTGCTTGAGGCAGGCGCCAACCCGAATGTATTATCATTGGAAGGGCTGACTCCCACCCGGAATGCCATAGATATTGAAGATAAATATACTGCCAGACTGCTGATGTCCTACGGCGGCCGTGCCGATCTGTTTAGCTCAGGCGAATAAACAGGCGGCTACTATTGCCGCATCTTTACTATAAAATACTGCTTTACTTTCTTTGCTGCTTTCAGCGCAGGCTCATCAGCTGCCAGCTATGGCATGGCTGCGGGCAGGCTCTTCAATTGAAAATTTCAGTACGCCGGGGAGGTGGTTTTTCTCAAACCAGTTAATGGCCGCTCCAATCAGGCTAAGGTTGTCCTCATCCCATTGCTGCGCTACAAAGGCAAAGAACTGGTTTTCACAAACACCATAAAATTTTATGTCCGCAAAGCCGGCCTCCAGCTGCTCCTTATCCAGGTTAAAAACCCTTACCTTCAGCTGGTCGTCTGAGCACCAGATAACCGTTTGTGTTTGGGTAATAACAAGGTAAAATATAGTAGATGATGTACGCATGGGGTTAATTGGCTTATGCAGGTATAAGTTTCAGCGATTAGATTTATTTGTTAGCTGTGCAGATGTTTTGCAGCTTATACGAATGAAAAGGTTAAAACGGTTTCATTTTCTTCAGTTTACCGCTACGGGCTTTACAATTGTAATTGACTAAGCAACAGCAACTGTATAATTGTAAGTACAACGATATTTAAACGCCGACATTTCTTTTTCTTCTCCGGCTTTCCAGCTTCAAATCCGGTGCATTGTTCTGATCATTATTATATAGGTTGCCTTCAGGGCGCTTATCTTTATTAATTAAATAACTATAACCATAAATCTGAAGAAATATAACGCCGGCCACTGTAATGATATCGCCAAGTACCTGCAAATACGGGGTGGTGCTGATGTAAAATCCTGATAAAATCACTGCACAAGCGCCAGCCAAAAAATAGCGTTTCGTTCGGATACCAGTCATAGTAGGCATATATTTTTAATTTATAATTAAAAAGAATAACCAATTTTTTAAATTATTTACGAAATAGCAGCTATTGCGATTGTCATAATTGATTAATAATTATAACGATGCATTGCGCATACCTTTCATTGCATGATTTATGACGGCTAATTTTGGTTTAGGTTTAAAATGACAACGAATACCAGTGCTAAAGCTAAGGATGTTTATATGCTTCGAGGCTTTGCATCTTTTTTAACAGATATGATATAAACAATGCAGCCATATATAAATTGGGCTGCACTGTTTAATTTTTAATTTTTTACATTTCCATGCCATCCATTTTCATATGCTGCCGGCTTCCTGTTTTAAGCAGCGATGGGCTGATGCGCAGGTACGCCTCAAAGGCTAACGGAGCTGCGCTGTACAGGCTGTGCAGCTGCATTGGCGAAAAATTAACGGTGGATTGAATGCCAAGCCGCAAATCAGTGTGTTTTATGGTGGCCAGTATGCGGTTTACACCCAGAGTCAGGGCGTTGATATTGAAGTTGGGGTTACCGGCATACTGGCTGAGCAGATCCAGTTCTTCAGCATCTTTTTGTACAAATTCATAGCGGCCATATAAAGCCGTCTTTTTTATCTGCAGGTTACTTTCCAGTAAAACGGCAGGCTGTGTTTTACCGTTTTCAGTGTGATGGTTCTGTCCGTAAACTAAGGTAGTGGCCAGATAACTGTCCTCGTTAAATATCTGCATATTCATAGCCGATAAGGTGAAACGATCCACATTGTCATCCGGGTCTGAATCCTCCGGACTATGAATCCAGCCATTGGAAGCCTGCAGCGCCCAGCTGGCCGACGGGTTGTAGGATAGCCGCACAGAATAGGAATCAAATTTCATCCGGTCGAACCCGTAGCGGAATTCGTCCGGTTCGCGACCTTTGAAGGCAGAGCCTTCCAGCTTAAAGTTTTGATACCTGATGCCCAGGGTGGCAACGCCAAAGGTAATATGCGTGGCATCGGCATAATGGTGGCTCAGCGGCGCATCAGGGTCATTGGAGGCGGAGAGCCGGTGCATAAATACCGGCGGCCCTAACGCCGGCTCGCCGGGATAGCCAAAGGAGGCCGACACTTCCGTACTTTTAGCTACGCGCTGCGTATAAGCTACGCTTAATTCCGAGAACAAGTCATGCGGGTGCTGTTTATCCACGAGTTTCTGGCCATGATAGGATTCGCCGGTTTGATAAAGCAGCGGGTAGCCGCCCTCGCCTATCAGGAAAGGATCGAGCGAAAACATGGTATTAACGGAAAACAGGCCGCCCGACCCTGCCTGACGTTGGGTCATGAACATGAGCCAGTTGGGTGCATCTACCCGTTTGCCGCCCCGGCCGCTGGTTTTATTCAGCAAATCCTGGTTGGTATAGCGCGGGGCAAAGTTACCGTGTACCATGCTCATCCATTGGCTGCCGGGCAGCATGTATGCATACATGGGTGTAGCATCGGGTACCCAGGAAGTACCTGAGCCATCACGGTTCATGGGTAAATCGAGCGAGAACTGGCTGTTCATCTGCATAATGCCCATGTGCATGGCGGTATCGGGCGCAGCCTTCTTAGTGGTATCGGCCTTATAATTTTGTGCCTGCAGGTGCCCGGCCATCAACAATAAAGTCAGGGTAAAAAAATAAATTTTCATGGATGGTAAAATATGAAGCTGCCTGTCAGCAATGATCCGATAGGGCAGTAAAATCAGTAATAATAGGTTGGGCGGATGTGCCCTTGAATTAATAAAGGCGGCAGGCGTAAACCATAGGCATGCCGGCAAATGAATTACTGACTGATCAGATGCGGAAGGTTCGGTTAAGCAGGAAAAGAGGCTGTTTGGCCGGCAGGCATTCGGGAGGGCCGCGGCTTACCGGCTGCTGCAAAACAGCCTCAGGAAAACTACTGCTGATGCTGCCAAATGCCGGCACAGGTAATAAGCTGGTAAAAACAGATAAATTAAAACGCGTTTCAGCAAGCTGATGGCTGTCTTTTACCTTAATGCTGATGTACTTGGTTTTACAGCAGGCAGGCACCCTTTTAATTTTTAAGGAGCCGCAGGTGCGGGCCGGATGCGCAATTTTCACCGAGGTAACCTGGCCAAAACAATAATGAAAATTAAGGGCAACGCCCATTACTGTAATTAAATACAATAATGTTAAGGTAAGTATGCCCGTTTTTTTAATCATCAGTGCAAAGATAGGCGTGTGAAAGGTACAGACAAAAAATTTAAAGATTTATATTAAACAGCCATTTAACCAACGGCAGGGGTTATGTTTTGGTGCAGACTTAAGCTAATAATAAATAAGATATCTTAATTGTGCAGCCATTGCTTACAAAATTCAGAATGAGGAATTAAGCCTCTGTTGATATGCAGTTAAAATTGAAGTACATTTATGCTTTAAACTGTAACCTCATGACTAAAACGCTGCTGGCAATTCTTTTAACACTACTTGCCGGCTTGGTAAATGCCCAGCAAAAGGTTATTCAATTATATACGGGCGCAGCGCCCGGTTCAGAAAACTGGAACTGGCAGCAAAGGGAAAGCGCGGATAATATGTATCACTCCAACGCTATATATAATGTAGTACACCCAACATTAACCGTTTACCTGCCCGATAGCAGCCATGCGCCAACTCACATGGCTATAATCATTTGTCCGGGAGGCGGCTTTCATTCCTTGTCTATCGATAATGAGGGATACAACGTAGGGCGCTGGCTGCAAAAAATGGGGATCACTGCTTTTTTGTTGGAATACAGATTGATACATATTACCGGAACCGACCCCTATAAGCAGGAAAATGCAGACCGGGCAAATAAGGCAGCGGACGCGGAAAGGAGCCAGGTTATGCATATGGCTATAGCTGATGGAAAAGCTGCAATTGCCTATGTGCGCGGCCATGCGGCCGAATATGGTATTTCGGCTTCAAAGATCGGCATTATGGGTTTTTCTGCCGGCGGAACGGTTGCAGCTGCAGCGGCCTACGGCTATACCCCCGCCAGCCGGCCCGATTTTGTAGCGCCTGTTTATGCCTACTTTCCGCCCGAAATGCAAAATAACATACCTGCGGATGCCCCGCCCATGTTTATTGCAGCCGCTACCAATGATACTTATGACTTGCAGCTGCACAGCTTATCGCTTTATAAAGCATGGATAACCGCAAAGCATTCTGCCGAGCTGCACTTATTTTCAAAGGGAAGCCATGGCTTTGGCATGAAGAAGCAGGGCTTTGAAAGCGACAAATGGACGGATAATTTTACAGCCTGGCTGCAAACAGAGGGATTACTAAAGTAACAATTATGCTTCTGTTTTACCAGGCAGTTCTATTGTGCCCTTAAATACCTGTACTGCAGAGCCTTCTAAAAACACATCGGTAAACTGCTGCCCGTTATAATTGAAATGCACATTCAGGTTGCCGCCTAAAACCTTAACGGGTGTGTTGATTTGCCCGGTTTGCCCGTAATGTTTAGCCATAGCCAATGCTACCGCGGTAACACCTGTGCCGCAGGCGTAAGTTTCATCTTCCACGCCGCGCTCATAGGTGCGCACAAAATAACCGTCATCTAAAGGCTCTGCAAAATTTACATTAATACCTTCGGCTTTGTAAGTACTGCTGTTGCGAATGTTCTTGCCTTCGGTATAAACATCTTTTTGCTCTATGTTCCCGGCAAGCTGCACATAATGCGGAGAGCCGGTGTTAAGCACATAAGCCTCCATATCGCGCCCGATATGATTTACATCGATCATCTGCAGGCTGACCCAAGCTCCCTCATCGGTAATTTTGGCATAATGCGGGCCATCCACTGCCAAAAAGTTGGTTTCGCTTTCAATGATACCCAGAAACTTAGCAAAGGCCACTATACAGCGGCCTCCATTGCCGCACATGCTGCTGGGCCTGCCATCGGCATTATAATAAATCATCTCAAAATCGTAGCCGGCTTTATCCTGTAAAAACATAATGCCGTCTCCGCCAATGCCAAAACGGCGGTTGCACAGTTGCGCCAGCAGTTCGGGCTGGCGGTGATTAGTCATCTGCACACGGTTGTCTATCAGAATAAAGTCGTTACCGGCACCCTGGTATTTATAAAAGTGTATTTGCATTGCTTTTTTACCTTGAAAAATGAGGCCAAAGCCCGCAAAACAAGCTTTATCAGGCATGGTTTAGCTTATGGCGGCAGTTTAACATTTTTTAACAAATATCTGCATAACTTATTGTTGTTCGTATCGTCTATATGGTATTAAATTTGACTACTAAATAATAATGAACAAGCAAATTAGATAAGTAATAATATGAGAAAAGTTGGTTTAACGTTATTAACCGCCTTTGCAGGCGGTGCCATGGCGGTAGGCACGTATAAGGTATTTGAAACCAAGAATACCGATACAATGAGCTTTGAGGATCGCCAAAAAGTTTATTTTGCCAGCAACCGCACCCCTGCCGTTACCTCTTCGGCAGGCGATGTTGATTTTACACAGGCTGCTGCAGCGGTAACGCCGGCAGTGGTTTACATCCGTACCACCTATGCACCTGCTGCTCAAAGCAACAGTGGCCGCGATCCGTTTGAGGATTTATTCGGTGATATGTTTGGCCAGCGCGGCGGCCGCCAGATGCAGATGGCTCCGCAAAAGGCATCAGGTTCGGGTGTAATTATTTCTACCGATGGTTACATTGTAACCAATAATCACGTGGTTGAAAAAGCAAATGACATTGATGTAACCACCAATGATCACCACCATTACAAGGCCAAGGTAATCGGTACAGACCCTAACACAGATTTGGCACTGATTAAAATTTCAGCAGCCAACATGCCTATTGTGAAACTGGGTAATTCTGATGATGTGCGAGTAGGCGAGTGGGTTTTGGCTGTAGGCAATCCCTTTAATCTTACTTCTACAGTTACTGCCGGTATTGTGAGCGCTAAAGGCCGCAACATCGGCATTATCGGCAGAGGTGAGCAGGATGACGAAGTTAATCCTTTCGACCGTACCCAGAATGCTCCTAAATTGAATCGGGGCGTTGAATCGTTCATTCAAACTGACGCAGCCATTAATCCCGGCAACAGCGGCGGCGCTTTGGTAAACACTAAAGGTGAGCTGGTGGGCATTAATGCCGCCATTGCCTCACGCAGCGGCTCGTATGAGGGTTATGGTTTTGCCATCCCGATTAACCTGGCTAAGAAGGTGCTGAACGATATTCAAAAGTTCGGCTCGGTGAAACGCGGTTATGTGGGCGTTAGCTTTACTGACCTAAGCGACCCCGACCAGGCTGCTCTTGTACACAGCGACAGAAGTGTAGGCTTGTTAGTAGGTAGTATAATACCCGGCAGCGGCGCTGAAAAGGCCGGTATAAAGGTAGGTGATGTAATTACCAAGGTTGAGGGTAATACTGTAAATGAATCATCAGACCTGCAGGAACATGTTGGACGGTTACAGCCCGGCGATAAAATCAGGCTGACTGTAGTGCGCGGTAATGAAGAAAAAAACTTTGATGTAACCCTGCACGCTGATGCCGGTGTAGATAACCGTACAGCTGCCGTGTCAAAATCGGCAGAGGAACTGTATAACAAACTGGGAGCCAGTTTCCAGCCGCTTACACAGGCTCAAAAAGCTAAGTTCCGTATCAACTCAGGTGTAGTAGTTACCCAGGTCCGTCCGGGCGGTTTCTTTGATGACACTGAGATTCCGGTGGGATCAGTAATCACCAATATCAACAAGCAGCCTATCAATAGCACTGCTGATATTGACCGTGCCATTACTAACATCCATAACGGGCACCTGGTAGTATCAGGCTATGATCCGTCAGGCAGAAGCTTCAGTAATACTTTCGATATCAGGTAAGTTTCATCTCCTGATTCAATGCAAAAAAGACCCGGCTATGCGCCGGGTCTTTTTTTGTTGTATTTTATTTGCGGCAAGTATAGAAGGGAGAGCATGATTCTGAACTCAATTAAACAGAATGGATTTTTGGAACCAAGATTGCTTTAATTGGTTTAACTAAAAAACTAAATTATGACAACTGCAAAAGGCAAAAAAGATTCCTGCTGGACAGGATACGAAAAAAAGGGAACCAAAGAAAAGGGCGGCAAAGCTGTACCGAACTGTGTAAAATCTTCAAAGAAGAAAGATTAAATTCATAAAAAAGCCCTGTATTGAATAAATACAGGGCTTTTTGCATAAGTAAAATCGCTTATTTATTTACATACATTACTTCCTTTACAGCCTTAATCACACGCTCAGGGTTAGGCAGGTATTCCTGTATCAGGGTTGGGGCGTAGGGCAGGGGCACATCGCCGCCCATAATGCGCAGGATAGGCGCATCGAGGTAATCAAAGGCATCCTTTTGTACCTTAAAGGCAACTTCGGTGGCAATGGAACCTAAAGGCCAGCTTTCCTCCACAATAACCAAACGGTTAGTTTTCTTTACCGAGTTAATTACGGTTTCATAATCAATCGGGCGCACAGTACGCAGATCTATCACCTCAGCATGGATACCCTCTTTTTCCAGCTCGGCAGCAGCTGCGTTGACTACCTTCATAATTTTGCCGAAGCCTACCAGCGTTACATCCGTACCTTCCTTAGTCACCGCAGCCTTACCCAATGGAATATAATAGGTTTCTTCGGGAACCGGGCCCTTATCGCCATACATCAGTTCTGATTCCATAAAGATAACCGGATCCGGATCTATAATGGCCGATTTTAACAACCCTTTGGCATCTGCCGGGTTGGAAGGCACTACTACCTTTAGGCCCGGGCAGTTGGCATACCAGTTTTCAAAGCACTGGCTATGCTGCGAGCTTAACATCCCTGCATTGCCTGTTGGGCCGCGAAACACGATGGGCACTGAAAACTGCCCGCCGCTCATCGACATAATTTTGGCCGCGCCATTGATAATCTGGTCAATAGCGACCAGTGAAAAGTTGAACGTCATGAACTCGATGATCGGGCGCAGGCCGTTCATGGCCGAGCCGATACCGATGCCGGCAAAACCCAGCTCAGAGATGGGTGTATCTATCACCCGCTTGCTGCCAAACTCATCCAGCATACCCTGGCTAACCTTGTAAGCGCCGTTATACTCGGCTACTTCCTCGCCCATCAGGTATATTTTATCATCCTTGCGCATTTCCTCGTTCATTGCTTCCCGAAGCGCTTCCCTGAACTGTATTTCTCTCATTATATATTGAAGATGAAAATTTTCGAACGCAAATATAGGTAATGCAATGTGAAAAACAATCAGCCATACCACCGGCACAAGTTTTTTACAGTAAACCACAATAACTACCGGCAAAGGCAGGTAACAATTACTGTTACATGCGCCGGTTTACAGGGTTTTTATTATCTTTAAAGCGTCTAAACCTTATTCATGAAACCTCCTGCAAGCGCAAAGAATTTGCCCGCTGAATTATGTTTATCTTTTGCCTTCATTGTAGCTGCTGTGCTGCTTTTTACCGGTTTAAGCGCCCGTGCGCAATTCAATAGCAGCAATTTCAGCTATGGTGAGCGCTCTTCCAATTATGGCTTAACATTCAGCGCTGATGCTGATGTGCCTATGCACAACCTGAAGGGTGTTTACAAGGCCGGCCCTGCCTTTGATGCCGGCCTGATCCGCGATTTTAAAAACTTTACTTTCAGCGTTAATTTAGGTTATCGGGTATATCAGCCCAGGTATAACGCCTATGTTGACCATGATGATTACGGTAATGCTGATGGTACCGTTAGTTACAGTAATTACACCAGTATTGCTATTTATACCAGTATAGTATATAACCTGGCATTAAGCCCGAGCGTAACAGTAGTAGCCGGCATTAATTCGGGGGCTTACATTACCAGCTATTCCTACAATCGTAATGCTGCCGCCTATGATGACCTCAGCAGTTTCAGCGATCATCAAAGCCTTACCGAAAGCCAGAGTTATTTTGCCCCGAAATTGGGACTTAACTTCGCCGTCAGTGAAAACCTGCGGCTTGGAGTAGAAGCTAAATACAATGTTTTCAGTACCGCCACTTATACCTACAACACTACCTATAGCAGCCCCGATACCGGTACCAGTTACAGTTCCTGGGCCAGCGGCTTAACGCTGACTTACCGGTTTCCATAAAGTTATACAACAGATCTGATTTTAACCGGATATACCATTATCCCGGCCTTTACTTTGTAGTTACGAAAACAGCAATTCCTGGACCGATTTAAAATGCTGTTCATCAGTTAAATGATTGCCTGAAGACCAAAGGGGAAACACTGGTTTTGGCCTTGAAAAGCTTGCTGAACGACTGCGGATATTCGAACCCCAGCGCATAGGCAATCTCACTTACGGAGAGGCCGGTGGCCGATAGCTTCTCCTTGGCCTTTTCAATCACCTTGTCCTGGATGTGCTGCTGGGTGCTCCTGCCGGTTAATACCTTTAATAAAACACTCAAGTAATTGGGCGATACGTTTAATGCCTGGGCAATGTAGGTAACGCTGGGCAATCCCTTTTTCAATGTATCCTCATTACTAAAGTAAGCTGATAGCAATTCTTCCAGGCGGCTGAGTATTTCATGATGAGTGATTTCGCGGGTGACAAACTGGCGATGGTAAAATCGTTCAGCATAAGTAAACAGCAGTTCGAGCTGGGCGATAATCACATCCTGGCTGTATTTGTCTGCGCATGAGCGGTACTCCTGAGCAATATTCTGCATAATGCCGGTAACTGTAGTCTCCTCCTGTTCCGAAAGGTGCAGGGCCTCATTGGCCGAATAATTGAAGTATTCATACTGCCTGATGGATTTGCCTAAAGGCGTATTCCATAAGTAATCAGGGTGGACAAGCAGCAGCCACCCGGAATGCTGTAACTCCTCCTCCGCCTCAATCGAAAAGACCTGCCCGGGCGCAATAAAAATCATTACGCCTTCATCAAAGTCATACTCCTGCTGCCCATATTTCATCTTGGCATTAAAATTTCTTTTCAGCGCTACAGAATAAAGGCTATGTGTAAGCGATGTAGGCATACCGGCCGGCCGGCGCTTAATTGCCTCAAAGTTAATTACGCTGATTAGCGGATGATGCGGTTTTGGCAAATCCATAAACTGATGGTAGTCTGCTATCGTGCTTATATTAAAAGGCTGTTTGTTTTTCATTGTTTAAAGATAAGCATTCCGTAAAGTCAATAGGTTAATATTATTGATGCGAAGCATTAGTTGACAATGAATCAACGGATATATATTTAAATACAACAATCATAGATTTGGTTAGGCCATTTTACTGTATCACACGCAAATTTGTATTAAAAATATAAATCATGAAAATTGTAGTTACAGGTTCATTAGGAAACATCAGTAAGCCGTTGGCAGAGGAGCTGATTGCAAAGGGGCATACGGTTACTGTAATCAGCAGCGACCCTGAAAGGCAGGCAGCTATAAAGGCCTTGGGCGCTGCTGCAGCTATTGGTTCGTTAACGGATGCTGCCTTCCTGGCAGCCTCATTTACCGGTGCCGATGCCGTTTATGCAATGATACCGCCAAATTTTTCCGCACCGGACTCAAGGGCTTATTACCGCTCCATCGGCAACAGCTATTTCCAGGCCGCCGAACAGTCGGGAATTAAAAGAATAGTGCATTTGAGCAGCTGGGGAGCGCACCTGGATCATGGTACAGGCTTTATCCTTGGCTCGCATGATGTGGAAGGCATTTTAAACAGGTTGTCGGGTGTAAACCTTACGCACCTGCGCCCGGGTTCCTTTTATTATAATTTGTTGGGCTTTATTCCCATGATAAAGAAAATGGGCTTTATAGGCAACAACTATGGTGATGATGACAAGATTGTGATGGCTGCGCCTGCAGATATTGCTGCCGCTGCCGCCGAGGAGCTTACAGCAACCAACCCTGCCCATAAAGTACGCTACATAGCGAGCGACGAGCTTACAGCCAACGAAGCTGCCCGCATATTAGGCGCTGCCATTGGCAGGCTGGAGTTGAAATGGGTAACCTTTACCGATGAACAAACACAAAGCGGTTTGGAGCAAAGCGGCATGCCGGCAGCCGTTGCCGGGCAGTTGGTCGAACTGGGCGCCGCCATACACAGCGGCAGAATGGGAGAAGATTATGAACTGCATAAACCAGCTTCTATGGGTAAGGTAAGTATGCAGGATTATGCCAGAGACTTTGCCGCCGCCTTTGAAAAAGATTAGTGAGTAATTATTAAGCGTTTGCGAAGTGATCAGTGAAAAACGTGTCAACCCCACGGTAAGTAACAAGCCATTAAACAAAGAAGCGGAACTGAGTCAGCTTCTTTTTATTCCCTTTTCTTTCGTTCGCCCTTAATTTTAGAGGCAATCAGTACGGCCTGGTAGGCGTTTACAACGCCGCCGGTTTTACTGAGCGTAGCAAAATCCACCCTGGGGTCAGTATCCTTATTGCCCGGTTTAATCACCATGGTGCCATTAAGCGGGCGGGCAGACTCCAGAATAATCTGTTTCAGCTGCCGGGCGCTCAGGCCAGGGTAATATTCCAGCAGCAGGGCAGCAATGCCGGCTGTAATGGGTGAAGCAAAGCTGGTACCGTCGGCCGTGTTGTACTCGGCATCCTTGTCAATCGAAGTTACCTTTACGCCGGGAGCAAATACATCCACATTTTTTTTGCCGTAATTGCTGAAACTGGCTGCCAGCTTGCTGTCAGGCTTCGGGCCGGAGGCTCCTACGCTGATCACATTGTCGGCATCAGTGCCTGAGCCATCTTCGAACGTATCATTCGGAAATTCGGGTTTGGCATCCACATCCTGGTTGTCATTGCCGGCAGCTTGTACCAGCAGCACATCATGCGCGGCTGCGTACTTGAAGGCTTCATCCACCCAATCCTTGTGCGGCGATATCTTTTTGCCGAAACTCATGTTTACCACCTTGGCGCCGTTATCCACCGCGTAGTGAATGGCGTTGGCAATGTCCTTGTCGTACTCGTCGCCATTGGGTACAGCTTTAATTGCCATAATGCGCACGTTATCGGCCACACCGTTGATGCCATAGCCGTTGTTGCGGGCTGCGCCCATAAGCCCGGCAGTGCCGGTGCCGTGCGAGGCATCCTCAAATTTGAGCAGGCTGTTGCCATAAGGTTTATCATCCTTAACATCCGGGTCATCGCCTACAATACGCTTACGGGCGTTCAGGTCGGGGTTGATGTCGTTGTTCAGCTTGGTAATATACTCGCTCAGGTCTTTCAGTACTTTGGCATTGGTTGCGTTGCCGCCCTCATCCTGAAAAATCATCTGCCAAACATTTTTGCTTTGGGTAATGGTATCGTTAGCGGTTTGTAAACGGCTTAAATCGGCCTTAGTAAAAGTGCCGTCAGCCTTTAAATGCAATCCCTTTTTCAGGTAGCCGCTGGTAGCCATCAGGGCGTTCATTACCGGTGTAAGCTGCTGTATTTCGGCGGTTGATTTAGCAATGGTAGAGTCATGCACGGCCTTCACTTGAAGCCAGAAATTATACTCTTTTGCGTTACCATTTACCGGGCCGGTGGCACTGGCATACTTGCCCTGCAGCTTAGCATATTGCCTCACCTCTTCGGTTGTTTCTGTAAAATCGCAGTTTTTGTTAGGGCCGCCTAAAAAATCCCAGCCGTGCCGGTCGTCAATATAACCGTTATGGTCATCGTCTTTGCCATTGCCCGGTATTTCTTTGGTGTTTACCCATAATACAGGCTTAATGTCTGCCTGTGCGGTATCGATGCCGCTGTCAATGGTAGCAATCACAACTGTTTTGCTCTTTTTGCCCTTAAGCAGCTGGTAAGCCTGGTTGAGGCTGATGCCAAAGTAACCGTCGGTTTTCAAGTCCATCGTGTGCCAGGCTTTCGGCGGGTCGGGGGTAACGGAGGGCGCTGTTTGTGAAAATGATTGCTGGCCGGTTGCCAACAGGGCAAATGCTGCAAAGCCTGCCAGGCAGTGTTGTAACTTATTCATTGAAAATTTATCGTAATTATAGTTGGAGTTTTTTTACAGATCGAATTTAATGCCCTGTGCCAGCGGCAAACGGGTTGAGTAATTAATCGTGTTGGTTTGCCGGCGCACATACGCTTTCCAGGCGTCAGAGCCCGACTCGCGCCCGCCGCCGGTTTCCTTTTCGCCGCCGAATGCCCCGCCGATTTCAGCGCCCGATGTACCGATATTTACATTGGCAATGCCGCAGTCAGAACCCGCAAACGACAAAAATTGTTCAGCCTCGCGCAAATTATTTGTCATGATGGCGGAGGATAGACCTTGCGGTACGCCATTCTGCAGGGCAATGGCTTCTCCCAGCGTTTTGTATTTAATGAGATATAAAATAGGGGCAAAGGTTTCGTGCTGTACAATGGGGTAGTGGTTTTCTGCTTCTGCAATGCAGGGTTTTACATAACAGCCAGAGCTATAATCATCACCCTGCAGCACGCCGCCCTCTACTATAAAAGCGCCGCCCTGCGCCTTACAATCCTCAATAGCCTGCAAGTAGGCTGCAACCGCATCCCGATCAATAAGCGGACCCATGTGGTTGTGTTCATTCAGCGGGTTGCCTATATTAAGCTGTGCATAGGCGGCTATAAGTTTTTGCCTGAATGGCTCATAAACACTTTCCTGAACAATCAAGCGCCGGGTAGTGGTACAGCGCTGCCCGGCCGTACCAACGGCGCCAAACACAGCCCCGATGAGCGCCATATCCAGGTCGGCATTTTCTGTAATGATGATGGCATTGTTGCCGCCCAGTTCCAGCAGGCTTTTACCCAGGCGCGCACCCACAGCGGCGGCTACAGCTTTACCCATGCGGGTAGAGCCGGTGGCCGATAGCAGCGCTATGCAATTGTCGGCCGCCATAAGTTCGCCAATGGCTTTATCGCCGATAACCAGGCATGATACGCCTTCGGGCACCTCGTTTTGTACAAACACGGCCTGTACCAGGTGCTGGCATGCCCAGGCGGTGAGGGGTGTTTTCTCAGAGGGTTTCCAAACGCATACGTTGCCGCAAACCCAGGCCAGCATGGCGTTCCAGCTCCAAACAGCCACCGGAAAGTTGAAGGCCGAAATAATGCCGACGATGCCTAAGGGATGATACTGATCGTACAGGCGGTGCTCCGGCCGCTCAGAAGTGAGGGTGGCCCCATTCAGCTGCCGGCTTAGCCCCACCGCAAAATCGCAGATGTCAATCATCTCCTGTACTTCTCCTAGGCCTTCCTGCAGGCTTTTACCCATCTCACAGGAGACCAGCTTTCCTAAATTATCCTTATTGCTGCGCAGTGCCTGGCCAATCTGCCTTATTATTTCACCGCGCTTAGGGGCAGGCAGTTGCCGCCATTTAATAAAAGCCTGCTGCGCTTCGGCGGTTACCAGGCGGTAATCATCAGCGCCGGCCATTTTCACGGCAGCTATTTTTTGCCCGTCGGCTGGGGAGATGATATCTTTCAGTAAGGCCCTGGCGGCGCTGCCCTGCCGGCTGCCGGTACTATAAGCCTCATTAACAGCGTTAATATGCAGGGCCGCCAAAACAGGCTGAACGTTAAACTTCATGAACAGATTAATTTATCAAATGTAAAATTTTGGCGAAGCAAATAACGGGTATTTACAGGCAGAAAACTTAACGCATTTATTTATACTTAATTATCAGCCAGTTGCACAGGGTGTTGAAAACGGGCGGCGGAGTGTTAAAAACTTATTTGCATATTGAGGCATTATTAATGCAGCCAAACCTTTGAAAGCCGCCTGTAAAGTTGTATATTGATATAAATATTGAAATATAGATTGAATGGAAGAAGACGATTTTGAATTTGGTTTCGCTGAAGATCCTAAATTTTCAGTCGAGCGTTACGAGGAAATGATCCGCAATCATGATCAGTATTTTTTCGATGCACAGGCATTTGAAAACATTATTGATTATTACATTGAAAAGAATGATCCGGTAAAGGCCCTGCAGGTAGTAGAGTATGCCCGCAGCCAGCACCCTTATGCCGCCGTATTCCTGATAAAGCAGGCACAGCTGCTGGTGGTGTCAAATAAGGTGAATGAAGCTTTCGCCGCACTGGATAAGGCGGCCCTGCTGGAAGCCTCGGATGCGGATATTTACATCATTCGCGGTAATTTGTACGAAAGCATGGAGCGTTACAGCGAGGCGCTGGAAAATTATGAGAAGGCGCTGGGTATGGCGGAAGAAACCGATGATATACTGCTGCATATTGCTTATGTGCATCAGAATACGGGCGATTACATGACGGCCATCACTTATCTGAAACAGTGCCTGAAGCAGAACATGGAAAACCAGGATGCCTTATATGAACTGGCCTTTTGTTATGATGTGTTGGACAAGCAGCAGGAAAGCATTCAGTTTTATGAGCAGTATATTGATAATGAACCCTACAGCTATGCGGCCTGGTATAACTTAGGCAATGCCTTTACCAAGCTGAGTTTGTTTGAAAAGGCAATTGATGCTTATGACTATGCTATACTGATTAAGGATAACTTTGCCTCTGCCTATTTCAATAAGGGCAATGCGCTGGTTAACCTGGAAAAATATGCCGAGGCGATTGAAGTTTACCGGCAGACCTTTGAGTACGAGCAGCCTAATGCTGATACTTATTGTGCCATTGGCGAATGCTATGAAAAGCTGGAGCAGATGGATGAGGCACGCTCCTTTTATAAAAAGTCGGTACGGATGGACTCCAAGCTGGCTGATGCCTGGTTTGGCATTGGCGTAACGCTCGATTTTGAGGAGCGTTATTTTGAAGCGCTGCATTTTTACAAAAAGGCTCTGGACCTGGACGCCGCCAATGCCGACTACTGGTTTGCCATTGCCGATGCCGAATACAAGCTGGGCCATTTAAAGGAGGCTGAAGATGCTTATGACAAGGTAGTAGAGCTAAATCCGCTTGATATAGATGCCTGGCTCGATTATTCATCTATCTTGTATGAGCAGGACAGGCTGGCAGATGCCATAGAAATTATGGCGCAGGCTATAAAAAATAACCCGGACGCTGCTGAACTGTATTACCGCATGGTAGCATACCTGTTTGCCAAAGGTGATTACAATGAAGCCCTGACCAATTTAGAGCAGGCCCTTACCGCCGACCCGGAGAAGCATTACATCCTGTTTGATTATCTGCCTCAGCTGCAAAAGAATAAAGTTATTTTAGATATTATTAACAGATACACACAGTAAAATGCTGTGTTTTACTGCTGAACATTAAACCAAAACTTAATACAGGTTTTGGTTTTTTTTATGACCTTTGCCTGTGTTAATACTTTTGGTTATAGCCTATAACAATTTGTTTATATGATGAATTATTTGCTTAACAATGTGCCTGAACGTCTGCAGAAACCAAGGCAAAGCGGTTTAACCATGGTGATGGATAAGGGGCTCAGCCTGCGCCAGGCGGAAGATTTGATAGAGGTATCGGGCGCAAATACGGATTTGGTTAAACTGGGCTGGGCTACTTCCTATGTAACTCCTAACCTGAGCGAGAAGATAAAGCTGTACCAGAGCGCCGGCATTGCCGTTTATGTAGGCGGCACTCTGTTTGAAGCCTTTATCATCCGGAACCAGTATGACGATTACTGCCGACTGCTGGATAAATACCAGTTGCAGCATGCCGAAGTATCTGACGGGTCCATTACTATTCCGCACGAGGAAAAGTGCGAGTATATTTATAAACTGAGCAGGCAGGTTACCGTAATATCGGAAGTTGGCTCCAAGGATGTGCAGAAGATATTTGCACCCTACAAGTGGATACAGTTGATTAAGGCCGAGATGGAAGCCGGCTCCTGGAAAGTGATTGCCGAGGCGCGTGAGAGCGGCAATGTGGGTATTTACCGCGACTCAGGCGAGGTACGGCAGGGACTCATTGATGAAATACTGACTCAGATACCTCAGGAAAACATTATCTGGGAAGCGCCGCAAAAGGCCCAGCAGGTATGGTTCATCAAACTTATCGGTACCAACGTAAATTTAGGTAACATCGCCCCGTTTGACGTAATACCGCTCGAAACCCTGCGCCTTGGCCTGCGCAGCGATACTTTCGACCACTTTTTAAATCAATAAACCACCCCGGCTGTTTAACCGGAAGAGAAACGCATACCTTTCTCTGATAACCTTATGAAAAAATACGGGCTTATTGGCAGCACATTAACGCACTCATTTTCCAAGCAATATTTTGAAGAAAAATTTATAAAGGAAAATATACAGGATGCGAGCTACGAGCTATACCCGCTGAATACCATCGGCGATTTCAAGCCGCTGCTGCATGATGACCTGTGCGGCCTCAACGTTACCGTGCCCTACAAAATTTCCGTTATTCCTTACCTCGACTGGATCAGCCAGTATGCCCGCGAAATCGGTGCGGTGAATTGCATCCGTATCTCGTCCGAAAGTCCGGTTACGGCAGCTTTTTCCGGGGAGCTGGGTGTGTCTGGGCATAACTACCGGCTGGAGGGCTTCAATACAGATGCCTATGGCTTTGAAATGTCGTTAAAACCCCTGCTCAAACCACATCATGACCATGCCTTGATTTTAGGCGATGGCGGCGCTGCCCGTGCGGTAAAGTTTGTATTAAGCACCCTCGGCATCAGCTACAAAACGGTTACCCGCAAGCCCTTTGAGAACCATATCACCCTGAGCGATTTAACGCCGGGGGAGGTATCTAATCACCATCTTATTATCAACACCACACCCATCGGTACAGCGCCCCATGTTGATGAAGCGCCGCCTATACCTTATGAGGCAGTTACCAGCAAGCATCTGTTATACGACCTGATTTATAACCCTGAGCAAACCCTGTTTTTAAAAAAGGGCGAAGAAAGGGGAGCCGCTACAAAAAATGGTTATGAAATGCTGATATTGCAGGCCGAAAAAGCATGGGAAATCTGGAACTCCAAAGAAAAGCATCCTTAATTGGTATTGTTGGCCTGATGGCCGCGCTGCTGCTGTCGGCCTGCGGCGGTAACAGCAGTGATTATTCGCCGAAGCCGCGCGGGTTTTACCGCATCGTATTCCCTAAGCACAGTTATCAGGGGTATAACACGGCGTGCCCTTATACCTTCAGTTACCCGGCCTATGCAGTTATAGAACCCGATAAGGCGCGCGGGGCCAGGCCCTGCTGGGTGAATATGCAGTTTCCGCAATTTAAGGCTACCCTGCACCTCAGCTATGAGGCGGTAACCTCGAAAGCCAAGTTTAATGAGCTGGTAGAAGACGCCCATACCTTTGCCTTTAAGCATACCGTAAAGGCTACCGGTATTGACGAGGGCACCATCCATTACCCCGACCGCCGGGTTTACGGCATCTATTACACCATTGACGGCAATGCCGCTTCTTCCGCCCAGTTTTACCTTACCGACAGTACCCGGCACTATCTGCGCGGCGCCCTGTACTTTAATTCCGAGCCCCGCCTGGACTCCATCCAGCCCGTGCTGAACTTTATCAAACAGGATATGGCGGTGATGATTAAGAGCTTTAAATGGAAATAAGGTGAGGTTAGTTGTGTTTGGCTGGTTATTTGTATTGAGCTTGTATATTACTCTATTGAATCATTGTTAAAAACTCTGTTACTTCAATAAATTTCGTTTCAAACCAAAAGGAGCCTGGGGCCGGCAGAAAAAGCGGGGCCAGCGTAAAGGCCCTTGGCAGCCGGGCAGCTTTTTTTCTGCCTTGATTTTTGGTTATTTTTTATCAAGAAAAAGTAACTAAGCCCCTGTGGCTGTGAGCAGGATAACGCTGATACAACCACAAACTTATCCGGCAACATTAACACCCGCGCATAAATTTAAACAAACCCCGCATCCTTGCTGTTAATCCCTCACATCAAAATTTAACGGTTATGCAATGGTTCGGCAGGGATGAAAGCGATAATGTAGAAGATAGCAGCGGCGGAGGTTTTGGAGGCCGTGGCCTGACCTTAGGCGGCGGTATTGTCGGCATTATTGGCTTGGTTATTTACTTATTTACCGGCGTAAACCCTACGCAATTCTTTTCCGGTTCCGGGCCCGACACAAACCAGCAGCAGGCAACCACTACTAATAATACAGATACCAGAACCGAAGGCATGCAGCGGAAATTTGTGCGTGTTGTATTAAAGGATACAGAAACGATATGGGCCAAGCTGTTTCAGGATATTGGGCAAACTTACGAAGATCCTAAACTGGTGCTTTTTGCCGACGAGGTACAGTCTGGCTGCGGGGGTGCCAGCTCAGCTACCGGGCCGTTTTATTGCCCGCAGGACCAGAAGGTATATTTAGATACCACCTTTTTTGCTGAATTGCAGAATAAGTTAGGCGCTAACGGTGAATTTGCCCGCGCCTACGTAATTGCTCATGAAGTAGGTCACCATGTGCAGGATTTGCTGGGCACCACCCAAAAAGTGGAGCAGCAGGAAGCCAATATGAGTGATGAAGAGCGCAATCGTATGTCGGTGAAAGTAGAGTTGCAGGCCGATTATTATGCCGGCGTATGGGCGCATTATGAGCAGAGCATGAACCATGTAATTAATGAGGATGATATTGCCAGTGCCCTGAGCGCTGCCTCAGCCGTTGGCGACGACCGCCTGCAGCAGGAAATGCAGGGCCGCGTGGAACCCGACTCCTTTACCCACGGCACCTCTGCCCAGCGCATGTACTGGTTTAAAAAAGGCTTTGAAACGGGCGATATCCGGCAGGGCAATACATTTGTAGATGCGAGTTTGAATTGAGAGGTTGATAATTAATAATTTAACTTTTACTGACGACAAATCTTTCTTTTATACTTTTGGATATAAGCCAACTGTATGAAAAAAGGAGAAAAGCTTTGGACAAAGGAAGAATCAATATTGGCAATAAACCTGTATTGTAAAATACCTTTCGGGCAAATGCATAGCCGCAATCTATTAGTTATTGAGTTAGCAGGTTTAATTAATAGAATACCGGGAGCAGTAGCCAGAAAATTAGGAAATTTAGCAAGCTTGGATCCTAAATTACAGCAAAGAGGCATTAAGGGCTTATCCAATGCAAGCAAATTGGATCGTGAGATATGGCGTGAGTATATGCATAACTGGGATGAGCAGTTTTTAGAAGGCGAAGAGCTACTTGCTAAGAAGAAGAAAACATCCGTTATAAAACTAAATAACATCGATTTAGAAAACTTACCTGTGGCTAAAGGAGAAGAACGGGAAAGATTAATCACGGTTAGAATTAACCAATCACTTTTTAGAAGAATCGTTTTATCTAACTATAATCATCAGTGTTGCATTACTGGTATCAATTTTACTGAACTTTTGGTTGCCAGCCATATATTGCCTTGGAGCAAAGATGCAGGTAATCGGTTAAATCCAAAGAACGGATTAGCTTTAAATAACCTGCATGATAAGGCCTTCGACAGCGGCTTAATTACCATCACTGAAGACTTAAAGATTAAAATTTCCTCTAAGTTTTATGAGGGGAAGGAAGTGCAAAGTATTAAAGATAATTTTATTTCCTTTGATGGAAAATTCCTGAGCGAACCTCAAAAATTTTATCCTGATATTGAATTTCTGAAAATTCACAATGATACCTTTAAAGGATAGTTCACTTATATCCGATTGCCAGCGTAAAAAGGCTCAATTATTTTTGGCAAATGCCAAATATCAAACTCCATTATCTTTACCGCGACGGTTCCAATTATAAAAATTTTAGCTCAATAGTATTCGCTAATCCAAATAACCTGCCTGTTGAGTTCATTGAACTGCTGGTAAAAAGCAAACTTATAGACAGTACCTGGTTTTATGCCAGTCAATGGCATCTGCCCGATCTTCACTTTAACATTTGGGACGACGATATTGACCATACCTTTCACGAGTTTGAAATGATGGAATACACAGAGGAACCTCCGAATACATTGCTTACTTTAGCAGAGTTCATTCAGCTTGTAGAGAAAACTAACTGGCCTTACTGATAATGAAATTCAAAATCCTCGCTTTCCTTGTCATCCTCATTGCCCTCGCTTCCTGCGCACCCAAAGTCGTCAGCCGGTATGCAGCTACCAATAAGGTATATACCGAGCACGTGAAGGGCTATGTAGATAAAATTGTGCAAACGCAGCCCGCTGTGTTAACGGATAGTTTAGGGTTGCCCATCCCGTCGCAATGGGTGGGCACCGTAAATTCGGGCATCCGTAAGGCCAACTATGTCATCATCCATTACACCGCGCAGGATTCGCTGGCGCAAACCATCAGAACATTTACCATCCCCTCCACCCAGGTGAGCGCCCACTACGTAGTAGGCCGCGATGGTAAAATTGTGCACATGGTGAATGATTATTTGCGGGCTAACCACGCCGGCCTCGGCAAATGGGGCAGTGTAACAGATATGAACAGCTGCTCCCTGGGCATCGAGATTGATAACAACGGCAGCGAGCCCTTCAGCGATGTGCAGATGAAAAGCCTGCTGGCGCTGCTCGCCTTCCTGAAAAAAACCTACAATATCCCCCCGGCCAACTTCATTGGCCATCAGGATTTTGCCCCCAAACGCAAGCCCGACCCGGGCATTTACTTCCCCTGGAAACTGCTGGCTCAAAAGGGCTTCGGCTACTGGAGCGATGATGTGCTGGAGCTGGCCCCGCAAAACTTTGATGTGCCTACCGCGCTGCGCCTCATCGGCTATGATGTAAGCGATCTGAATGCTGCCATCATTGCCTTTAAGCGCCACTTCGTGCAGGCCGACAGCAGCCCCCAGCTCAGCCAGCTGGATTTAAACGTGCTGTATAATGTATATCAGAA
>CAXTAP010000012.1:0-26870 GCA_964241965.1 uncultured Mucilaginibacter sp.
GCTTAAAGTGTCAATCTTAGTTTGTTCATTTATAATTCCCTTTGTAAGCTGCCTGTCTAAATTGTTGGTTATGGTGACTATTGCCTTATTCAAAGCAATTTCATCTATGTCGATTAAGGTTACTTTAAAATTATTCCGGGCAAAAACATGGGCAATGCCATTGCCCATAGCGCCGCTTCCTATTACAGCAATATTTTTCATGCTTCAAAATGTGTATTTTGAGTAAGGTTTTTAGAAATGTCAATTAAAATTAACTGAACGCAAAAAATTCCCCCTTTGTATAAACAGTACCGGTTTAAATAATTATGCTGTTTCCGGCTTTGGCAACAGATGCTTTATTAATTTCAATTAAAGGTTCAATCTTACCCAAAATTTCAATACCAGTATAAGTCCTGATCAAGTCCTCTGAATAGTTATCCTGTTTGCCGTTAAAAATAATTCCCTTAATAGGCAGGCTGCGCTGTTTCAGGATTTCAACCGATAATAAAGTATGGTTAATGCTCCCCAGATAATTACTGCTCACCAAGATAACTTCGGCCCGAAGTTCTTGGATGAGGTCAATCATCAGGTATTTGTTATTCAGCGGTACCATTAAGCCGCCGGCTCCTTCAACAATAAGCTGATTATCGGTTTGCGGCGGCACAATTTGATTCGGGTCTATGGCAATATGATCCAAAGCCGCAGCCTTGTGCGGCGAGTAAGGCTGTGTTAAGCGATATGCCTCAGAGTGAAATTTTGAATGCGTGTTTGAAATCAGCCTTTGTACCTTTTGGGTATCGCTGTTATCCAGGTCGCCAGCTTGCACGGGCTTCCAGTAATCAGCTTTTAATTTCTCTGTTAAAATTGCCGAAACTATTGTTTTGCCAACATCGGTACCTATGCCGGTAATAAACAGGGGAGCATTATTCATTGATTGTTTCATTTATAATTCTGCACAGCAAGTGCACATCCTGCATGGTGTTAAAGGCATGTAAGCACAGGCGTAACCGTTCTGTACCGGGCGCCACAGTAGGAGAACATATTGCCCTTACATCAAAACCTGCCTGCTGAATGGTTTCTGCAACGTCTCTGGCTTTTTGAGCACTGCCTAAAATTATACATTGAATGGCACTGTCGCTCTTTATTAGCTTATTTTTAGCTCTACCGGTAATCAGATTTTTGAAAATGTGAATATTTTCTTCTAACTGTTTCACCAATTCGTCTGCCCGGAGCAAAAGCTGATACCCCATTCTAACAGCAGCCAATTGATGGAAAGGTGCAGCAGTTGTATAAATAAAGGAACGTGCAAAGTTGATAAGGTAATCAATTAACGGCCTGCTGCCTAAAACAACAGCGCCGTGGCAGCCTAAAGCCTTGCCGAAAGTAACTGTTCTGGCAAATACCCGTTCTTCAATGCCCAGGCGGCTAACCAATCCTTTACCGTACAAACCGGTAGCATGCGCCTCATCTACAATTAGTGCAGCCTGATACCGGAGGCATAAATCAGCCATCGAAGCGAGAGGGGCCGCATCTCCATCCATAGAATAAATGCTTTCTGCCACAACATAGCAACGCCCGGCGGCGCGCTTTAATTTATCTTCCAGATGATGTAAATCGTTATGCCGGAATGAATAGCGGTTAGCATTGCTTAAGCGGATGCCATCAATAGCTGATGCATGGATCAATTCATCATGCAGCACGGTATCGCCGCGTTGCGGCAGGGCAGATAATAAGCCGATATTAGCATCGTAGCCCGAATTGAAGAGCAAAGCAGCCTCGCACTGATATATACCGGCTATATACTGTTCGAGTTCGAGCGCATAGTTTGAATTGCCGGCCAGCAACCGCGAACCTGTTGAACCATTATAATGTATCGGCTGATTTTTCAGTTCATCATCAATCAGGTTTTTGAGTTTACCAGATCGGGCAAAGCCTAAATAATCATTAGAGCAAAAATCTATCAGGTCATTATCAGGACGCAGTGTACGAAAGCCGCCGCTATCCCGCCGTTCCTGAAGTTTGTGCTCTATGAATTTATGAATTGAATCCAACCGCTAAAAATTTGTGCTAAAATAAAAAAAGCGGCTGTTAGCCGCTTTATAAATAAATTATTGTTGCGGAGGAGCGCCGCCATTGCCGCCGCCGCCTTGCTGCATACGGGCACGCATGTCATCCTGCATTTTTTTGTAAGCAGTTTGCTGCTCAGGAGTCAGTATGGCATTAACCTGAGTTTGCGTGGCCTGCCTCACCGGGGTCATTGCCTGCCTCATGGCATCCCTGTCGCCATTTGCAGCAGTGCGCACACTATCCATTTTTGTGGCCTGTACTTGTAATAGAGCCTGGATTTTTGCGGTTTGATCATCTGTTAACCTCAATTGCGTTTGCATGGCTTTCGCCTGGTCGGCTGGACTCATACGCATACGGCCGCCCTGAGCATGTGAAACTGCTGTTATACCTAACAGCATCACGCATACCAAAAAAATCTTTTTCATAGTTATTTAGTTTTTAATTATGATAAAGATAGAAGCTTAAAGTTTAAGGCAAACCTTGTAACTTAATTGTTGCTTTGCAGCTTGGCAATAGAACGCTGCATATCAGCCATCATACTGGTTAAACTTTCCATAGTAGGCTTGGGTATAGGTACAGGCAATTGTGTAGAGATATACGCTTTAGCCTTCCATATTTCCAGGATGTCTTCACCGCTTACTTCATAAGGATCGTAAACAGGATTATCGGAAATCAGCTTCAGTTTTTTGTTTTCCTTAAACCGGTTGCCGATACGCTTATACACAACACCTTCCGACCGCGACACTATAACATACGTCTCATTTGGTTTAACATCCGCCCAATTCTCTACATACTCGCCGATAATAATGGTGCCCGATGGCAGGGGCAGCATAGAGTCACCCTTTATTTCAAAGGCCCGGTAAGTGCCTTGCTTAAACATAGGCAGATAAAACTTAGGAAGCTTTGACACATATTCAGGGTCGGCATAACCGTTTAAATAGCCAGCACTGGCCTTTACCGGCACTAATTCAATATTTTCATTATCATCCCGGTCAACAGAAATGCTCAGCACACGCAAACCGGTAGCATTTTTTTTAGATGGAGATACCCATTTTTCAGTAATGGTTTCGTTTACAAAGTCATCAATGCTTACATCAAAGTACAATGCTATTTTTTTTAGTAAATCGTATTTAGGGTCAGCTCTGTCTTCCTCGTAAGCACCTACCAATGAGCGCTTTATGCCTATATTATCAGCAAATTGCTGCTGGGTTATTCCCTTTTTTTTCCTTAAAAATTTAATATTCGATGAAATAATTGACATAATATTTGGAATTACTAAATTTGTTAGTAATTTTATGCTCATAAAGTTAGTAATTATTTTTTCATCAGCAAATTTTTATTGTATGAAACGGTTTATTTATATTATTACAGACAGAAACAGAAACAACCTGCATGTAGGCTTATGCTCCGATTTGCTTAAAACCCTGCAGTTTTACCGTGATATGCCCACCTTATTTTTTGATACAGCGAAACAGCTAAACCGTTTAGTATATTTTGAAGAAATTAATACCGAAGAGCAGGCTATGGATCGCTTTAAGTTTGTAAGCACATTTACCAGGCCTCAAAAAGAAAAAATGATAAGGTCTGTAAATCCTGACTGGATTGACCTTACCATTGGCTTAAATTTTGAAAACGGTTTGCGTGTGCGCCCGGCTTTACGCCCGGCGCTGAGCAACACCCGCAAAAGAATTACTTTTTAACGAACTTCAGGGCTCCTGAATTCATACAATAACGTTTACCTCCCTGGTCTGCAGGTCCATCATTAAAAACATGGCCCAAGTGCAGGCCAGTACTTTTTTCTACTACCTCATCCCGGTCCATGCCATAACTGCTGTCATGAACAATAGCAATCTTGCTCATGTCAACGGGTTTGGTAAAACTTGGCCAGCCTGTACCGCTATCAAATTTCTTATCAGAGTCAAATAACACCTCACCTGTGGCGGCGCTAACATATACGCCTTTTTCGTGGTTGTTCCAGTAGGCATTATGATAGGGGGGCTCGGTGCCCTTTTCAACCATAATATTATAGGTATTCGGCGAAAGTTCTTTTTTCCAAACGGCAGCCGGTTTGGCTAACTTTCCTTTGGGTTGCGGTGTAGTTTGCCCGCTTATGTTCTGGCAGCCTAAAGCTACAACAAAGCTTATAGCGCCTGCAATAATTATTGATTTTTTCATCTTAACATGATAAACGGTTTATAGGAAAGTATGGTTTTACAGGTTTGTAATAGCTATATCACTTTATATTTAGGTACCAGTACCTGGGTTACCACATGCATTATACCGTTGCTTTGGGGCACATCAAATATGCTGATAATGCTTTGCCCTCCATTCTCATCCACCAGTACAAGGTTTCGGTTCGTATCAATACGGGCTTTAAGTTTACTGCCCGCTACTGTGGTAAGCGTAGCCTCACCATTATTACTATGAATCAAACCGGCAATATCTTTAGCGCGCAAATTACCCGGCACAGCGTGATAAGTGATTAAATTATCCAGTTCGAGCAAATGGTTTTTCTTCAGCAGGGTGTCCAGCTTACCGGGGGGCAAACTGTTAAAGGCAGCATTGCCGGGCACAAATACAGTAATCGGCCCGCGGCTTCTGAATGTTTCTATTAAACCGCCGCTTCGTACAGCTTTTACAAATAAGCTATAATTATCAGCTTTTGATAAGTTGACAATCAGATCACGGCCCGAACTCATGGCTACACCATCAACAATTTTTACCTTATCGTTATTGTTTTTGTAAATCTCCGTCCGTACGGTATCGGAAACCGGCGAACCCTGATTGGGTAAAGTTTGTGCTTTACTGCCAAAAGCAGTCATGATTAACAAAAAGGCAATACAGTGATTTTTTATGCAAGTTGAATACATAAAACTACAACTGCCAAAGTCAACCGCTGTTTTTACAAAGCAAAGAAATTAATATACGGCTCAAACAACATAACCAATATATCATATTGTATTACATGCCCGGCGGGTTAACCGGCGGCATCGGCGCTGGTTCTGCCGGGGTTGGAAGTGAAACAGCACCAGTATCAGCAGGTGCGGTAAGGCTGTCTGTTTCCGTTGAATCGCTTTGTGTGGAAATACGCGGCGACGGGCAGATATACTCCTTCGTAATTTTAACCCAGGGTTTAGGAAAAGGTCCGTAAGTGTATCCTAAACTCTGATCAGCGTAAACCCTTTCCATGAAACTTCCAAAGATGGGTAAAGCGGTGTGCGAGCCCTCGCCGGATTCGGAGGTATTGAAATGTACGCTCCGGTCATCTGCGCCCACCCATATACCGGTTACCAAATCCTTGGTAATGCCCATATACCAGCCATCCACATAATCGGATGAAGTTCCTGTTTTGCCGCCTATCTGATTATCCTTTTTCCACAATCCGTTATACTCCCACAAAGCCTGTGAGGTTCCGCCGGGCTCTTCCATGCCGCCACGGAACATATATAGCATCAGCCAGGCTGTTTCTTCACTGATTGCCTGTTCAGCCTTTAAGGTAAACTCCTGTATCAGGCTGCCGCTCTGGTCGGTAATTCTGGTAACCAGCAGGGGATCTATCTTTTGCCCTTTATTCAAAAAGGTGCTGTAGGCACGAACCATCTCATAAACAGATACATCATTGGAGCCCAACGACACAGAAGGTACAGACTTAAGCGGACTTTCGATACCGCATTTGTGGGCATACTGCACTATTTTATCCCAGCCTACCTGCTGCGTTACCTGCGCTGTTATAGAGTTTACCGATTTACCCATAGCCCATCGTAGTGACATTTCCCGGTATGAAAAATGAAAATCCGCATTCTTGGGTTCCCATACGTCGGGCTTACCGTTGTCAGTAAACTGAATGGATACGGGCTTATCGGTAAATTTATCGCAGGGAGTAAAGCCGTTATCCAATGCAGTTAAATAGGCAAAGGGTTTAAAGGTAGAACCTGCCTGGCGCTTGGCTTGGTTAACATGGTCGTATTTAAAATATTTATTATCAATGCCGCCTACCCAAACCTTAATCATACCGGTTGAGGGCTGTATAGTCATCATGCCGGTGTTCAGGATGCGGGCATAATATTTTATTGAATCCTCGCTGGAAAAACTTGTATCACGCTCACCGTTCCAAGTAAACACCTTCATCTGTTTTTTCTGCTGAAAATATTTATCGATCTGCACCGAATCGCCATGATATTTTTTATCCAGCAGTTCGTAAATAGGCAACCGCTGCTCCGTTTTCAGCACAAAATCAGTAATCACTTTTCCTTTAGAGTCGCGCCAGGGTTCTTTGCCTCGCCATATGTTATTAAAACGCCTCTGCAGCACTTTCATCTTTTCGGCAACCGCCTCCTCAGCGTATTGCTGCATTTTGGAATCAATGGTAGTATAGATTTTAAGGCCGTCCTCGTATAAATCGTAATTGTTTGCCTTGAGCCATTTTTCGAGCCACTTTTCAACCGCACGCTTAATATAGGTATCGCTTTGCGTGGCATTATCAACGTAAGAAAGGTTGAGGTTCAGCGGCTGCCGGCTATTCTCTGCATAATCTGTTTTTGTGAGGTAACCATACTTCTGCATTTGTCCCAGCACTACATTCCGCCTTTCCAATGAGCGTTCCGGGTTTTTGATCGGGTTGTAGGTTGAGGTAGCCTTAAGCATACCTATCAAAGTAGCCGCCTGCGCCGGCGATAACTTATCGGGTGTGGTGTTAAAATATTTAAGCGTAGCTGTTTTTATCCCGAATGTATTATTGCTGAACGGCACAGTATTCAAATACATGGTAAGTATTTGCTGCTTGTTGTAATTGTGCTCAATTTTAAGAGCTGTGAGCCATTCCTTAAATTTATAGACTACCGTGCGTAATACAGGTACATGCCTGATGGCGCCCTGCGCTTTGCGCTTACGGGTCTGAAACAGGTTTTTAGCCAATTGCTGCGTAATGGTACTGCCGCCGCGGCGGTCGCCTTTGGCAGTAGAAATAATACTGGTCATGAAACCGTACAGGTCAACCCCATGATGCTTGTAAAAGCGCACATCTTCTGTAGCTACCAGCGCATTAACCAGGTTAGGGGAGATATGCTTATAATCAACGGGAGAGCGGTTTTCTTTATAATAACGGGCCATCAGTTTGCCGTCGGCCGAATAAACTTCGGAAGACACGGAAAGCGTCGGGTTTTTAATGTCTTGTGTGTCAGGAGAGTAACCGAACAGGCCAAACAAATTTAACTCTACTGAACAAAAAAAGATAATTATGAAGTATATAGATATAACAAAGTACCTTAAAATGGGGTTCTTTATGCGTTTAAACATGCGGTAAATATGTGAATTTATGGCAGGATATCATAACCGGTTAACAATTTATAACAACGCAATGTTAACATATAAATTTTGAAGGATAACGTTTATAAAACAAGAATGAAAAACCTGATCAGTAAATTTAAGGTAACCGACGGCAAGAAATTTTCGCTTAAGGATTATGATACGGCTTACACGGCAGATTACAACAAGGAAGATGGTGAAGCCATTTTAGAAGATTTAATAAAGGAAATTTCTGACCGGCAAACGGAGTTGTATGCTGCGGATGAGTATGCACTGCTCATTATATTCCAGGCGATGGATGCGGCGGGTAAGGACAGCGCCATTGCACATAGCCTGTCGGGAATTAACCCGCAGGGCTGCCAAGTGTATAGTTTCAAACAGCCCAGTTCGGAAGAATTGAACCATGATTTTTTGTGGCGGCATTACAAGGCGCTGCCTGAGCGTGGCCGTATAGGTATCCATAATCGTTCGCACTACGAAAATGTGCTGGTAAGCAAGGTACACCCCGATTATTTACTTAAAGAGCGCTTGCCCGATGTTAAAGATATAAAAGATGTAAAGAAAAAGTTTTGGGAGAAACGCTATGAAAGCATCATTAACTTCGAGCAGCACCTGAGTAATAATGGTACGGCAATTATTAAGTTTTTCCTGCATGTATCGCCGGAAGAGCAAAAGGAGCGCTTTATTAAGCGGATTGATGACCCGGCCAAGAACTGGAAATTTTCTGCTGCTGATGTAACGGAACGAGGTTACTGGGATGAGTACATGAAGGCTTATGAAGAAGCAATTATCGCCACCGCTACACCTGATTCCCCCTGGTACGTAATTCCGGCTGACAAAAAGTGGTTTACACGTATTGCTATTTCCACAGTGATTTTAAATACATTGAATGAATTAAAATTAAAGTCGCCGAAGCTGCCCAAAGAGGAGGCTGACAGGCTGCAAGGCATCAAACAGCAATTAGAGCAGCAGCAAGATTAGTTGGATAGCGCCGTTGCATAAATATTCAACGGCGCTATCCGAATTATTTAACAAGGTTATTATAAATAATGCCGTAGCTGTTTTCATAATGATGGCCTCCCTGTAAGTAAATTACTTTGCACTTATCTTTTGGCAACTCGTTTGCAGGTACGCCTTCCTCATCCTGGCCAAAGAAACAAACCGGGTGAATATCTTTCATCTTATCTATCTCACCCGGTACGCTGAATTCGCGGTCAGCCGAACCAAAGTTAAGTAAGTCGGTTACATGAACTTCAAAATCAGTATCTTTTGATGGCGATAGCAGGCCGACGCTCCTTACGCTGCTGCGCACTCCTTCTGGCAAACGGTTGTACACAAACGGCATTACATCTGCACCGAATGAATAGCCAACCAGAAAAATTTTTTCCTTTTTCCATAAGGCAGAATATTTTTCAATAACGGTTAAAACATCTTCAGTGGTTTGCTGAGGCGTTTTTTTATCCCAGAAATATTTCAGAGAATTCAGGCCCACTACCGGGATGCCCTGATTTGCGAATTCGGCAGCAATGCCCTGGTCAAAACCTGTCCATCCGCCATCACCCGATATCATCACAACCATATCATTTCCACCGGACACTTTGGAGGCTTCTGTAACTTTGAGGGGCAGATTAATTTTCATGTCAGCTTCGACACTTGTTTCTCTTTCGGTTGTAATAGTTAACAAATGATTGTAGGCTTGTTTGAATTGCGGAACCCAGTTTTTTTCAACAGTATAACCATGCCCTACACCGGTTAATGACACTATTTCTGCTTTAGGCACCCTATGTAAAAAAGCTACAGTTGAAGTATAATCACAAACCTGATCAACGGTTCCCTGCATACAGATAAAAGGAGCGCTCAGATTAGCGGCCGGGCCAATATCGTACCCCTTGCTATCCAAGCGCTTATAACAGGTAAATTTGCCGGAACCTGCGCACAGAGGCCTTTTAACGGCCAGATCAGGGCAGAAGCCAAAGGCAATACCGCCTTTAAAGGTACCCTGGGGCGCCTGTGCCAGCAATCCATATTCGAGCGTAGCGCCTGAAGAGTAACCCAGCAGGATTGGTATAGTATAAGTTTTATACCCCAGTTCTTTTTGTATAAACTGACTCATTTGCTCAAAATCGGCAGCAGGGTAAAGGCAAGACGATTTGCTTTGATTAATGTGCTTAAGATACGGGCGAATATCAACGCCCACAAGCAGCGTATTATCGTCCTTAATTTTAAGGGCGATAGCCTCAATACCTGTATTCCACCCGCCATCGCCCGAAATGCAGACAATAACCCTTGAGGGTTCCTTAACAGGTCTATATAAATGCAGTTCGCCAAAAGCGCCGTACTTCATTAATTGAATGGCCGGCTGTTTGTTATAATAGGCAGGTATTGTATTAAAACTTGTGAATATTGTTAAAAGCAGTAAGCAAAAAATATGCAGTCGTAACATGGTTAGCTGAAATATATATTACCTTATGACTATGCAAATGGCAATTAGTTTACGGTTATCAATTTACAAGCCGGAATTTTTCAGTGTAAACCTTTCAGCTATAAAATTACGTTAACCAGGCGCATTATTATGGTTTCATTATTTTAGAGATGGCGCCCGGCAGTTGCAGTAAATCATAATGGTTCTCATAGATCAAATACTTATTCTGCCATTCCGGGTCAAATTTTTCCTTAAAATCGCGCAGCCCTTTATAATGCCTGAATTGCTGAATTTTTTCATAAGCAAACTTAATGGTGCGCTCCGGTAAGTCGCGGGCCTTATCAATGCCCGACATTGGCGCCAAACCCAGGTTCAGGTATTCATAGCCATGCTGTTTACAATAATTAATCAGTTCAATAATAAGCACATCCATATTGCCGCCGGGCGCATCGGCTGTTTTGCGTATCAAATCATAAGTAGCTTCACCTTTGGCATAGTCAGGTATGATGTTTAAAAAAGCGAGCACCTGTTCATCAGCATTTTCAAGCGTGATAATGGTTTGCTCCTTCAATTCATCCCAATCAAACATACCCTGCGAAAAAACCAGTTCTTCACGGTCCATACTAATGAGCCATTCATCACTTACCAGTTTTAATTTCTGCAGTAATCCTCCCTTAATGGGCGCTTCATAAACTTTGGTAATAAACCCCTTTTTTTGCAAACTGTTAACCGCATTACGCATTGATTTACGGTCCTTACCCTCCAGAGTAAATGTTTTTAAGTCCATTACCGCTTCCTGACCAATAACCATTGATTTTTTGCCCAGGTGCTCAAAAAATTCAGTTCCTTTAAAATCCACACGATAATAGGCTGGCTTTAAGCCTTGTTGTTTGCAAAAACGCTCAAACTCGCGTACAACCATTGCCTTTATGCTATTTAAGTTTTCGCAAACAGGCTCCTCCAACACTATAGCAAAATTATTGGCGGCTTTGTAAGCTATAAAAGCCTCCTGCTTTTCTGAAAAGAAGAATAACTTATCGGCATAAGTTTTAAAATAGTCAACCGGCGTATGCCCGTATTTTTGAAGTATAAGCTTGGCTCGTTCTAATTCAGACTCATCAATTTCACGTTCAATAAAGTAAGGCTTGATGAATGAATAAAAGAGCAATACAATAGCGCCAACGCCAAACAGGTTGATAGAATATAAAAACAGATGAGCGAAGCGCGTACGGGGCTCCAGGCCCTCGGCATTCAATAAAATAAAATTATCAAAGGTGCTGGTAATCGAAGCCTGTAAACTGAAATCAATATCAAAATGCCGTTTATCTAAAAAATAAAAGCCTACCACACCATAAATAGTAACCGCGGCAAATATCCACAAGGCGGCACCGATGCTCAGGCTCTGTAAGTTGCGGTTGGTACGTATGTAATATTGCCGGTGATTGATTATAAGTGCTATGATGACAAATAAAGCCAGCAGCGCTTCCTCATAGTCAAAGGCCTTGGTAATATTGCCTATAAGAGAGAATGTACAAAGCGCCAGCGCGAAATACCAGGCATTGCGTAACCCTCTGATTAAAAATGCAGACGTAATAATAAGCAGCACACCGATAAGCAGCACCAGGTTGTTTGAAAAATTGATAGTCTGAATGGGCAAAAATTTCTCCAGCAGTACCAGCCGGTTTTTGATGGCAGGCGTCAGCACTGATATAATATTAACCAGGCCTAAGCCAAACAGCAGCACTGCCGGTATTACCCGCAGCAAAATGTTACCGCGGTTAAATACAAAGCTGAAAATGCCTGCAACCAGTGGCAGCCAAAATTCAAACAAACGATACAACAGGGTAATGGCAGCAGCCTCAGTGGTTGTAAAACCATAATTTTTAAGCAGCAGCGTTAATGATAACTCAATAGCGCCGATACCTCTTAAAAAAGGTGAAATGATTAGAAAAAGCGTAGCAACTGTATATCCTATAGCAGCTGCTTCAAAGCTGATTCCTTTGCCTATAGCCGCCATAGCAATCATCAAATGGGCAATACCCACCAGTTCAATCAGCATAGATGCTGCTACGGTGAATATAAAGTACCGCATGGAAAATACATCGGCCTGCATTTCAACCCAGATAAGTTCAATTTCGGGGTTGAAGCGTATAATCAAGCGGTATATCCAGCCTTTGGTTAACAGAGAGTAAGTGCCTGCGCCCAGCAGTAAAATCAACAAACCTAAAGCGCCGAAGGCCCAAAGCTCACCGGCAAAATGCTGCTTATTCAGTACCAGATATATAATAACCGGTATAGCAACCAAAAAAACAGTAAAGATGCCTACAAAGCCGTAGATGTAGGAAGCAAAATTAATTTTGGTTTTACTTATACGCTGCCGCTCAATATCGCGTGTAAAAAATGCCAGCGAGGTAACCCCGCCGCCCGGAAGAAAAATGCTGATGAGATTCCGCTTCAAAAAAAGCTTCACCCCGTCCCACAACTGTATCTTTGAACCTACGGCCTTAAAGCTGTAAACATACATCAGCGCCTGGCAAAAAATATAAAACAGCGTGACGCCGATGCCGGTCAGTATCCAGCTGGCCTTACTGCCAGACAACACACCGCCAATGTTTTTTAATTCGTAGGATTGATGCCGGATAAAGTAAATGGCAAAAAGCAGGAAAAGAAATCCTAAGATTTCTTTAAAGTAAAAGTTTTTGTTTTTAAGGTATAGACGATTGATTTTCATGTTTAGGATTATACCGTAAGTGCAGCTGCAATATTAACCCTTGCAGCCAGACTTGCGATAGTCTGTTAACAAATATTATTCCGTAAATACAAAATCATCTGCATCCCTTAAAAAAGGAAGGGCACGCCTGATCTTGATTAATTCCTCGGCGCTGATGGTAAAGGTGTACATATCATCTTCGTCCCGCTTGTAATAAATTACATTACCGTTGGGATCAATGCAGGTGGAGTCGCCCGAATGATAAACCTCATTACCATCGTGGCCAACCCTGTTAACACCCACAACATAGGCCTGGTTTTCAATGGCACGCGCAGGGATAAGCGAACGCCAGTGCAAGGCTCTTTTTTCAGGCCAGTTAGCCACTACTATCAGCAGGTCATACGCCTGATGACTATTGCGCAGCCAGGCCGGAAAACGCAGATCATAGCAAATAACCGGGCAAACCTTCCACCCGTTTAGCTCAATAATAACACGGTTTGTACCCGCTGTATATGTATCAGGCTCCTTGCCTAAGGTAAACAAGTGCTTTTTATCATAATATTCATAGCTGCCATCACTGCGCATCCAGATCAGCCTGTTATAATATTTTCCGCTTTCTGCAATAATGATACTGCCGGTAATTACGCATTGATATTGAACCGCTGTTTTCTGCATCCATTGCATAGTTTTACCGTCCATAGGTTCCGCCAGTTTTTCGGCATTCATGGTAAAACCCGTGCTGAACATCTCGGGCAGTATAATCAGATCAGTTTTAGTGCGGATGCCTGACAGGCGCAAAGTAATATTCTGCAAATTCTTATCTACATTCTCCCAGAAAAGATGTCCCTGAAAAACGGTTATTTTTAAATTTTCCATAAGCAGCTAATTGAGTATTAGTACAGTGTAAGAGATATGCCAAGGTCAGTTTATATGGATGATAGCCGATCAATCGCTACCGCTAAAGTTTCGTGTTTCTTGGCAAAGCAAAATCTTAAAACGTTGTAATCTGTGTTCTTGGTATAAAAGGCAGATACCGGTATAGCCGCTACACCCGCTTCTTTTACTAAACGTAAGGCAAAAGCCTTATCGCCCTCATCAGTGATATTGCGGTAAGTTACCGACTGGAAATATGAACCGCAACAAGGCAGCAAATTAAACCTGGTTGCGGCAAGCCCGGCCCTGAAGTAATCCCGCTTTTCCTGAAAGAAACCGGCCAGGTGCAGGTAAGAATTCTCATCTTTAAGATATTCTGCAATGGCTGCCTGCATGGGCGTATTTACACTAAACACTATATATTGATGCACCTTTCTGAACTCCTGCATTAAACCGGCAGGCGCAAGGCAGTAACCCAGTTTCCAGCCGGTGGTGTGCAGCAGCTTGCCAAAGGAGGCTACAATAAAGCTGCGTTCGCGCAAATGGGCATAACGTGCCATACTCAGGTGCGGCCGGTCGTCAAAAACAAGGTGCTCATAAACCTCATCGCTTAGTATCAGAATATCAGTATCTTTAACCAGAGCAGTCAATTCGTCAATATCTTCCTGCTTCAATATGGTAGCTGTGGGATTGTGCGGTGAATTTAAAATAATCATCCGCGTCCTGGAGTTAATCAGCCGCTTTACCATCTGCCAGGGTATCCGGTAATCAGGTGGTTCCAATTCCAGCGACTTTACAATGCCGCCCATAAGTTTAATGGCCGGCGCGTAACAATCATAAGCCGGCTCAAAAATAATGACCTCGTCATTGATATTGATCGTGGAGCAGATGGCAGTAAATATCGCCTGAGTGCCTCCTGCAGTTACGGTAATTTCTGTTTCGGGGTGGTATATAGCTGCATACAGCTTTTCTGCTTTTATAGCAATCTGCTCGCGTAAGGTTAATAAACCCGGCATCGGGGCATATTGATTTAAACCGGCATTCATGGCCCGGGTTACCAGCTCTGTTAACTTGGGTGAACAATCAAAGTCCGGAAATCCCTGCGATAGATTGATGGCGCCTGCCTCGTTAGCCAGGGCAGACATGGTAGTGAAAATGGTGGTTCCCGTTTTTGGTAATTTAGAAGTTACAGGTATCATGCTGTGCTAAAGTAATCAATGTAAGATAATAATTGCTTACAAGCTGGTTATATTAAATGCTTATAAGCCTAATTTATTACTTTAGTGCCTATGAATATTAGATACAGGCACTTTGCCCTGACCGGCATATTTTTACTGGCAGCATGCAGCGCCAACACTGGTAAGAATGTTCCGGTTATTGGTTTTGCTGATGCTTTTGAAGATGCGACCATTGCGCAGGCGCGTAAAGGTTTTACCGATGCCCTGACTAAAAACGGTTTCAGTGAAAATAAGCACACAGTCAAAATTGATTACCGCAATGCTCAGGGTGATATCCCTACTTTAACACAGATAATAAATTACTTTATTGGGGAAAAAGTAACCTTAATGGCCACCTGTACAACTTTAGCCTCGGTAACGGCAGCACAGAAAACAAAGGCTATCCCGGTTTTCATGATGGTGTCGCCAACGCTGGCACGGATGCATTTGGCAGGGACTACAGGAAAAGGACCGGCAAATTTGTTTGGCGTAGTGGAAGATTTGAACTATATAGACACCTCGTTTGCCCTGATACCTGCTATGCTGAAAACAACCGGACACCAGTTAAAGGTAGGCATGATATATAATCAGGCGGAGCCGCAATCGGCCGATGCGCTGAACCGCATTAAAATGCTGGCGCAGCGTATGAATATAACAGTAATTGCCCTGCCGCTTAATAGTTCGGCTGATGCGCAATTGGTTACCAGGGCTTTGCTGGATAAACATATAGATGCCTTTTTTGCCAACCCGGACAATACGGTCTTTGCCGCTTTTGAAACCATATTGAAGAGCTGCAATGAAAAGCATGTACCGATTTTTACCAGTGAGGCCGGCTTGGTTCAGCGCGGCGCCGTGGCCGCATTCGGAGCCGATATATACCAATGGGGATACCAATCGGGTTTACAGGCGGCACATTATTTAAAGGTACATTCTGCCGCAGGATTAAAGCCGGAGATGGTGAAAATCAGAAAACGGGTTTATAACCCGGCTGCCGCAGCTGAATATCATATCAGCATTCCCTCAAATTTTCAGCCCGTCAGGTAATGGATTTTTATTTAACCGCTCTGCTGCAGGGTTTATGCTTTTCGGGGCTGGCACTGGGCATCTACCTGTCCATAAAAATTTTTAATATCCCTGATATTACTACGGATGGGAGTTATACTCTGGGAGGCATAATTACGGCAACGCTCAGCACAAGCCATTATTCAGCATATATCATAATTCCTGCCGTACTTTTGGCTGGTGGCCTGGCCGGTACAGCTACCGGACTAATCCACACCAAACTGAAAGTTAATGCATTGTTAGCCGGTATCTTGGTAATGACGGCTTTGTACTCGGTTAATCTGAGCATTGCGGGCCGGTCTAACATTCCGCTGATTGACACCGCTTCAATGTTTACTGCATTCAACATCTTTACAAGTCCCAATGTTAATAGCCTGATCATAGCATTGTTATTTGTGCTGATACTCACTGCAGCCATTGGCTATTTACTGAAAACAGACTTTGGCCTGGCAATGCGGGCCACCGGCAGCAGCGAAAGCATGATCAGAGCTTTGGGGTTAAATACCGGTCGCATGAAAGTTATCGGTTTAGCTATTGCAAATGCGCTTACTGCACTCAGCGGGTATCTGATGACGCAATATCAGGCCTTTGCCGACATTAATATGGGTATCGGCATTGTCATAGTAGGATTAGGCTCAGTAATAATTGCCGAAACTGCGGTTAATTACTTTCAGCTTACCGGCGTGTGGTTAACGCTTTGCTTGGTTACTGGCGGCGCTATCATATTCAGGCTTGTGCTGGCGGTTACATTAAGTTTAGGTGTTGATGCCAATCTGCTCAAACTGGTTACGGCGGTTTTAGTTCTTATTATCGTTGGCCTGCCGCAGTTAAATTTCAGGAGGCGGTATGATTGAGCTAAAGCACGTTAGTAAAACGTTCAATACCGGTAAGCCTGATCAGGTTACGGCATTGAATAATTTCAATCTGCAAATCAATGCGGGAGAGTATGTTGCAGTTGTTGGCTCTAATGGGTCGGGTAAATCTACATTGTTGAATGCTATAGCGGGCAGTATCCTTATATCAGCCGGAGAGGTAATTATTGATGATACGCGTGTAACCCGCCTGCCTGATTATCGCAGAAGCCAGTGGATAGCCAGGGTATTTCAAAACCCGCTGAGCGGAACTGCGCCTGAACTGAGCATTATCGATAATTTCAGGCTGGCGGCTTTGCGAACACAACCTAAAAAGTTAAGTATAGGCACAACGCTGCAATTTAAGCATCAGGTTCGGGAAAAAATTTCGATGCTGAACATGGGATTAGAACATAAGACAGATCAGCTGATGGGTTCACTATCAGGCGGACAAAGGCAGGCGCTTACCTTATTAATGAGCGTTATGGCCGAGTGTAATATACTGCTCTTAGATGAGCCCAGTGCGGCGCTCGACCCGCGCTCTGCAGCTACGGTGATGAATACGGCTGACCTGATTATAAAACAATTTGGACTGACAGCTATTTTGATAACGCATAATCTGAAAGATGCCTTCACTTACGGTAACCGGTTACTGCACATGCAGGATGGAAGGGTAATTAAAGATTTAGATTACGAAACAAAGTTAAATCTTAAGCAAAGCGATATATTTTCTTGGTTTGGTTAATTAACTAATATTATTGGCAATATAATTGTACTGTGTTGTGCCTATGAAAAACAACACATTCAACTTAATCAAAGATGCTTACCAGTTGGTAACGGGAGCTAAAATAAAGAGCCGGCATGAAGATGAAATTTTTGAGTTAGGCCATTATGATCCTGATAAACGCGGTTATACCCTCTACCCATGTGAAAATGGTATCAAGTATAACGATTTCAGCGTAATTGTGTCTGAAAAAGAATTAATGAATCACTATGAAATTGAAAGCATCAAAGCCAGCATAACATTAAAGCAAGCTGCATAATACTCCCCTGATGCTCGTATATAACTGCAAAAAGCCCGGTACTTAATAAAGTGCCGGGCTTTTTGCAGTTAAGTAACGTTTATTTTTTTGAGGCCGCTGCACGTAGCGGCGCTACCTCTTTTAAAGAGACCATACTGGCCTTATTGCCAAAACTATTGCGTACAAAAGTGAGCACATCAGCAATTTCCTGATCTTTCAGATAGTTAAAGGAGGGCATATTGTTAGAATAAGTGTCCCCGTTAATTTCAACGTTCTCCTTAAAACCGTTTTGCAGTATGGATACAAGCTTGCCTTTATCGCCCAATACATAAGTAGTTTTAATGAGCGGCGGATTCATATTCTGCACACCGCCGCCATCAGCCTGATGACATGAGATACAATATTGAGTATAAACCTTTTTACCATTGGCAATGGAAACGGCCATACTGCTACCTGATGCATTTTTGCTTACGCCCGGGTACCTATGCGGTTGTTTTTTCTGTGCCAGCAAATAGGTGGAGCAAATAATAAGTAGTCCTGACAGAACAACGCTGTACTTCTTCATTTTTATTTTTTGTTGTAAACAATGCGATAGATAGTTCCCTTGCTGTCATCGCTCACATATAAGGATCCGTCAGGGCCTTGAGCCAATCCGCATGGGCGGTGTTCTGCCCGGCCCGAAGCGGTCTGGGCTGCTCCGCCCGAAAAACCGTCGGCAAAAACTTCCCATTTACCGGCTGGTTTACCATTTTTGAAAGGCTGGAATACTACAAAGAATCCGGCCTGCGGTTCAGGTGCACGATTCCAGGAACCATGAAACGCTATAAAGGCGCCGTTTTTATATTTTTCCGGAAACTGGCTGCCGGTGTAAAATAATAATCCGTTGGGCGCCATGTGGCCGGGATAAGCCGCTGCCGGGTCAACTGCATCCTTACCGCCTTCCTTTTTGCCATCGCCGCCATACTCAGGCATCAGCATTTTTTTGTTTTGCAATTCATCATAATACATATAGGGCCAGCCGCCATTAGCGCCTTTATCAACCTCATATAAACATTCGGCAGGCAGTACGGCTGACTGCTGAACGGTGTAATACTGCGGAAACAAATCATGCAGCTGGTCGCGGCCGTGCTGCATAATGAACAGTTTATTATCCTGCTGGTTCCAATCCAGGCCTACCACGTTACGGAAACCTCTGGCATAATGCGTACCATCACCATAGGTTTGATTGGCCTTATCAGCCTTAAACTGCCATATGCCGCCTGCTGAATCTAATATAGGGCAGCCTTTTTGTCCCGGTGAGCCTTTTACCCGATCTTGTTCCTGGCATGCATTGGAGTAGGCGCCTACGTTCACATATATATTGCCGTTATTGTCCAGCACAATGGATTTTGACTCATGCTCGCGGCGCTCAATCAAGCCGGTTACAATTTTTTCCGGGCTGGCCGGGTTAATTACCTTTCCCTGCGCATCCAATTTGTAACGGAACACCTCCGTATCTGATGATGCGTACAGATAACCATTTTTAATGTACATACCCGTACCGCCATAACTGCCAAAGCCTTTCGTTTCATCGGCTTTGCCATCACCATTAGCGTCATGCAGCCATAGTATGCCTTGTCCGTTTTTGGCGCGCATCAGCTTTACATAAATATCGCCTGCCGGCGTAACAGCCAGATGCCGGGCTTTACCTGTATTATCAGCTACGATTAAAGCCCCGAATCCGACTGGCAGTTTTAAGCCGGCGTTATCAGCATCAGGTTTCACAGCATTAACTGATGCAACAGGCGCATTTGCGCGAGGGTGAGGTTTGCTCAATATCAATCCCGCAGCAATAACGGGTACAAATGAGGTCAATAAAATTTTTGTTTTCATATAATTCAGTAAATGATAGCCTTTATAGCAAACGGCAACATCTATAGCCGCACATATTACTTTCAATAACACAGATTCTTGTTATTTGCTTTAAACATCTTTTACTTAGCCAAAATATTACATTAAAATAATTCTTTTTCATAGAAAGTATTACCCCAAATAATATTTTGTATTTATACAGAACAATAAAATATACGACTAATAAATTAAACTTTGATGTTACCGGGTAGTCATACTATCAAATTTACACAACATGAAAAAGTCATTATTCTTTGCAGCAATAGCAGCAGCTATTTTAAGTAATGAGGCCGCTCAAGCACAGATCGGCATACATATCGGGTTGCACTTTGGCGGTGCCCCTGTAGTATATACACCTGCGCCCGTTGAGAATGTACAGTATGACGACAATGATGATTACTACTATCTGCCCGACGCAGATGCCTATTACTGCGTACCTGAACATGTTTACTATTTTATGAATGGTGACCGCTGGACAAGCGCACCTTATTTGCCAGGCAGGTTTCATGACTTTGACTGGCGATACGCCCGCCGCTACGAGGTAAGAGCGCCGCGCCCGTACATGCACCATGATATGTATCGTGAGCGCTTTAAGGGTTTTGCCGGCGGCAACCCCGATTGGAGAGGTAATGACAGCCGTTTTCATGGCGATACTTTTGGTCATGGCTCTTACGCTGATAATGGCGGATATCATAACCACTGGAATGATGGCGGTTATGGCAGACCAAATTCTCCTTACGATCAGTTCCATGGCCATAACAGAAACGGACAAGGTGATTATGATAATCAAAATAATCACGGCCAATACAATAATAATGGTTATGACAGGGGAGGCCAGAACCAATATGGTAATCAGGGTAACAGCGGCTACCCTGCATCAAATCAAAATAATCAACCCCAATATAACCAGCCAAACAGAGGACAGGGCGAAAATTCAGGTTATGGTCAAGGCCAGTATAATCATGGCCAAAACAACCCTAATAATGGTCAAGGCCAATCAGGTCAGTACAACAGAGGCCAAAACGGCGGCTACCAAAATCAGAACAACCAGCCTGCCAGCAGTAATCAAGGCAACGGGCGCGAAAGAGGTGCCGGTAACCCACAGCAGCATTTTGCCAACTTCAATGGCCCCGGCTATAACCACGACAATGGCTTCACCAGGCCGGGCAGATTTTGATTGTTATTTCATTATGCTCAACATCAGCAATAAGAGGCTGCCTATACGGGCAGCCGCTTATTGTTGATAACTATTGCTTAGCAAAACTAATAAGCGCTGGCCTTTTCAAGTTCTGCAATGGTATCAGCACTTAATTTTATCTCGGCCGCTTTCAGGCTTTCATGCAGCTGCTTGCTGCTGGTTGAACTTGCAATAGGAGCGGTAATGCCGGGCCGGGCAATAATCCAGGCCAGCGCAATGGCTGCCGGGGTTACGCTGTATTCTTTAGCTGCTGTATCCAGCGCCTTTAAAATATTCAAGCCCCGCTGATTTAAATATTTCTTAATGCCGCCGCCGCGCTGACTCTGCGACAAATCGTTCTCGCTGCGATATTTCCCTGTCAGGAAACCGCTGGCTAACGAGAAATAGGTAATCACGCCTAAACCCTTTTCGCGGCAGAGCGGCTCAAGATTCTTTTCATAATCTTCACGGTCGTACAGGTTATATTCAGGCTGTAAACTCTGATAAGCAGGCCAGCCATTGCCGGCGCTCACTTCTAATGCTTCGGCCAGCCTGTCGGCCTTATAATTCGAAGTGCCGATGGCGCGCACTTTACCTTCCTTAATTAGCGCTGCGTAAGTTTCAAGGGTTTCGGCCAGCGGTGTATTTTCATCATCCTTGTGCGACTGGTACAGATCAATATAATCAGTCTGCAGCCGTTTCAACGATGCTTCAACCTCTTTTCTGATGTAAGACTTTGACAAGCCCTCTTGGTCCGGGCCCATTTTCATACCTACCTTGGTTGCAATAATCACTTTGTCGCGGCCGCCTTTTTGCTTTAGCCAATTGCCGATAACTGTTTCAGATTCACCGCCTTTATGACCCGGGGCCCACGCCGAATACACATCGGCAGTATCTATAAAATTAAATCCCGAATCAATAAAAGCATCTAATACTTCAAACGAAGCGCTGGGGTCGGCTGTCCATCCAAAAACGTTTCCACCCAGCATAAACGGCGCTACTTTGATGCCCGATTTACCGATTTCTCTTGTTTCCATTGTTAAAAAGTATTTGACTGTGCTTTAATTTGTTCGGCCAGTTCATCAACCCAGCCTGAAAGATACGGGTCTGTACCGGCCACCCTTATCCATTGATTATCCTGGTCTTTTGCAACAGTCAGATGCAGGGTATCGTCAACTGATATAAACTGATATGCCTGGTTAAAGCCGTTGTGGCTGGTTTGCGTTACCGTACCTTCTACGGGTGTATCCGTGCCTGTAAGCACTGCTTCAAATGGTTGTTCCATAATTAACTTTCAATGTTGATGAGTAATAACACGGTTGTGAAGTTTTGTGTTTGCATCTGTTGAATTCGATTAATTACAATCCTGCAATCAATGCCCGATAAAGCTCTGATTCAAGGGCTGTTTAAAACTATTGTCTTAAAGTTGCTGTTGTACTGTCATAACATCTGCCATGAGTACTAAACGTGTTAAATACTTTCAGGTATCCCAGGGTGTTTGGGGTATGAAAATCATCTTTGTTAATGTATATGTAATTGCAAACCGCAGGGGATTTCCTAAGGGGTGGGTATTGGTTGACACCGGTATTAAAGGTTCTGAAAATAAAATTATTGCGATGGCCGAGTCTGTATTCGGCCCCGGCGCAAAGCCCAATGCTATTATCTTAACACATGCCCACAGCGATCATACCGGCAGTTTGGAAGCCTTGCTTAAAATCTGGGATGTACCCGTATATGCGCATGAGCTTGAGTTGCCTTACATTACCGGAAAATCATCCTATCCGCCGCCTGATCCTACTGTTGGCGGCGGTATCATGAGCCTGCTGTCTGTTTTGCTCAGAATAAAACCCATTAACATCGGCAGCAGAGCAAGGGCGATTGATCTGGAAAATGGCATATCCGAATTGCCGGAATGGAAGATAATCCATACGCCCGGCCATACGCCCGGCCACATCTCTTTATTTTTACCCCTGAACACCACATTAATTGCAGGCGACGCTTTTGTTACCACTCATGCTGAATCAGCAATACACGTGATGGCATCCATTAAAAAGCTTTCAGGGCCGCCAAAGTATTTGACTGCCGACTGGCCTGCCGCAGCTGCATCAGTGCGAAAACTGGCTGAGCTGGAACCTCGGATTGCAGCTACCGGACATGGCCCTGTGGTGCGGGGTCGTGAAGCACAGGATACGCTTAAAAATCTGGCTGATCATTTTGAGAGCATAGCAGTTCCCCAAAGCGGCCGTTACGTCGGGCAGTCGGCCGAGGCTGACGAAACCGGTACTTATTATATACCGCCATTTAAAACCAGTTTTGGATTTAAAATTACGGTTGGTTTGGCAGGCGCTTTAACGGGACTTATACTGGCAAGACTGATTAAGAAAAAGGTATCATAACAGACTAATTGCTAATTTTGCTTAATGGAACCTGTTGTACCTGACAGCAAAGTATTAATAGAAATTGTGACCACCCGGATGCCATTCGGCAAGTATAAAGACACATTGCTATGTGACTTACCGGTATATTACCTGGAATGGATGCATTCAAAGGGCGGCTTCCCGGCAGGAAAACTGGGCATGCATCTGGGCACTGTTTACGAAATAAAGGTTAATGGCCTCACTGCCATGTTAGTGTCAATTAAAAACAGGCTGAACACCAAATAATGTAGAAACACGTACATGTTATCATGAAGAAGATATTTGTTTACATAGCAGGCATATTGCTGATATATGGCTGTGCTGATGGCCAGTCATCAGCTTCGAGAAGCGATTTTGCTTCGGTACCAAAAGTTAAACCGGGCGAGGCTGTTGCTACATTTGGTGGGGGCTGTTTCTGGGCATCAAGCGAAGCGCTGGGTGAACTGAAGGGAGTTAATCAGGTGGTGGCCGGCTATGCAGGCGGCACTACGGTTAATCCGAGTTATGAAGATGTGTGCACGCGTACTACCGGCCATGCCGAAGTAACCCAGGTGTATTATGATCCAAAAATTATCAGTTTCGCTACATTGGCCGAAGGATTTTTTTATGCGCATGACCCGACAGAATTAAACCGCCAGGGGCCTGACGAGGGTACCGATTACCGCTCTATTGCGTTTTACCGTACACCGGAAGAAAAGAAAATTTTATTAGAAACTGTAGCTAAGATCAATGCCTCAAAGCATTATGATGGTAAGGTAGTTACTCAGATAGCGCCTTTCAAGGTATTCTATCCGGCAGAGAAGCACCATCAGGATTATTATAAAACTCACATGGATAGCCCGTACATCGAGGCTGTTTCAGTGCCCAAAGTAACAAAATTCAGGAAGGTAATGATGGCCTACCTGCAGCCGCAATACAAAAAGTAATTACAACTTGGTAAACCAGCCTTTACGGTAAAAAAATATAATCTGGACGATGGCTACCGTAACCATTACCACCCATACAACTTCGTAGCCGTGAGGGCTGTATAGCTCGGGCATGTTGGCCGGCATTACCTTATTGGTAACCGGGTCAACGCGCGCAAAGTTCATCCCGTATATGCCGGCAATAAAAGTAAGCGGTATAAACAGCACTGATATAATGGTAAGCACCTTCATGATTTCATTCATGCGGTTGCTTACCATAGACAGATAAAGGTCTATAATGCTTGAAGTAATTTCTTTGTAGCTCTCAATCAGGTCCATAATCTGTATGCAGTGGTCATAAGCATCATGCAGATAGGTTTTAACTTCGGGCTTAATCAAGGCATTATCACTGCGCAGCATATCATTTATTTTATCGCGCTCCGGCCAGCAGGCACGCCTCATCATTATTACGGCCCGCTTCAGGTGCTGCGCATCATACATAATTGATTTATCAGCATTGATATACAGCCTGTCTTCAACGCTGTCCAGCGCATCGCCAACATCAGCAAGTATTACAAAGTATTCATCAATAATGGTATCCATCAGGGCGTAACACATATATCCCGGCCCGCCGGTACGGATAATGCCTTTGCCTGCCTTTAAACGGGTTTTTACACCTTCAAAATGCTCATCGTAAGTTTCTTCAAAACTTATAATGATATTATTTTTTACGATGGCTGAAAATTGTGTATTATTCAGTTCTGCCTCTTGTTTATTAAAAATGATAACGCGGCTGGTAACAAAAATGTACCCTTCGTACTCATCATATTTTGCACGCTGGTGAGTATTGGTAATATCCTCCAAAACAAGATTATTAACTTTGAGCAGTTCGCCTAAATGCTCAAACAAATCGGCGCTGCCCAATCCGTTCACCTGAACCCAGTGGGTGTGGTCGGCACATTTTTTTAACTGTTCAAGCACTACAGTAATATCACTCCCTTTTGATTCCACAAAATCATGGTCGTTATAAGAGTAGATGTGAATTACAGGTTGCAATGCGCCCTCTGCTATCCTGATTAAACCCGGACTATCTCCTACATTGCCTAAACGCTTGCTATGTTTGGCCTTTAAGCGCTTTGCTGGTTTGCTCATATCTGTTACAAATAATTTACTGCCTGCGGCCCTTGGTTAAATAATAAATCCACAATGCTCAGATTTTTAAGAAAGCCTCTTCGCTCTTCAAACACCTGAAAGTACGGCTTCTGTTCAAATTCATCTTCGTTTTTAGGGTGTATAGAATAACGGAAATCCTGCATGTTCGGATATGTGGCCTGATAATCGTCGGTAAAAGTAAAGGACGTATTAATTTTCAATAACTTCAACAGCAAATCAAGCAGCTGATTATTATAATCGAACAAGTAGTTAAATGTACTGCTGTAAAAACCTGCAAAATAGTCTTCATAATACTCAAAGTATGCCGAACGGCGATAGCAGGCCTGCAAACTCATCCAATGTAAGCGCTGCCAGTTAAAGTCGTAACTTATTCGTACATCTTTAATTCTGGTATGAGTTTTTGAACCTTTAATCACCGGGACTACTAAATCCAGTACGCCATCAGGCGAATAAACACGGGCGCGGTTACGATAGGTTTGTTTGGGAAAATGCTCCTCGCGCTCTATCATAATGTCTGGCTTATACTTGTTTAGCCGCACAAAATATTCAACCGGCGGCAAATAAAACATGGGTAATACGGCGCCTTTTTCAATCATATATTTCTATGTTTGTGACCTTAATTGACGGCCGAAAATAATGATAAAAAAAGGGTTTTCTTTATTAGGCATTGGCTTGCTATACCTCATTTCGTTTTTCCCTTTCTGGTTCATCTACATTGTTTCTGATTTTTTATATATCATTCTTTATTATGTGCTTAAATACAGGCGCAAAGTAGTGTATGAAAATTTACTGAACGCTTTTCCTGAAAAACCTGAAACGGAGCGTAATAAAATTGAAAAGCAATATTTTCATTTCCTGGCCGATTTGATACTGGAAACGATCAAATCATTAACTATATCTGAGAAAGAAGTTATAAAAAGGATGTATATACCAAATCCGGCCATGATGACAGCAGGAAGCTTTAAAAGAGGGCATAGCGTTATTGGTGCGCTTGGGCATTATGCCAACTGGGAACTGGCGGCTTTACGGTATAGTTTGCTGTTTCAAGAGAAGCGTATTATTGTTTACAAGCCATTATCAAATAAAACCATTGACAACCTTTTTATCAATATGCGCTCGCGCTTCGGAGCCACGCTGGTAACCATGAAAAGCACCATGCGTAAACTGGTTGAACTTCGTAATGAGTTAACCATGACTGTACTGGTAAGCGACCAAACGCCCTCGCGGGAAGAAGCGCACTACTTTACAAATTTTTTAAACCAGCCGACAGCTGTTTTCTTAGGTGTAGAGAAACTCGCTATATCAACTAATAGTGAAGTAGTTTTTTGTGACATAAGGCGCCTGAAAAGAGGCTACTATCAATGTACCTTTGTACCCATGTTCACTGATCCAAAGCTAACCGCCGAATATGAGATTACAAACGCTCATGTACAATACCTGGAACGAATGATCAGGCAGGAGCCGGCTTACTGGTTATGGTCGCACCGCAGGTGGAAGTTTAAACCGGAGGATGTGCATTGAATAACAGCTATCCTAAAGTTGCCGTTGTTATCTTAAATTGGAACGGACTTATATACCTGCAGAAATTTCTGCCTTCCGTAACAGCATCTGCATGGCCGAATCTGCAGATTGTAATAGGCGATAATGCTTCAACCGATAATTCTGTAGTTTTTCTGCAAAAGAATTACCCGCAGCTTCAACTAATTATTAATTCAGAAAACTATGGGTTCACCGGCGGCTACAACAGGGTGCTGAAACAGGTAGAAGCTGATTATTATGTATTGCTGAATTCAGACATTGA
>CAXTAP010000012.1:26970-32363 GCA_964241965.1 uncultured Mucilaginibacter sp.
TTCATCAAAAGCAAATACTGGAAGCAATCAGGCGGATTTGATGAACGCTTTTTCGCCCATATGGAAGAAATTGATCTGTGCTGGCGGTTAAAGAGCATGGGCTGCAAAATAATGTATTGTGCACAATCAACTGTTTATCACGTTGGCGGCGGTACCCTGAATACGGAAAACCCTTTTAAAACCTACCTGAATTTCAGGAACAACCTTTTCCTGCTTAAAAACAATCTGCCTTTCTTCGAGGCATTTTATATAATTATTATCCGGTTTATTTTAGATACCATAGCCTTAATCCGCTTTTTAAGTGAAGGAAAGCGCCGCGATGCCTGGGCGGTGAGCAGGGCTCATCAAAGCTTTATTGTATCTCTGTTTAAACGTAGCTCAGCGCTGGCAAAGCCAAAATATCAGCCGGTTAAAGGCATCTATAAAGGGCTTATCATTGCTGATTTTTTTATAAAAAGGAAGCACAGATTCACTGATTTAAACCAGCGCTTATTTCGTTAATGAATTAAGTAAATCGCTTAAAAATTTGATAAACAGATATTTAATAATAAACTAATTTGTTAGCTGCTGATCATATAACAGACTATCTAAAGCGAGCCGGTAGGAATTGAGCCCGAACCCGGCAATTAAACCCTTACAATTGGCTGCCAGCACTGATTTATGCCTGAATGCTTCACGCTTATAAACATTTGATATATGCACCTCAATTACCGGTATATGAATGGCTGCAATAGCATCGGCAATAGCAATTGAAGTATGTGTGTAAGCGCCGGCATTAAGAATGATACCATCATAACTAAACCCGACAGCATGAATCTTATTAATAATTTCTCCTTCACCGTTATTTTGAAAATATTGCAGTTCATGATCAGGATATTGCTGCTGCAGCTGTTTAAAGTAAGGCTCAAAGCCGCTGCTGCCATATATTGATTTTTCGCGGATACCTAATAAATTCAGATTTGGCCCGTTGATAATTTGTATCTTCATCAACCAAACTTAATTATAAAACGCTAAAATCAAAACCAATTGAACTGGAGTACAGCCATAAAAAACTTTCAGGGATATTTGCAGCTCGAAAAATCATTGTCTGCCAATTCAGTTTCGGCTTACACGCTCGATTTAATAAAATTGCAGCAGTATAGTGAAGGTTTAATGCCGCCGGTTAAACCCATAAATGTTACTCTGCAGCATTTACGGAATTTTATTCAGTGGGTCAATGAATCAGGCATGATACCCTCATCGCAGGCCCGGATGATTTCGGGCATTAAGGCGTTTTACAAATATCTGCTGGCGGAAGATGAAATTACGCTCAGCCCGGCAGAACTGCTGGAAGGCCCGAAAATACAGCGTAAGCTGCCCGATACATTAAGTATTAATGACATCAATAACTTAATCGGAGCTATAGATCTTTCAAAGCCGGAGGGCATTCGTAATAAAGCGATAATTGAATTGCTGTATAGCTGCGGTTTGAGGGTGAGCGAGTTAACTGAATTAAAAATATCAAACCTGTACCTGGATATTGAATTTATTAAAGTAATTGGAAAAGGCAATAAAGAACGCCTGGTGCCTGCAGGCGCTGAAGCCATTAAGGCATTGCAGATATGGTTGTATCAGGTACGGGTGCACCTGGTTGTAAAAAAGGGAGAAGAGGACATTGTTTTTCTGAACCGGCGCGGCAGCCGGTTAACACGGGTATATATATTTTTGATGATTAAGCAACTGGCTGAAAATATCGGCCTGAAAAAAGCAATCAGTCCGCATACGCTCCGGCATTCCTTTGCCACACATTTGGTTGAGGGCGGAGCTGACCTGCGTGCTGTACAGGAAATGCTGGGCCACGAAAGCATCACTACCACAGAAATATATACACACCTGGACCGCGATTATTTAAAGAGCACCATCATTCAGTTTCATCCGCGCAGTTAACTGTTATTGTTTCTTTGCCCTTACCATTCTGTCCTTGCCATACATGTCCTGCCTTAGCTCAACGTTGATAAATCCCTTATGCCGCAGTAAATTAACTACCTGTTCACCATAACTTTCATTGATCTCAAAAAACAGCAATCCTCCGCCTGTTAACTTCAGGTTAGCAAAATCCGCAATGGCCTTATAAAATATCAGCGGGTGCTGATCATTTACAAATAAAGCTGTATGCGGCTCAAAACCAATTACCCGGCTGTGCATATATTGCTGATCTGCCTCGGTTACATAGGGTGGGTTGCTTACTATGATACTGTAATTGTCAATGGTAAATTTATGTTCAAGCTGGTCATCCAAAATGTCAGCTTCTATAAAATTTACATCAATGTTATTGGTCAGGGCATTTTCACTGGCCATATTTAGCGCATCTTTTGAAATATCCAAGGCCCATGCCTGCACGCTGGGCAAATATTTTTTTAAGCTTATAGCTATACAGCCGCTTCCGGTTCCGACATCCAGAAAACGAACAGGCTGCACATTTTCTGTTTTAACTTCAGCTAATATCCAGGCTACTAATTCTTCAGTTTCCGGCCGGGGGATTAGCACTGCCGGGGTAACCTTAAAGCGCAGTCCAAAAAACTCAGTATAACCAATGGCATATTGCACCGGCATACCGGTTTTTAACTTTTCCAGTATAATCGAAATAGCCTTTGATTGATCTTCGGCTATTTCACTTTCGGGGAAAGCCTTAAGCTGGGCGTTTGACCTTCCGGTTACTTCGCTTAATGTAAGTAAAGTTATAGCTTCCAATTCAAGTGCATCATAGTTGATGTTTAATTGCTGTTTAAACGTTTCAAATACATCTTTAACCGTTTTCATGCCGTAAAGAAACATAAAAAGCTACTTTTGTGCGATGTCCGTTCACGAAAAATATATGCGGCGCTGTATTGAGCTTGCCAGGCTCGGAGCCGGCTATGTAAGCCCGAACCCGATGGTTGGCGCTGTAATCGTGCATCAGGAAAAAATTATAGGAGAGGGTTATCATCAAAGATACGGGCAGGCACATGCAGAGGTCAATGCCGTTAACCAGGTATTGCAACGGTTTAATGATGCTGCCAGTATGCTCAGCCGATCAACTATTTATGTATCCCTTGAACCTTGTGCGCATTATGGTAAAACACCGCCTTGTGCCGATTTAATCATCGGGTATCAAATTCCTGAAGTTGTGGTTGGCTGCCGCGATCCGTTCGACGCCGTCAATGGCAAGGGCATTGAAAAGCTGCAGCAGGCTGGTATTCGCGTTATTACCGGTGTACTGGAGCAGGAGTGTAAAGAATTGAACAAACGCTTTTTTGTCAGGGTGCATCATCACCGCCCTTATATTATTTTAAAGTGGGCGCAAACAGCCGATGGTTTTTTTGCGCCGGAAGGCAGGGAACAGTTTTGGATTACTAACGATGCTTCGAGGCGGCTGGTTCATCAATGGCGCAGTGAGGAGGATGCAGTGCTTGCAGGGAAAAATACGGTTGCAATTGATAACCCGCAATTGAATGTAAGATACGGGCAGGGTAAAAACCCTGTAAGGGTAGTGATTGACCGCAGACTGGAGCTGAACCCTGAATTGCATGTTTTCGACCAATCGGCGGTAACCTATGTATTCAACGAAATTAAAACAGACACTAACGGCAAAATCAAATACATTGCATTGGAGGATTTTGACCGCTTTGTGCCGCAGTATATTTTGTATCAGTTGTATCTGCAGGATATTCAATCACTGATTATTGAAGGCGGAGCGATAACCTTGCAGTCCTTTATTGAAGCTGACTTGTGGGATGAGGCACGGATATTTACAGGGCTTGTATTGCTGCATTCGGGCATCCGTTCACCCAAAATAACCGGAAATATTATTGAAAATCATAAAGTAGATGCTGACCAGTTGCAGATAGTTTACAACAATCCTTTATTTTGATTTGAGGTTTAACTGCTTAATAATGCTGTTATAAAATAAATAAAGACGGGTTAATTGTTTTTTTTAAACACAATTAACGGAAGAAGAGTTAACTACCTTTTTTATGAACTGTTGGCTATAATCCGTATTTTGCCGGAGTATGCAATCCTTTGAAATCAACAAGGCAGACCTCCAGCGGCTTAATACCGCCCTGGATGGCAGCGACCAGGATTTGAAAAAGGTTTTAGAGGATTACCATGCTTCTGAAATTGCCATACTGTTTGAAAAGTTAACCGCTGAAAGCAGGGAAAGAATTATAAATCTGCTGCCTGCTGATATCGCTTCGGAGATTATTGCCGAAATGGATGAGGAGCATCATCCCGAAGATCTGCTGATTAGCCTTCATCCCGAAAAGCGGTCAGAAATAATTGAAGAGCTGGATTATGATGATGCCACCGATATCATTTCGCAGCTGGAGGAGCATGAGCAGCAGGAAGTATTGGGCGACATTGATCAAACTGATGCCTCCAACATCAGGGCATTATTAAACTATCAGGAAGATACGGCAGGCGGGCTGATGGATACCGACCTGATCAAGGTGGACATTCATCAAACTAAAAAGGAGGCTTTGGAGGAAATTATCAGGCAATCGGAAGAAATGGAAGAGTTTTATACCATTTACGCCGTTAACAGTGATGATGTTCTCCAAGGTATCTTATCCATTAAAGACGTGATTAAGGCCCGCGCTGACATTAAAATACAAGAGCTTATCAAAAAAGATTTTGTATATGTGCAGGCCTCCCTGGATCAGGAGGAGGTAGCCAGGCTCATATCCCAATATAACCTGACCAGTATTCCGGTGGTTGATGTAGGGATGAGATTGCTGGGCCGCGTAACGGTAGATGATATTATTGACGTACTGCAGGAGGAAAACACAGAAGATATTCTCAAGATATCCGGCGTATCAGAAGATGAGGAGTTAAGCGGCAACTGGCGCGATGCGGTTAAAAGCCGCCTGCCCTGGCTGGTGATTAACTTGGGCACCGCATTTTTAGCTGCATCGGTAATCCGGCATTTTGATGGCACGCTGAAGCAGCTTACCGTGATGTCGGCTTATATGACGATTATTGCCGGCATGGGCGGTAACTCGGCCACACAGGCGCTGGCTGTTACAGTAAGGCGCATTTCTCTGAACGATTTAACGGACAGGCAAGCCTATAAAACTGTATTTAAAGAATTTTTAGTGGGATTAATTAACGGCGCCAGCAATGGTGTTATCGTTTTCCTGGTCGCCTTATTATATGATGCCAACCCGCTTTTGGGGTTGGTGCTGTTTTTAGCCATGACGGGTAATTTAGTAGTAGCCGGCCTTACCGGCGCCAGTATTCCGCTGATTTTGAAACGGGTAGGCATTGATCCTGCGGTGGCTTCCTCCATCATTATTACCACCTTTACAGATTGCATAGGGTTTTTGCTGCCGCTATGGCTGGCAACCAAGCTTTTATTATAAATTTGAACGTTTAAA
>CAXTAP010000012.1:32463-46445 GCA_964241965.1 uncultured Mucilaginibacter sp.
CCGCTGCTGGACTTAATTTATCGTGCAGCAACCGTTCACCGCGAAAACCAGGACTACAGTGAAGTACAGATTAGTTCGCTGATTTCTATCAAAACAGGCGGCTGCCCAGAAGATTGCGCTTACTGCCCGCAGGCAGCCCGCTATAATACCGGCGTAAATGTACACGCCATAATGCCAAAGGACGAGGTGATTGCTGCTGCCGAAAAGGCAAAGGCAGGCGGTGCATCGCGCCTGTGCATGGGCGCTGCCTGGCGCGAAGTGCGTGATAACCGGGATTTTGATAAGGTAATTGAAATGGTACAGGCTGTTAACGCTTTAGATATGGAAGTTTGCTGTACATTGGGCATGCTTAATGAGCAGCAGGCACAGCGCCTGGCTGATGCAGGGCTATATGCCTATAACCACAACCTGGATACTTCTGAAGATGATTACAAGCGCATCATCACCACCCGTACTTATGATGACCGGCTGAAAACTTTAGAAAATGTGCGCAAAGCCAGGCTCACAGTTTGCAGCGGCGGCATTATCGGCTTGGGTGAAACGGTAGAAGATAGGGTATCCATGCTCAGAACATTAAGTAACTTGCCCAAACACCCTGAATCAGTTCCGATTAATGCTTTGGTACCCGTGAAGGGCACTCCGCTGGCCAATCAGCCGCGGGTATCTGTCTGGGATATGGTGCGCATGATTGCCACGGCCCGTATCATTATGCCAAAAACGGTTGTACGCTTGTCGGCAGGGCGCACAGAAATGACTGCGTTAGAGCAAGCCGTATGTTTTATGGCCGGCGCCAACTCGCTGTTCATGGGCGAAAAATTGCTTACCACGCCGAATCCATCCTTTGAAACTGATATGGCCATGTTTGAACTGCTGGGCTTAACCCCGCGCAAGGCATTTAAAAACGGCCGGCCCGAACACATGATGAAGCAGGAAGAAGAAATAGCTTAATACATAGGTGTTAGTGTAAGGGTGCAGAATAATTCTGTCAGTATCGTCCCTTTCCGAAAAAATCATATAAAAGCAATCCTGCTGAATATATCTCTTAATAGAGGCAGATTCAGCAGGATTGCTTCGTCTTTTACAATTGTAAACTCTGTTATTTATACTGCAATCACCTGCACTTCAATATTGCCCCTTACAGCTTTTGAGTACGGGCAGGCGCGATGAGCCTTTTCGGCTAAATGCTGCGCTTCTTCCAGGCTTTGCCCCGGTACATGTACATGTAACTCGGCGGACAAGGCATAAGCATTGCCATCCTTGTTAAAACTTACATGTACTTCGGCAGTAGCTTCGCTTACATCAATGCCGTCATGTTTGGCAATAGTGCCTAAAGCGCCCAGGTAACAAGCGCCGTATGCTCCGGCAAACAACTGCTCGGGATTGGTATAGCGGCCGCCTTCGCCGCCCATTTCTGCAGGTTTCTTCAAATCCAAGTCCAATACGCCGTCTGATGATTTAATATGGCCATCGCGGCCGCCTTTGGCTGTTACCACAGCTGTATATACTTTTTCCATTATCGTTTAACTCCAAAAATTACTTCAATGTTTTATCGGCACAGTATTTGAAATGCTAAAAATATTAGTAAATTTGAAAATGATGAATGCAGATCGTATTACCGAAAAGTTGAATATTCTGGCCGATGCTGCCAAATATGATGTATCCTGCGCATCAAGCGGCAGCAACCGCAAAAATAAAGATAAGGGGCTGGGCAATGCCAGTAATGGTATCTGCCATACTTATACAGAAGACGGCCGCTGCGTATCATTACTCAAAATACTGCTGACCAACCATTGTATATTTGATTGTGCCTATTGTGTATCACGTAAAAACAATGACATTAAACGCGCTGCTTTTACCGTACAGGAAGTGGTTGACTTAACCATTAATTTTTACCGCCGCAACTATATTGAAGGTCTTTTTTTGAGTTCGGGCATATTTAAGGACGCTGATTACACGATGGAGCGCCTGGTGCGGGTAGCTAAAAAACTGCGTACCGAACATAACTTCAATGGTTATATTCATTTAAAATCAATTCCCGGCGCCAGCGATGAGCTGATGCACGAGGCCGGCCTTTATGCCGACCGCCTGAGTATAAACTTAGAAATGCCTACCGAAGCCGGATTAAAACTGCTGGCTCCTGATAAAAGCCATCAGGAAATGATTAAGCCAATGCGCTACCTGAAAAATGAAATCACGCTGCATCAGGATGAGAAGAAGCTGTTTAAAAAAACTCCGGCTTTTGCCCCGGCAGGGCAGAGCACGCAGATAATTATAGGGGCTACGCCCGAAAATGACCGGCAGATATTGCACGTAGCCAATCATTTTTATAAAAACTTCAGCATGAAACGCGTTTATTATTCGGGTTATGTACCGGTAATGAATGATAGCCGCTTACCTGCCCTAAATACCAGCGTGCCAATGGTCAGGGAAAATCGCCTGTACCAGGCTGATTGGCTTATGCGCTTTTATGGTTTTCAGGTAAATGAAATATTAGATGAGGAGCAGCCGCATCTGGATTTGGAAATTGATCCTAAGCTGGGATGGGCTATACGTAACCTGCAGGTATTTCCGGTTAACGTTAATACGGCTGATTTAAAGCTGATCTTACGTGTTCCGGGCATTGGCGTACTTTCAGCGCAAAAAATTATAAGTGCCAGGCAGTTTGGAAAGTTAAACTGGGAACACCTGAAAAATATTGGGGTATCCATTAACCGGGCTAAATACTTTATTACCTGCCATAGTGCTCAATATGAACGCCGAGATTTAACGGGAACCGCCATTAAACAATATATTCTGGCTGAGTCAAAAAGTAAATTTTTAAAGAATTCTACAGTTCAGCTTAATCTGTTCTGACAAATTAATAATGACAACATTGATTTACGACGGCACCTTTGAGGGGCTGTTAACTGCCGTATATGAATTATATGAGCGTAAGCTCGGGTATGTAAAGCTGGAAACAGGGCAGTGGCACCACGCAGCCTTGTTTGAGGAGGTATTGCAGATTGTTACAGATGACAGGCGTGCTGCGCGCGTATTGAAAGGTTTGCAGCAAAAACTATCGGCCATTGGTGTACAGCGGCTATATACAGCCCACCTTGCCGGTATTGATGGCGAAGATAATATTTTACTGGGTTACATACGCTATGTATTTGATGCTGCTCAAAATGTTGAGGAGGATTATGGTAATAAATATGTGATGCGGGTATCTGAAATTGTAAGAATGATGCGGCGCGAAAAACACAGGATGGAAGCCTTTATTCGGTTCAAAAAGCTTAGAGACGAAACTTTTTATTCAGCTGTTGAACCCGACTTTAATGTGTTGCCATTACTTAATAAACATTTTAAAAGCCGGTATGCTGATCAGAAATGGATTATTTATGATTTAAAGCGCTGCTATGGCTTATATTACGATTTACACGATACCCAATTTATTACGCTCGATTTTTCAACTGCTTATATAGATAATGCTATATCCGCCTATAATGAGGAAGAGGGATTGTATCAGGATTTGTGGAAAAATTACTTTAAAAGCGCCAATATACCTGCCCGAAAGAATACAAAACTGCACCTGCGGCATATACCAAAGAGATACTGGAAGCACCTGACAGAAAAAATTTAATTATTGCTGAACCAGTTTATCGGTGGTTTTGGCAATATCATTACTGATCCTATTAATAAAACCTAACTGATCCCTAATAAATTTGTCATCCTCGTTCAGCTTAATGCTCTCCTCGTCGGGCACTTTTTCAATAGAGTACTGTATCGTTCCCCCACCCAGTTTTTTACTGCTTTCATTCAAAACAGCAAGGCTTCGCTTAATCAGCTTCAAATTATTTGCAGGCGTATGATGAAGCTCTGCAACTGAAAAGCCGGAAGCCATAGTAGCAATATAAGAGGATAAAATATGGTTTAATACTACAAATTTATGCACTTCCTTTGCTTTTCGCTGTTTGCTTTTGGGTTCGGAGGTCATGCGCTCAAAAGCTGCTGATAAGTTGGCCGATTTTACATAAACATCTTTGCGGATCAGCTTTAATTCAGTAACGCTTATCTTTTTGCCTGTAATTTCTTCAGCAATTTTAATCAGATAATTAATGTTGGCATTTAACACTTCGTACGCATTTTGCCTGATGGTATCGTACTCCCATGCAGGAAAGAGAGTGTAACTGGCAATAAATGCAATAACAGAACCTATAACCGTATCGGCAATGCGCTCCTCAGCAACGTTTAAATGGCCAACTCCCAAAAATTTAAACAGTATCAATATGTAAGGTGTCATCAGTATAACACTCACAATATAATTAATACGCTGAAAGCTATATGCACCTATCATCAGTACCACTAAAATCAGGAACTGAACCATAGTGTTGTGTACAGCGGTTAAGATTACGATGCCAATCAGTCCGCCGGCTATGGTGCCTGCAAGGCGCTGAAAATTGCGTTCTTTCGAAAGGCTGAATCCGGGTTTCAGAATAACAATAATGGTTAGCAACACCCAGTAACTATGATGCCCAAACATTAATTTTTTGCCGGTAACAGCATCAACCCAAATGATAAGCAAACTGCTTTTGGTAATTATAAAGCCTGCTATACAAGCAAGGCAAACCCTGAGGGAATGCTTGAAAACTGCCGATTTCAGGGTAAGATTATCAAGTATCATTTGCAGACTGAACTCCTGACTGGATACAAACCTTGAATACTCCAGTTCGCCACGGCTTTCCATAGGCTGGCTGCCATGCCGGGCGTTATAATAAACGCCTATGTTCAGTATTTTTTGGTTAAGGTTGCGTAAATTAATCAATATTTTCTTTAACACAATAGTGCTTACCTCTTGCTGCCTGCCGCCTATGCCATCAACAATAGTTTTAATTTTTTCAATATCATTAACAAAAGCAGTATTGGGTTTATAAATACTGTTAGTCAGGATTGCATAGGCAGCATTTTCCAGTTCATCAGCCATACGGTCAATTACTGCTGCAATATTATTTAGTATATCTGTAGAAGCAAATTTTTCCCGCAAAGTAATATAATCATAATGGGTGGCCATTATTTGCTCAAACAAATCCACCAGATCAACAAAGGTAAGCAGCAACATCCGGCTGATATTGGTAGATTCGCGGACTACCAGGCGGCTCTTGAATAATAACTCGCGTACAACATCCTGGTGCTGGCTTACCTGAATTTGTTTTAATACTAATTTTTGATAATTGCGCTCAATATCTGTATCCGTTCTGTAAAAGCTGGCCTTAATACGTAAAAAGGAGGCTATATCATTAATATTCTCGGCCAAAGCCTGTTGCGCGGCGCGGTAGGGGCGGATGCCAAAAAAAATCAGGCTCATCAGCATGTACCAAACTGCACCGGCAAATATAGTGAGACTATAATTTAGTATCTGACCAGCCTGCAAGCCTCTGTCCATTACAAAAATAATAACCAGCAAACCAGCCGTACCCACGGAGGCGGCCCGGTTGCCATACACTGTGAACATTGAAAAGATAAAAGAAAGCAAAGCTATTTCAATACCGAGAACAATTACGTTTAACCGGGCAAAGCCTGTAAGCAAACTTATAATCAAAACAAGCGCACTGCTTAAAGCTAAAGCAGTGCGCTTGTGCACTGCCGGGCCGGGGCTGTCAACTACGCTCAGGCAAACTGCACCAAGTGAGATAGTTAATCCTATGTCGAGCTTGTTGAATTGTGCGAAGATCAGCGCAGGCAAAAGAATTCCTAAAGTTATGCGCAAACCATCAGAAAAATATTGACTGAAAAAAAAACTTTTGATTTCCCGTGTTTTTGCAGTCATTTACTATTTACTGTTATAACAGGTAAAATTACATAAATCTGCCTGCATGATGTTTCAAAATGGTTATTTCAAAACTAACCATTGAATATGAAATGAGGTTTGTTAAATTTAAATACAACCGCACTAATTTCAACAATTTGTTATTACTTAGTACTCATGTCATCCGTTGAAAAAATAAACCCTAAGGAAGCGCTGTTCAATCAGGAAATAGTTACCCGGTTTGATTTATATAATAGCCTGTTCTTAACCTTGCCGTTTTACCAGGTTAAAGATACCGGTATATTGTTGCCGTTTTTCAGCGCTCATTGTGAAAAGGAAACAGCACAATTAACAGCGCCGGCCGAAATCATTAAATCGTTTTTTGAAAAGTACACTCCTGAAATAGACCATGAAGAGCAGGTAAACCGGCTGTTCAGGTTTATTCAGTATATTGAGCGGCAGGTTGTATTATTTGATGCCATTGAAGATTCCTCCTTCAGCAAATTAAACCGGCCCGACGACAGCGGAACTTTTCAGAACCTTTTGCAGTTTACCGGTTCAAATACGGCAACCTTTAATAAGGTTAAGGAAAAACTTAAAAGCTTTTCACTGCGCCTGGTGCTCACTGCGCATCCTACACAGTTTTATCCAAGCTCCGTTTTGGGCATCATGACGGATTTAATTGAGGCCCTGAAATTAAATGATATTACCTTGGTAAACCAATTGCTGCAGCAATTAGGAAAAACCCCTTTCTTTAATCAAAAATCGCCTACCCCTGTGGACGAGGCGATGAGCCTTATCTGGTTTTTAGAAAATGTCTTCTATCATACTGCAGCTGCCATACAAACGCGCATTGACGAGGAATTCGGTACAGACAATTCCAACCATCAGGTGCTTGAACTTGGTTTCTGGCCCGGGGGCGACCGTGACGGTAACCCAAACGTTACTACAGAATCCACCAAAACGGTTTCAACCATGCTGCGCCAGATCATCTTCAGATGCTATTACCGGGATTACCGCTTGCTGAAGCGCCGGGTAACATTCAGAGGTGTGGAGCATTACATGGATAAACTGGATAATCTGTTTTACCAGAATGCCTTTAATCCCACTGAAAATCCGGAGAATTTACAGCAGGAGATGCTAAGCACCCTGCAGGCTATTACTGAGATTTTGAACAAAGACCATGATGCGCTTTTTACTGACATTGTAATTAACCTTATAGAAAAAGTACGTTTGTATGGGTGTTATTTTGCCACGCTCGACATCAGGCAAGACAGCCGGGTGCTGCGCAAGGTGGTTGAATATTGCAAAAGCAGACCCGAAATAGAAACCGGTTTGCCGGATGACTATATAAATTTAAGCGAGCACGAAAAGGTTAACGTAATTCCTTTCAACAGCGCCGATTTTGACTGCAATACGGATGCAAATGCCGATCCGTTAGTTAAGGACACGCTTTGTACCATCAGGCTGATGAAGCAAATTCAGCAGAGTAATGGTGAAAAGGCCTGCAACCGCTTTATTATCAGCAATTGCCAGCAGGCTTCAGATATTTTGCAACTAATGAATCTGTTTTTATGGACCGGATGGCAAAAAGAAAATTTAAGCATTGATTTTATGCCGCTGTTTGAAACAGTGACTGACCTTGCCGATGCAGCCACTGTCATGGAAACACTTTACCAGCATCCCTATTATAAACAGCATTTAAAAATGCGCGGTAACCATCAAAGCATTATGCTTGGTTTTTCAGACAGTACAAAGGATGGCGGCTATCTGATGGCTAACTGGTCAATTTACAAGGCAAAGGTTGAATTAACGGCCATAGCACGCAAGTATGATATTGATTTAGCCTTTTTTGATGGGAGAGGAGGCCCCCCGGCGCGGGGCGGGGGCAAAACGCATCGTTTTTACGCCGCTATGGGGCGCGAAATAGCCAATGAGCACATTCAATTAACCATACAAGGTCAAACTGTAAGTTCGCAGTATGGATCCGTGGAAACCGCCCGGTTCAATATTGAACAACTGCTGAATGCGGGTTTAATTTCGGCTTTGCATCCCGAACACAATGATTTGCTGGATGACCGGCACAAAGAACTAATATCAATGATGGCTGATACCAGCTATCAGCTTTTTAAGGATTTGCGCGTCAATCCGGTATTTACTTCTTACTTGGAAAATTTAAGTCCGCTGAAGCTGCTATCGGCAGTTAATATCAGCAGCCGGCCAACTAAACGCAATGCCGATGGGCCGCTGAAGCTGGAGGATTTGCGGGCTATCAGTTTTGTTACTGCCTGGAGCCAGTTAAAGCAAAACATTCCCGGTTTCTATGGTGTTGGCACAGCGCTGCAAAAAGTGAAAGATGCCGGGCACTGGCATGAAGTTCAGGAGCTGTATCATCAATCAGGATTTTTCAAAACAATGCTGGACAATTGCATGATGTCCATGTCAAAATCCGATTTCAGAATTACAGCTCACTTAGAGCACAATGAACAGTATGCCGGGTTCTGGCTTATGCTGAAAGATGAATTTGAGCTTACAAAAGCAATGCTTTTAGCGCTTACTGACACCGAAATGCTGATGCAGGAGTCGCCGGTTGAAAAACGTTCAATTGCTTTGCGCGAACGCATTGTACTGCCGCTGGTTATTATACAGCATTATGCGCTGCAGCAATTACAGAATACCACCGATGACAGGCAAAAAGAAATTTATAAAAAGCTGGTAGTAAGAACAGTATATGGTATTGTAAATGCAGGCCGCAATTTAGCCTGAAGACCGTTCAGACTGATGATTTTTTCATAATAAGTATTTTATTATATATGTGGTTAAAGTAAACCACTTAACTGAAAACTTGTTATATTATTATCACCTCAAACAATCTGAACATGAAAAGATTACTGTTTTTTGGCTTGCTTATTTTTTCGTTTTGTTTTATGCAGGCTTGTAATAGCAAGAGAGCACATAACTTTAATTATAAAACAAAGCTTGATGATCAGGGATTCAGTTTCGTAAAACAAGCCAATGAGGCAGGTAAAACAGAAATCGCAGCAGCAACATTAGCAAAAAAAAATTCGCAAAACTCCCGGGTAATTAATTATGCGAAAATGATGATTACCGACCATACCGCCGTAGGTAACGAGCTTAAAAAGGTTGCCAACGAAAAAGCAGTTATTCTTACCGATTCTATAAAGCAGGAACATCAAACCGCATTGAATGCACTATCTGCAAAATTAGGCGCAGACTTTGATAAGGCATACATGCAAATGATGATTGCCGACCACGAAAAGGTTATTGAGATGTTTCATGATGCCGGTGAAAATACCAGTGTAATTCTGAAAAACTTTACCGACAGGAACCTTGGTAAACTGCAAATGCATCTGGATTCAGCTAAAGCTATTAATGCGTCTCTGAAATAAAATGTGCTGTTTTATAAGCATTGCTGCAATTAAATACGACTTATTATTTTTCTCATAATTAACATTATGTTAAGTAAATGTTTGAATATAAAAGGGGATTTAAACATCCCCTTTTATACTACTGTCCGTTTATTCTCTTGGTGATTTCTGCAACATGTGCATTATCCTTTTTTATCAGATAATAATTTTTAAGGTTAGCTAATGCTATTTGCGACTTTGGATCGCTTGCCAATGCTTTATCCAGATATGGCTTAGCTTTATCAACCTGAGCATTCACTTTTACCAAAGCGGCATCATAGGCTTTTTGCTGTGATGTAGGCAGCTTATTTGCGGCATTATAGGCATCAATGGCGGGGCTCATGAGTACATAACCCATATTAAGGTTTGCTTCAAAGTAGTTAGGATCAATATCTAAAGCCTTTTTATACATGTCAGCAGCTTTACTGTAATTTTCTGCCCTGGTTTGTATCATCGTGTTTCTGCTGGCCGCATCTTTAGTTTTTGATGGGTTCATGTTCTCTGCAACACTTGAATAAGCCAGGCCGGCGTAATAATATAAGGATTTATTTTTCGGGTCGTTTGCTATAGCAGCTTGGGTCTTGTCAATAATTTGTGAGGCCTTGCCCTGCTGCAAGCCAATTTCAATTTCCTCCCGGCGTAAATCAGCATTGTTGGGATATTTGACCAGCGCATCACCAATTGTTTTTAAAGCAGCAGTAGTATCCTTGCTAATCAGGTAGGCATTAGTTAAATCATTATAAACAGCTGCCTTTTTAGAAAAATTAGTGGTTACCAGTTTATTGTAATTAGTAATAGCAGCCGGATAGTTTTTTGAATTGGCCGCTGCCAATGCAGTATAATAAATAGCGTTTGTATCATCAGGCAATACAGTTCTATAATAATCAAATGATTTGTACGCCTGGTCGAACTGCTGAGCCTGATATTGCTTTACTCCCTGCGTAAGTTTGTATTGCGCTAAGTTTAAGTTTGAATTTTTAATCAGCTTGGCATATTCACCCTTGCTATCAGCATCCTTGGCTTTCTTAAGTGCTTCTTCTGCCGTAGTGAACAGCGGCTGTGAGGTTGAAGCAACGGTATCTTTTACAGCCAAAGCCGAATAGATAGCTCCCTTTAGCGCATATGTTTGCGGCAGAGCTGCTGTTTTTTCATTTACAGAAGCTTTATCTATTGATGTTTTAGCATCATTGATACTGGTACTGGCCATTGCTGCCATTGCAGTAGTACCGCGCATGGTTTCATACTTATCAAACTGCGTTTGTGCATTGTTTAATTCTGATTTTTGGGCAAACGTTGCTGCCGTAGTTAAGCCTAACAGGCTTGTCATCAAAAATTTGATTTTCATAAAGTTTTAGTTAGTTAATTGATGTAGTTTATAATTCACTCTGTTGAGCTGATCTGTGTTGCCGGCCTTACTGTAAACTATCTGCAGCACCTGCAGGCAGTTAACATTGTTCGGCAAAATTTCGTTGGCTTTTTCAAGCCATTGAATAGCACGGTTCATATTTTGTAAACTGTTTGGATCATGTTTTAGTGTACTTTGTTTTAAATACAATAAACCCAGATTGAATACGGGTGCATAAGCGGCGCCATTAAGTTCAATAGCCCGCATGTACAATGATTCCGCCTTATCCGGCTGGTTCAAATGGTCATAACAATCAGCTGCAATAAAAGCAGTCTCAGCGCTTGATGGATTGGCATCCAGCAGTTTTGGCAGTATTGGCTGCAGTAACTTGTACTCCTTTTGATTACTGTAGATGTTGGCCACATCAAGCAGCAGGTTTTTATCCTGTGGCAGTATTTTAACTCCGTGCTGAAGCACAGCTATTGCTTTAGCCGTATCCCCCATTTGTTTATAAATGCTTGATGTAGCTTCAATATACTCGGCTTTTGTACTGTCGCTGCTAAGTATCTGCTGATAATATTTTGCCGCCTCTGTTAAGTTACCGCTTTTGCTGTAAACGTAACCGATGTAGGCATTAAGCGGAGAAAATGAAGGCACATAGCTCTGGGCTTTTTGAAACTGTCTCAGCGCCTGATAAAAGTCTGAACGATAGATTTGATCAAAACCCTGCCTTATAAATACATTGGCCATGCAGCGCTTTGAAAAGCCGATCTCCGCCTGATATTTATAGCTTCCCGGCCTTGCGGATATTTTATCAACCAGCGCCGCCGTTTTCGGTACAAAATCGGCAGGCTGATTTAATTTATTGGTAGAATCCAGATAAGCAATACTGGTGTAAACCAGCGCTTTATAAACATTTTTCTGCAGGTTTGATGAATCAGCCTTAGTAACAATAAGGCTGTCCACCGATTTTTTAGCCTTGCTCAGATAGTTCAGATCTGATTTCTGTTTATAAAATGCAAGGTTATTCACTACTGCCTTCATCGCTTCCGACTGGCAATAGGCAGCTGCTGTGGTAAATAACAGGGCAAATAATATTAATGCTTTACGGCATAACATATTTATTCATTTTCTGGTTCGGCATTCTGGTTATCGTTATCATCAGTTTGCCTGGTGGTTTCGGCATCGGTTTGCGTACCGGCAGCATTTTCAATCTGCACGCCTGCTTCACCCAGCGCTTGTTCCAGCTCTTCCTCTTCGCTGTGCTCAATTTTAGCTACAGATGCAATCTCATCATTACCTTTCAGGGTAATTAAACGTACGCCTTGTGTAGCTCGGCCCATTGTGCGCATTTCACTTACCGCAATGCGAATTATGATACCGGAACGATTGATAATCATTAAATCGTCAGTATCTGTAACATCTTTAATGGCAACAAGTTTTCCTGTCTTTTCAGTTACGCTGATGGTTTTTACGCCCTTCCCTCCCCTGTTGGTTACCCGGTAATCGTCAATATCAGTACGTTTGCCATAACCTTTTTCAGATACTACCAGCACTGTAGTTGAGGGATCATTAATGGCAATCATGCCCACCACTTCATCCTGCTCATCCTCCAGCGTTATACCGCGAACGCCGGTAGCAGTACGACCCATCGGCCTTACAGTTGATTCATTAAAGCGGATAGCCCGCCCCGACTTCAGTGCCATTACAATTTCGCTCGTACCGGTAGTGAGTGTAGCTTCCAGTAAAGTATCGCCGTCGTTAATATTGATAGCGTTAATGCCATTGGCGCGCGGACGTGAATACGCTTCCAGCGATGTTTTTTTAATGATACCCTTAGCGGTACACATAATGATAAAGTTATTTTCGAGGTAGTGCTGATCCTTCAGATTAACTACCTTGATGTAAGCCTTTATCTTTTCTTCCTTCGGAATATTAATAATATTTTGAATGGCGCGGCCTTTAGAGGTGCGTGTACCCTCCGGGATTTCAAAAACCCGCAGCCAGAAACACCGCCCTGCCTCAGTAAAGAAGAGCATGTAATTGTGGTTTGAGGCAATCAGTAAGTGCTCGATAAAATCCTCATCACGGCTATTGCTGCCGATAGCGCCCTTGCCTCCCCTGGCCTGTACACGGTATTCGGTTAAAGGCGTACGTTTGATATAGCCTTCATGCGAAATGGTGATCACTACATTCTCATCTTCAATGAAATCTTCGGTTTGCATCTCGGCAGCCGAATGCACAATTTCTGTTTTGCGCTCGTCACCAAAGCGGGTCTGCACATCCAGCAGTTCATCTTTAATAATCTGATAACGCAGCCCTTCATCATCTAAAATTGATTTCAGGTAATCAATCAGCTTCATCAGCTCTGCGTATTCATCTTTAATTTTATCCCGCTCCAGGCCGGTTAATCGCCTTAGCGTCATATCCAGTATAGCGCGCGCCTGAATTTCGCTCAGTCCGAAACGCTGTATCAGACTGTCGCGGGCTTCTTCAGGGGTGTTGGAGCTGCGGATTAGCTGGATAACCTCATCTAAGTGATCAAGTGCAATAAGTAAACCTTCTAATATGTGCGCCCGCTTTTGTGCTTCGGCCAGCTCAAATTTGGTACGGCGTACTACCACATCGTGGCGATGCTCCACAAAATAGTGGATCATATCCTTCAGATTAAGCAGCATGGGCCGGCCATGTACCAGCGCAATGTTATTAATACTGAATGATGTTTGCAGGGCGGTATATTTGTATAAATTGTTAAGTACGATAGAGGCATTGGCATCGCGCTTAATTTCATAAACAATGCGGATGCCCTCACGGTTCGATTCGTCGCGGATGGCAGTGATACCCTCAATCTTCTTTTCATTAACCAGCTCAGCGGTGCGCTCAATCATCTGCGATTTATTCACCTGGTAAGGCACTTCCGAAACAATGATACGCTCACGCTCGCCGTTATAGGTTTCAATCTCCGCCCGCGCCCGCATTACAATACGGCCGCGGCCTGTTTCAAACGCTTCACGAATACCTTCTACACCATAAATAATTGCGCCTGTTGGAAAGTCGGGCCCTTTTACATATTTAATCAGTTCAGCTACCTCTATCTGGCGATTATCTATATAAGCAATGGTAGCATTAATAACTTCAGTTAAATTGTGCGGCGCCATGTTGGTGGCCATACCCACCGCTATACCCGAAGCTCCGTTAACCAGCAGGTTCGGAATTTTAGCCGGCAATACAGTTGGCTCTTCCAGTGAGTCATCAAAATTCAGCTGGTAGTCAATCGTGTCTTTGTTGATATCCGCCAGCATTTCCTCGGCGATTTTTTGCAGCTTGGCCTCTGTATAACGCATAGCTGCCGGTTCATCGCCGTCAATAGAGCCGTAGTTGCCTTGCCCGTCCACAAAGGGGTATCTCAGGTTCCAGTACTGAGCCA
>CAXTAP010000013.1:0-28156 GCA_964241965.1 uncultured Mucilaginibacter sp.
AAACAGCAGGGCTTGAATAACCCCCCGCACCTTTTTATCCTCTCCTTGTCATCATAATTCCTGCAAGCCGCTTATATTTGCAAGGTGGAACAGCATAAAAAAGTAGCTTTATTAATATTAGATGGCTGGGGCTATGGCCGCGAGGACAGCTCGAACGCCATTTTTACCGCCCATACGCCCTTTTTCGATTCCCTGCTGCAGCAGTATCCCAACTCCAGGCTGGTAGCTTCGGGCATTGCTGTAGGCTTACCCGAAGGGCAGATGGGCAACTCGGAGGTAGGGCACATGAACTTAGGCGCCGGCCGCGTGGTTTACCAGGAGCTGGGCCGCATCCACAAAGCGGTGGACGATCACGAGCTGGTAACCAACCCGGTGCTGAAGGAAGCCTTTGAATACGCCCGGCAGAACAATAAGGACGTGCATTTTATCGGCCTGGTATCCGACGGCGGCGTACATGCCCATACCAGGCACCTGCGCGGCCTCTGCGATGCCGCAGGCGAGTACGATTTGAAAAACGTGTATATCCACGCCTTTCTGGATGGCCGCGATACTGACCCCAACTCGGGCCTGGGCTACATTACCGACTTGGAGCAGTACATTAGCCATAAGCCGGTAAAGCTGGCTTCGGTTATAGGCCGCTATTATGCCATGGACCGCGACAACCGCTGGGAGCGCGTAAAACTGGCCTATGACCTTATGGTGAACGGTACCGGCGCGCCTACGCATAACATAAGCGAAGCCATACAGCAATCGTACAATGAGGGGGTTACTGATGAATTTATTAAGCCTATAGTGATTACCGGCGCTGATGAGCAGCCGGTAGCCGTTATTAAAAACGGCGATGTGGTGATCAGCTTTAACTTTCGTACCGACCGCGGGCGGGAAATCACCATGGCCTTAACCCAGAAATCATTTCCGGAGCAAAACATGCACCCCTTGCAGCTGCACTACATCACCATGACGACGTACGACGATACCTTCAAGGGCGTTCAGGTGGTATTTACCAAGGACGATCTGGTGCAAACTCTGGGTGAGGTGCTGCAATATGCCGGCAAGAATCAGATCCGCATTGCCGAAACCGAAAAATATCCGCATGTAACCTTCTTCTTTTCAGGCGGGCGTGAAAGGGAATTTACCAATGAGAAGCGCCTGCTGGTTCCATCGCCTAAAGTGGCTACTTATGATTTACAGCCCGAAATGAGCGCCCCGGGCATTCGGGATGCCATTTTGCCTGAACTGCAAAGCGGATGGCCCGATTTTATATGCCTCAACTTTGCCAATACCGACATGGTAGGCCATACCGGCGTGTTTGAAGCCGTAGTGAAGGCCGCCGAAACGGTAGATGCCTGTGTACAGGCCGTAGTTGAAACCGGACTGGCCAACGGATACTCGTTCATTATTATTGCCGACCACGGCAACGCCGATTACATGGTGAACGACGATGGCTCACCCAACACGGCCCACAGTACCAACCTGGTGCCCTGTATTGTGATTGATAAGGATGTTACTGCCGTAAAGGATGGCAAGCTGGGCGACATTGCCCCTACGATATTGAAAATGCTGGGTGTAGGCATCCCACCAGAAATGACGGGTAATGTATTGGTGTAAACCCCCGGTTCTGCCATGGCTGGCAGCAGGCCTGGCATTGGCGGCAAGCCTGGCAGCATGCAAACCGGACATTAAGGAAACTGCCGCCACCAGCCAGTATTTTAACCTGAAGGGCTTTTTCAAAGCCGACTCGGCCCGCTTAACGCAACGGCATCCGCTGGTTACCAAAACGGTAATGCACAATGATGAGCAGGAAACCAAACAGGTCACTATCGGCAACTGGGGGCAGGAGCTGAGCCCGTTCAGCCAATCTGACATTAATAAACCAGCCTGGCGGCATAGCTACCGCAGCCAGGTTACAACCGGCTTCACTGTTTATACCGCGCTCGATCCTAAGCTGATTACGCGCCGTATAGCGATCAGCCGGGATAGCGCCACGCAAAAGGTAAAGTGGATTTTAATCAACAACAGCACCCATAACCTGCTGTACACCTCTGCCGAGAAATTAACTTACTATCCTGATTCATTGTATCAGATCGAAAAGAAGCAGACCATCCGGTTAATCGGCACCAACCGCTACCTGATTAAGGGCGTCATCAAACGGTAAAGGAGTTTTAAGCCATTTACTGACTTTCAAGATTGTTAAGAACCACGCATCATTATTACAACACGCATCATATACCGTTGTCACTGCTTCCTAATTACGGCCCTGCTGCACGCTGTATAATTTTTCTTTGGATAGCGATATCTGCGTGGCAATATCATCCCTGCCCGGGTTTTCGGCCAGCACCTTGTTCAGGTCACTGATGGAAGCCTTCAGGGCGCTTATACCGCGCTGGCGATCATACAGCTTTGAAGTATTCTGAAGTTTAAAAACTCCGTATTCACGGTAGGCTATACCTCTCACCTGGTAAAAGCGGGTTTCAATAGGCGCCAGCGTTAAGGCAGTAGTTAAATCATGAATGGCGCCTAACAGGTTTTTTTCCTTTTCCTCTGCCGGTATAGTAATATCCCTGGCCAGGTAGCTTTTGGCACGCGAGCGCCAGTAGTAAGCATCGGCATCTGTAGGCTTAATAGAAATGACCTTTGAATAAGCGGTAACCGACTTCCGGTAGTTTTCGCTGTGGTAGTAAGAGTAACCCAGCATCAAAAATGCGTAGGCATTGGTCGAGTCAACAAAACAGGCCCTCTCCAGCTGATGCACCGCCGTTTTAAAATCGCCGTTAATCAGAGCCTGCTGCCCTAGCTTTACATAAGCATTCTGGGCATTTGCTCCGATTGAGGAAAAAATGATAAATGACAGGACTACTGATAACCGCATCTGAGCCATGTTTGGTAACAAATTTAATACTACATTAACTTTTAATGCAACTATTTATTTTATGTAAGTTACAAATTGTGGAAAACTTTCCTGCTATACTAATGAATTACGCAATATATTTTGGGCTGCTGTCGTTTTAGCACCTGTTTTTATTCAATTATGCCACTGGTTCAACTATTTCTCTGTTTCAAAATACTGTAAATCAGCAATTTGCCTATTTTAATAAACACTTAAAACTGCCATTCCGTGCTTGGCACATGTATTGAAATATATAACAGGTAAAAAATAAGATAGTTTTTTACCGTATTTTTGCCCCTCCGGTACCTGCGGGTACTGACAACATGACGTTAATTTTTTATATACAGGCCCCCGATGAGTTTTAACCCCTTTGATTTTAGTAATGCTTTGCCCATCATCAACGAAGAATCGGAATTTTTTCCGCTGATGTCGTCTGAGGATGAGGAGGAAATGAACAACCAGCAGGTGCCCGAAGTATTATCTATTTTACCTTTACGCAATACCGTACTTTTCCCCGGCGTGGTAATACCCATTACCGTTGGCCGCGATAAATCCATCAAACTGATACGCGATGCCAACAAAGGCGAACGCCTGGTGGGCGTGGTTTCGCAGCAGGATGTAAGTATTGAAGACCCTACCTTTAGCCAGCTTAATAATGTAGGCACTACTGCCCTCATTGTAAAAATGCTGCAAATGCCCGATGGTAATACTACCGTTATACTGCAGGGTAAAAAACGCTTTGTTTTGAAGGAAGAAATACAGAGCGAACCTTACATCAGGGCTTCGGTTGAGGCCTTCAAAGAGGCCAAAACCAAGGAAGACAAGGAGTTTAAGGCTATGGTTTCTTCTATCAAGGATATGGCCATGAGCATCATTCAGTTATCGCCCAATATTCCCAGTGAAGCCGGCATTGCCATTAAAAATATTGAAAGCACTTCATTTCTGATCAATTTTATTTCTTCCAACATGAACGCCGATATGGCGGCCAAACAGCAGCTGCTGGAAATAGACAATCTGCGCGACCGGGCCAGGATGGTTCTGGAGCACATGACTACTGATTTGCAGATGCTGGAACTTAAAAACCAGATACAGACCAAGGTACGCACCGACCTGGATAAGCAGCAGCGCGATTATTTTTTAAATCAGCAGCTTAAAACCATTCAGGAAGAGCTGGGCGGTAACTCACCCGACCTGGAAATTGAAAATCTGCGCGGCCGCAGCCGTAAAAAGCACTGGGCTAAGGAGGTAAACGACCACTTCGGCAAGGAGCTTGAAAAATTGCAGCGTATGAATCCCGCAGCTGCTGATTACTCGGTACAGATCAACTACCTGGAACTATTGCTTGATTTACCCTGGAGTGAATTTACTAAAGACAATTTCGACCTGAAGAGGGCGCAAAAAATACTGGACAAAGACCATTTTGGCCTGGATAAGGTAAAGAACCGCATCATTGAGTACCTGGCTGTGCTGAAACTAAAGCATAATATGAAGGCGCCCATCCTTTGCCTGGTAGGCCCTCCGGGCGTGGGTAAAACCTCGCTGGGCAAATCTATAGCCAAAGCCCTGGGCCGCCGCTATGTGCGCATGGCGCTGGGCGGCGTACGCGACGAGGCCGAGATACGAGGCCACCGCAAAACCTACATCGGGGCTATGCCGGGGCGCATTATACAGTCTATCAAAAAGGCGGGCGCCGCCAACCCGGTATTTATTCTCGATGAAATTGACAAGGTGGGTAACGACTTCCGGGGCGACCCTTCATCAGCGCTGCTGGAAGTGCTGGACCCGGAGCAGAACAGCACCTTTTACGACCACTATGTAGAGCTGGACTTTGACCTGTCGAACGTTATGTTCATCGCCACCGCCAACTCGCTGAGTACCATACAGCCCGCCTTGCTCGACCGTATGGAAATTATTGAGGTAAACGGCTATACCATTGAAGAAAAGATTGAGATTGCCAGGCAGCACCTGCTGCCCAAGCAGCGCGAAGCTCATGGCGTAAAGCCCCGGGAGGTGACCATCAAGAATGACATTTTAGAAAAGGTGATTGAGGAATATACCCGTGAATCGGGTGTGCGTTCGCTGGATAAGACGGTAGGTTCCATTGTTCGCGGCGTGGCCAAGCACATTGCGCTGGAAGAGCCCTACAACCCGGTAGTGAGCAAAGCTGATGTGGAAACGATATTAGGCGCTCCTATATTTGACAAGGATTTATATGAAGGCAACGAGGTGGCCGGTGTAGTTACCGGCTTAGCCTGGACGCAGGTTGGCGGCGATATTCTGTTCATTGAGGCCAGCCTGAGCCCCGGCAAGGGCCGCCTTACCCTAACCGGTAACCTGGGCGACGTCATGAAGGAGTCGGCCGCTATTGCCCTGGCTTACCTGCGGGCGCATGCCGGCTACTTTAACATCGACCTCAAAGTGTTTGAGCAGTGGGATGTGCATGTGCACGTTCCGGCAGGCGCCACACCGAAAGACGGCCCTTCGGCAGGTGTTACTATGCTTACGGCCTTAACCTCCGCTTATACCCAGCGTAAAATTAAGCCGCATTTAGCCATGACGGGTGAAATAACGCTGCGCGGCCGTGTACTGCCTGTAGGCGGTATCAAGGAGAAGATTTTAGCGGCCAAGCGGGCCAACATCCGGGAAGTTATTTTATGCGAATCAAACCGCAAGGATATACTGGATATTAAGGAAGGTTACATTAAAAATCTGCAGTTCCATTATGTAAAGGAGATGCGCGAGGTTATTAATCTGGCCCTGCTCAACGACCAGGTTGACGAACCACTGGATTTAACAGTAAAACCGGATACACAGCCGGTGCTACATTAAATACTTAATACTGCGTTATTTAGAGGGGCTGAGCAGTTCCTGCCGGCGGCCGTAAAACCTTCCCTGGCAGGGCGTGCCTTTACAAAACTCCTGCAAGGCGCTGAGCCGGGCTGCCGCTTCGCTGTACTTTACAATAATGCGTTTCAATTTTGTAATTTTATTGCACCTGTTTACACTCAAAGCCGGATAAATGTCTGGCTTTAATTATTTTAGCGCATACTTCCATTGCCATATGAGATATAAATTTTTGCTTCTGCTGCTTTTTATCACCGGTATCAGCCGGCTTCAGGCACAAACCCATAGCAGCGAGGCTGGTTTAACTACTGAAAACGACTCTTACTTAGGCAAGGGATCCGACCGTTATTATACTAACGGCATATTTTTATACTACCGCCATGCGCTGCCTGTAACAATAACCGACAGCACCCGCCTGCAGAACAAGGTTCTGGGTTTTGAGGCCGGGCAAAAAATGTTTAACCCGCAGGCAGCCAATGTACCTTCGGCAGCATATATTGACCGCCCCTTTGCGGCTTACCTGTATATCGGCTCTACGCTGAATTTATTATATAAGGATGAAAGCAGCCTGAAACTGGGCGCCCAGGTTGGCGTGGTTGGCCCTGATGCGCTGGGCAAGGAAACGCAGGACTTAATTCACAAAACTTTTGGCTTTTACCATCCCGACGGCTGGCGCTACCAGATCAGGAATGATGCGGAGCTTAACTTGTCTGCCGCCTACAACCGCCTGCTGCTGCGCGTCTCGGCAGTTGACCTTTCTCTGGCCAGCTATGCCAATTTGGGTAATGGTTTTACTGGTGCAGGCCTGGGGCCGGTAATACGGCTGGGATTATTTAACCAGCTGTTTAATTCGGTTACTACACAGAGTACAGCTATACAGCGAGGAAACAGTGCGCCGCTGCACCGCTACGAGCTATTTGCCTACTTTAAGCCAATGCTTAATTATGTTGCTTATGATGCCACCGTGCAGGGCAGCCTGTTTCGAACCCATCCGGCCGGGCCCGATGAAATAACTTTGAACCCTGAACGCTTTGTGTATAGCCAGCAGTGGGGAATTGCCTACGCCGGCAAGCGGCTGGTACTTGATGCCGCCGCGGTTTACCATACTAAAGATGTAAAGGAAATGTTCCGCAAGCATCAGTGGGGAAGCGTTACTGTCCTGTATCGCTTCCATTAAAAATCAAAATTAGTTTTGCGCAGCTGCTTCCTTACAGACTGGATACGTTTCTGATCGAGCCTTTTGGCCCTGGCGGCTTTACCGGGCTGCGAAGCCTTGCGGATTTTAGGCCGCTGCAAGGCACGTATCAGCATTGCATACAGGCGGTCAACAGCCTTTTGCTTATTCAGGTACTGGCTCCGCTCCTCTTCACTCACAATCTGGATGTTGCCATCATTATTTATCTTGCCGGCTAAACGGGTTTGCAGCCACTGCTTATCTTCCTCATTAAACAGCGCGGAGCCAGCGACAGAAAACAGAATATCAACCTTACTGGCCACCTTATTCACATTTTGCCCGCCTTTGCCCCCGCTGCGGGCGGTACGATAAACTATTTCCTTTTGCAGCGCCTCCTTACTGATATTCATTTCCCAAAAGTACCTTTAAAACCGCCCGCCACAAAAACTACAGCCTATTTTTGTACCTTAGTACCCCGATGAGCAACAATATTGTGGTAGCCATTGATGGGTACTCATCCTGCGGAAAAAGCACACTGGCCAAAGCACTGGCCAAAAGCCTGCATTTTATTTACGTGGACAGCGGCGCCATGTACCGGGCTGTTACCTTGTATTTTTTAAGAAACCGTGTTGATCTGCATAACGATGAGCAGGTCAGCGAAGCCCTTAAAAACATCCATCTTAATTTCCATTCGCGCGATTATGAAACGCATATTACACTGAACGACGAGGAAGTGTCGGAGGAAATACGGTGGATGCCGGTTTCTGAAAATGTAAGCGCCGTATCGGCACTGAGGCAGGTACGCCTGGAGATGGTAAAGCAGCAGCAGCGTATGGCTAAATCTAAAAATATAGTGATGGATGGCCGGGATATTGGCTCCATTGTGTTTCCTGATGCCCAGGTAAAACTGTTCATGACCGCCGACCCTGCAGTGCGGGCTGAGCGCCGCTACAAAGAGCTGCTGCCCAAAAACCCTGATATCACCTTAGAAAGCGTGTTTGAAAACATTGCACACCGCGATTATTCGGATACCACCCGCAAGGAAAGTCCCCTTATCAGGGCCAGCGATGCCATAATTTTGGATAACACCAATATTACACCTGAGCAGCAGCTGCAATTTGCACTGGACAAAGTAAAGCCATTTTTGAAATAGAATAATGGCGCCTGCCATTGGCGGAGAATGAAGCAACAGCCTCATCTAAACCTCTTATAAGAGCAAGAACTTCATAAAGTATCCACACCCGGGGAGATGACTTACAAAGGACCAGCTGCTAATGCTTCATCGAACTGATATGTATCAACCCCGAACCGGTTTAAAAAATCTACGCCTTCATCCAGCGGCAAGCCTTTATAGGCGGCGTAGGAATGTTTGTAAACCACCTGTTTTACGCCCGCCGCATAAATAAGCCTTGCACAGGGCAGGCAGGGCGACAGGGTAACATACAGCCTGGTATCTTCGAGCCGGGAACCATTTTTTACAGCATACAGTATGGCATTTTCCTCAGCATGCAGGGCTAAGGAACAGCTGCCCTTAGCATCGCGTGCACAGCCGGTAAGCGGCCACTCTTCGTCGCAGTTGTGAGTACCGGCAGGCGGCCCGTTATACCCGATGGAGATGATCCGGGTATCCTTGGTTAAAACGGCGCCGACCTGGGCCTTAACGCAATGTGAGCGCTTAGCCAGGTCGGTTGCCAGATTCATAAAAATATGATCGAAACTAAGTTTCATGTGAGAGAAGTCATCAGAATTTACAGGATTTTAAGAATTTGCTGAATTTTAAAAATTCTTTATGAAAGGAATTCCATAAATTCTCAAATCCTGTAAATTATGATTTAGATTAATGCCCTGCACCAGCTTCAATCTGGTCCATGTTGATACCCTGGCTGCGTAGTTCACCGCTTACTTTCCAGGCAAAGAAAGCCAGATAGGCAAAGCCGATTACCGGAACAACATAGGATAAATGGATGCCGGAGGTATCGGCTAAAATACCTTGAACAGGTGGTATGATAGAGCCGCCCAAAATCATCATAATTAAAAATGCAGAACCCTGGCTGGTGTATTTACCCAAGCCTGCCAGTGATAAAGCAAAGATAGACGGCCACATAATAGAGCAGCACAATCCGCCGCTTACAAAGGCATAAGTAGCCACAATACCTGTAGTAAGCAAGCCGGTTAACATAAAAATTACACCCAGTAAACCAAATACGGTTAAGGTGCGGGTAGGCTTTTCCTGCCCTAAAAAGAAAGCCACAATTAATATTACCACACAAATAGCGTAGGGAAATAATTTAGTCACATCGGCCTTGCTGATGTAATTAGCTAACAACACTACGCCAAAGGCTACAAACGGAACTATTATGGTTAATATAGTGCGGGCCGATTTTGAAAGTTTAAAAGCGCCTATACCGCCAGTCCAGCGGCCTATCATTAAGCTGCCCCAGTACAAGGAAATAAATGGCGCAATGCCTGAAGATTTGAAGCCGCCAAAAGCTGGTGTTTCAAGCAGCGCACCCATATTGCTCTGGATGGTTACCTCGGTACCTACATAGGTAAATATAGCCAGCATCCCTAAAATAAGCTGCGGATACTGCATAGCGCCCCAGCCCTGTTTCTGCTTTGTTGCTGTATTTGAAGAAGTAAACAGCGTAATCACAATAATCAGCAGAGCGCCGTACACAAAATAGGCCTTTGATAGCCCGGTGGCACTGCTTAGCGGCGTTGCTGCCAATATTAAACAAAAGGCAATAAAGATAATAAACAGCGGAAGATTTGCCTTATTACTGGCTTCAATATGTTCATCGCTTGTTACTTTAGGGAGATTAGAAACCCAAAAGAAGATAGCCACTGCAAAAAATAATCCGGCCAGTATATAATATAAAGTATTTACTGAAGAAATCGGAACTTCATTTGCATTTGCGCCAACGGCTGAGCCGAAGAGCACAAAACTTACAATGACCGGCCCTAACAAACTACCCAGGTTATTTACCCCGCCGGCAAAATTTAAGCGGGTAGCTCCGGTTTCAGGGGTGCCCAGTGCAACTACAAACGGGTTGGCCGCAGTTTGCTGAAGTGAAAAACCGATGGCTATAATAAAAAAGGTGGCTAATATAAAACCGAACGCTCCCGAATTGATAGCCGGAATCATGATGAGTGAACCTAAGGCGGAAATAATCAGCCCTAAAATAATCCCGTTTTTATACCCCAGTTTATTTAGTATATCTATCTTACTCGCCTGTGAAGCAAAATACAGCACCAGTGAACCGATAAAATAACCGCCGTAAAAGGTAAAGTCAATCAGCTGTGATTCAAACTGGGTTAAGTGAAAGTGGGTTTTGCAGAAAGGAATGAATATTCCGTTGGAGGCCGCCAGAAAGCCCCAGAAAAAAAACACGGTAATAAGCGTGTATAACGCCGAGCCGTAGCTTTTTGTATTGGTTTGTTCCATAAATCAGGTTATAGTGATTGTTTTTAAAGTCTTAAACATAGCGTATTTTTTATAAAATAAGGGCAAGCGTTTAAAAATATTTGTTGTCACTATTATTCACTTTCTTTGTTTATCAGATAAATCGCATCTTCGTAACGGTTGCTTACTTACAGAACAGGGCTATATTAATGATAGAAGCTATAATTTCGGGTATTGGTATCGGGTTGATCTTAACCTTTATTACCGGCCCGGTTTTTTTTGCCTTAATAAAAACGAGTATTGAAAGGGGCTATCATGCCGGTGTAGCGCTGGCGCTGGGCGTAGTAAGCAGCGATGTGGTATTCGTAGGCGCCATTCTGTTCGGCTCCCAGTTCTTTGAAGTATCGCGCGATACCAAAATTATTGCCGGAGTTGCCGGCAGCATTATCCTGCTTACCATCGGCATTCATTATCTGTTTAAAAAGCCCGATATCAACTATAACGACCACGAGCCTAAAGCGGTAAACCGGATGGGTTATTTTTTTAAGGGATTTCTGATGTGCATTTTTAACCCTACCATATTATTTCACTGGATTACGGTTATCGGCACGGCCAGCACCCTGTACCATGAGGGGGTGCGCAACCGCGGGTTAAAGATGGCCGTCATGTTTGTTACCGTACTCATTGTACAGTTCAGCATGGACTCTACCAAGGCTTATTATGCCAACAAGCTGCGCAGCAAAATTTCGCCCGTATTGATACACCGCCTTAACTATGCTGCAGGGGCAGCGCTCATTATTGCCGCCATGATTATTTTAGACAAGCTGGTTACGCACGTGGTGTTTGCTCCCATACCGGGATCCTGACAAGGAAAATAGCAGTCAAAAATCAAGGATTAAGGCAAAGAAGCCAGGTGCTGATGCTACTCAATTCTTAGCTCTTGCTTCCTGGCTCTTAATTCTATTACATATATGCCCGCTGGTTTTTGCCTTCCATCCAGTTAACAAATGCCCGGTTTACTACCTTGTTACCGCCCGGCGTAGGATAATTACCGGAGAAATACCAATCGCCCAGATGGTTGGGGCAGGCCTCATGCAGGCTATCCAGGGTTTGATAGATTACCTGCACCTCGGCATTCATATCAACCGGTGTAATGATTCTGGCAATGCGGTCGGATATTTCCTGGTCGGTAAAAGGCTCATAAATGGCCTTTACATAATTAGCCACGTCTTCTTTCGGCAGGCTGGCGCTTGCCTTGGCCTTTTGGTAAGCCTCCACAATCACCTCTTCCCTGCCGGCATCCTTCAGCAGGCTTACAGCTGCCTCAAAGGCCACAAATTCACCCATGCGCGACATATCAATACCATAGCAATCCGGGTAGCGGATTTGCGGGGCGGATGATACTACGACAATCTTTTTAGGCCCCAGGCGATCCAGAATTTTTAAAATACTCTGCTTCAAAGTAGTTCCGCGAACGATAGAGTCGTCCAGCACAACCAGCGTATCATTGCCGTTTTTAATCAGGCCGTAGGTTGTATCATAAACATGAGCCACCATCTCTCCGCGGTCGGCATCCTGGGTGATGAATGTACGTAGCTTTACATCCTTAATAGCAATTTTCTCTACGCGGGGAGCCAGGGCCAGCACTTCGGTCAGTTCCTCATCGCTTATCTTATCTTCCCGGTTCAGCAGGCGTTCGCGCTGATGCTGCTTGATGTACTTGTTTACCCCTTCCACCATTCCGTAAAAGGCAATCTCAGCAGTGTTAGGAATATAGGAAAACACGGTATTCTTAATATCGTGATTTACGGCATCCAGTATCTGCGGGCATAATAACCGGCCCAGCTGCTTGCGCTCGCGGTAAATGGAAGCATCGCTGCCGCGCGAAAAATAGATACGCTCAAAGGAACACGATTTTTTTTCCTTAGGCTCGCTGAACTGGTCCTCACAGATAAAGCCGTTCTTCTTGATAATCAGGGCATGGCCCGGCTTTATTTCCTGTATCTCCTCCAGCGGCACATTAAAGGCAGTTTGTATGGCAGGGCGCTCGGAGGTAACTACCACCACCTCATCATTCTGATAATAAAATGCAGGGCGGATACCCGCCGGGTCGCGCATCACAAAGGCATCGCCATGCCCCAGTATGCCGGCAATGGTGTAACCGCCATCCCAGCTTTTGGCAGACTTTTTTAAAATCTTGGCAACATCAAGGCTGTCGCCAATCATGTTGCTGATTTGGATATTATCATCATTGCCCTCCCGCTTAAACTGATCGAACAGGCCCTGCACTTCGGTATCTAAAAAGTGCCCTATCTTTTCCAGCACGGTAATGGTATCTGCTTTCTCTTTCGGGTGCTGGCCTAAATCATACAACTGCTGTAGCAGCTCATCCACGTTGGTCATGTTAAAATTGCCGGCAATGACCAGGTTGCGGGTCATCCAGTTATTCTGGCGTAAAAACGGGTGGCAGCTTTCAATACTGTTTTTGCCATGCGTACCATAACGCAAATGGCCCAGCAGCACCTCGCCGGTAAAACTCATATTTTCCTTCAGCCAAACCGCATCCTTCATCTTTTCGGGATACTCCTTTTCCACCTCGGCAAATTTTTTCTGGATGTACTCAAAAATATCAGCTACTGCGTTAGAGGCCATAGAGCGGTGGCGGCTGATGTAGCGCCTGCCCGGCTCAATATCCAGTTTAATGGTAGCCACGCCCGCGCCGTCCTGGCCGCGATTGTGCTGTTTTTCCATCAAAAGGTAGAGTTTATTTAAGCCGTACAAGGCAGTTCCGTATTTTTTCTGATAGTAAGATAACGGCTTTAGCAGGCGGATAAAGGCTACCCCGCATTCGTGTTTGATCTGATCGCTCATGCTTGTATATGGAAGCGCAAAGGTACAATTTATATTAGTTTTCGCAGCCGGTTTATTATCATGCTAAAGCCTTTATAAACAGCAAAAAACCCGGCTCGCTGAGCCGGGTCTGTTTGTTATATAGTTGAAAATTAAGGGCAGCTACCTGCGCTATAAACGCTCACCATGCTGACTGATGTCCAGGCCGATGGCTTCTTCTTCGGGTGATACGCGCAGCGGGGTAATCAGGTCGGTTATTTTCAGCAGCAGCAGTGAACCAAAAAATGCAAACCCCGATACTGCTGCCAGCGCACCCAGCTGAGTTAAAAACAAATGTGTTTCACCAAAAAACAAACCATTATCGGTAACCGAAGCATTTACATTTTTATGGGCAAAAACACCTGTTAACAGCATGCCTACCATACCGCCTACGCCATGGCAGGGAAAAACGTCCAGCGTGTCATCAATTTTGGTACGGCTGCGCCATTCTACCATCAGGTTGCTTACAACGGCAGAAATAATGCCTATTGCCAGGGCGCTTGGCACTGTAACATAACCGGCTGCCGGCGTAATGGCTACCAGCCCCACTACCGAGCCTATGCAGGTGCCCATGGCAGATGGTTTGCGGCCGCGCAGCATATCAAAAAATACCCAGCTTAAACCTGCTGCTGATGCGGCCCCTGTGGTGGTAGCCAGGGCTGTTACCGCCAGCATGGTAGAGGCCAGCGCCGAGCCTGCATTGAAGCCAAACCAGCCAAACCATAACAAGCCTGTGCCAATAATCACGTAAGTAATGCGGGCCGGCGCATGGTTAGCCTCGTAACGCCCCTTCATATATAAGGCAGAAGCCAGGGCCGCCCAGCCTGCCGACATATGCACCACGGTACCGCCCGCAAAATCGAGCACACCCTTTTTGAAAAAGTAGCCATCCGGGTGCCAGGTGCAATGCGCCAGCGGCGAGTAAATGAATACCGAAAATAAGATAAGGAAAATAAGATAGGAATTGAAACGGATACGCTCTGCAAAGGCGCCGGTAATCAGCGCCGGGGTAATAATGGCAAACTTAAGCTGGTACATGGCAAATAGCAGCAGCGGAAACGTGGGAGCCGGTTTCCAGACCGCATTGCCCAACATGCCCTTCATCATAAAATAAGTTGAGGGATTACCGATAACGCCGCCAATATCATCGCCAAAGGCTAAGCTGAAGCCGAATATCATCCAGATGATGGTAACGATTACCATACAGATCAGGCTTTGCAGCATAGTGGAGATCACGTTTTTTTTATTCACCATACCGCCGTAAAAAAAGGCAAGTCCCGGCGTCATGATCAGTACCAAAGCTGTCGAGATCAGCATCCAGGCAATATCACCGGAGTCGAATTTCGGTTTTGTGCCCGAAGTATCTATCTGTATGGAGGGGTGCAGTAATGATAAAATCAGTACAATAACTAAAAGAGAGAAGGGAAGATACCGTTTCATAAATTATTTCAGAAAATCGTTTATTGAAAGGCATGAAATTAATTATTATTTCAATAATTCAATTATTTTGTTGAAATAAATTAACATAACTCGGTATTATTTAAATCATCTTACAAATATTTAGCTAAAATGTCCGGAAAAATGCCTGTTATTAATATAAACACGGCTGCAAGCAGATAAAATGCAGTTAAGAGAAAGGGTTCGTTTTGAAAATCCTGCCTGGGAGCGCCTTTTTTAAGGAATAAATTGAGCGGCACCTTTAAATAGTAAAATAAAGATACCACAGTTGTCAATGCACCGGTAACCAAAGTTGCCAGCAGCCACAAATTGCGGCTATGCTGATAAACTCCGTAAACTGAGGAAAACACCAGCAGTTTTGCATTGAACCCGGCCGTTACCGGCAAGCCGGTTAAAGATATCAGGATAATGATAAAAGCCACCGAAGCAACCGGATGCTGCAGCCCCAAGCCTTTATAATCGCTGATGTCATCGGCACCGGCTGCGTTTTTAAAGTAAGTAACCAGCATTAAGGCACCGATATTGGCTATAGCATATACCGCCAGGTAAAACGCCAGTGATGATATACCCTGCGGTGTAAAGGTGAGCACAGCCATCAGCGCAAAACCGGTATGCCCGATGCTGGAATAGGCTAATATACGCTTAACATTAGTTTGCCATACTGCTGCAAAATTACCCGCCAGCATGGTAACAATGCTAATGCCTGCTAATATATTTTGAAAATCAGCAACTGTCCACCCCTTGTTGAAAACAAAGGGTGTCAGAAAATTGATCAGTAAGCCAAATGCCCCTATTTTAGGTATGGTTGAAATGTAAGCCATAACCGGCGTAGCCGAGCCCTGATAAACGTCGGGCACCCAAAAATGCAGCGGTACAAAGCCCAACTTGAACCCGATGCCGGCAAAAACAAGCAGTAATGCCATTAATGCACTCAGGCTGTTCAGCTGCAATAAACCGCCTGTAAAGTTGGGGTCGAACAGGGACAGGGTACCGGTGAAGGCATACAGCAGTGAAATGCCATATAACATTACAGCGGAAGAAGCCATGCCAAACAATACAAATTTCAGGCTGGCCTCGGCGCTCAGCGCCTTATCTGACTGGTAAGCAACCAGCAGGTATGAAGCAATGGACACCATTTCAACCGCCAGATAAACAGATAATAAATTAACAGCCATCAGCATCAGATGAACGCCCAGTACCGAACCGATGATGATGGTATAGGCATCAGATAATCCTTTGGAATGCGCACTGAGCTGGTTATCACATGGAAAATAAAGCAGGATTAAAACAGTCAGCGTATCAATAATCAGCTTAAACACTACTCCCGGGTGGTGCAGCAGGAGCATATCATTAAATAATATTTTCGGGCCAGCGGCGAATAAGGGATACTGATATAAATCTGCCTGTATAACAACCGCCAAACCAATAAGCGCCACAATGCGGCATAGCCAGGCTGAACTTTTACCATAAACCAGATCAGTAACCAGCACCAGGATAAACAGGGCCGTTAAACAGATTTCAGGTTTAAAATACGACAGGCTGAATAAAACGTTATCAACTCTTCCGGGCAGCGATGGCAATAAGTCATTCATGATGCTAACGGGTAAAATGTTGCGTAAAGGCAATCAGCGCCACCACCGAATCATTAATCTTTGACAGCACCAGCGATGGCGCTACACCCAGGGCCAAGGCCAGTACAGCCAGCGGCACCAAAGCCAGCTTTTCGCGCAGGTTAACGGGCGTTAGAGCCTGTTTCCATTCAGCGCCGCCCTTTAATAATTCCTTGCCGAAAAACATACGCTGCAGCGTCCATAAAAAATAGGCAGCGCTCAGGATGATACCTATGGAGCCGCATACCGCCATCCAGTGCGGCAGCAGGGCGGATTTAAAGGCGCCTGTGAGGGAAAACGCCTCAGCCACAAACGCCGAAAAGCCGGGCAAGCCTAAAGAAGCAAAAAATGCAATAACCACAAAGGTGGTATATTGCGGCATCAACGTGCCTAAACCTCTGAAGTTATAAATATCACGGTTGCGCACGCGGTTATAAATGATGCCGACCAGGAAGAACAGCATGGCCGATAAAAAGCCGTGACTTACCATTTGCAGCACTGCACCGCTCATGCCCTCGGCTGTTTGCGAGGCAATGCCCAGCAGCACAAAACCCATGTGCGAAACAGAGGAATAGGCAATCAGCCGTTTTAAATCACGCTGAGCCAGGGCGTTGAGTGCGCCGTACAGAATAGATACAACGCCCAGCAAACCTAACCAGTAAGCGCCTGAATAAGCCACATCGGGAAATATGCCGTTGCAGATGCGTATAATACCATAACCGCCAATCTTCAGCAGTACCCCGGCCAGGATGATGGATACCGGCGTGGGCGCTTCCACATGTGCATCGGGAAGCCAGGTGTGCAGGGGTACTACCGGCACTTTGATAGCAAAGGCGATAAATAATACGGCAAACCCCACTTCCCTGGCCGGCAAGCCAAACAAGGTTTGATGAGCGGCTGCCGAAAATACCGAGCCTTGCTGATAGTTGGCCGGATTCATCATTTGCACTATATTGAAAGTGTGATTGCCGGTGGCAGGGTCGGTAACCGAAAGGTAAAGGCCAACCATGATCAGCAGCATAAATACGGAGCCGAAAAGCGTATATAAGAAGAATTTAATGGCCGCATACTCGCGCCGGGCACCGCCCCACATCCCGATCAGGAAGTATAACGGCAGCAGCATCAGTTCGTAAAATAAGTAGAACAGAAAGAAATCGAGCACACAGAACACACCGATAACGGCCATATCCAGCAGCAGGAACAGCGCAAAGAACCCCTTTAAATTCGTTTTAATCTCCCAGGAGGCTATGGCCGCAATAGTCATCACCACGGCACTCATGAGTATCAGCGTAATAGAAATACCATCCGCTCCCACAAAATAATCAATCTGCATTTTACCGGCACTGCCCAGGCTAAGATTGATCCAGGGCAGCTTTTGCACGAACTGAAACTGGCTCTCCTGAGTGATGCCGGCATGTGCCGCACCGGTTTTAAAGTTCAAGTACAGCCAAACGCTAAGCGCTACCTGGATCAGGGTAGCTGCGAGGGTAATATATTTATAACTTTCGCGCCAGGCTGATGGCAGCACCAGAATGATAAGGCCAAACAGCGCCGGTATAAAAATAAGCAGTGTTAATAAGTTCATCAGGTTCAGATCAGAATTTTAAAGATAAACAAGGCTGCAATAATGAGCAGCATACTATAAATATATACCTGTACCCGCCCGCCCTGAAACCGGCGGAAAAAATCGCCGATGCCTTGTACAGTTAACACCATCAGGTTCAAAAAGCCATCCACTATATAGCGGTCGGCCCAGGCCGCAAGGCCCGACAGGAGCCGGAAGAACCTGACCGTTACGTTGATTAAGCCGTCTATCACAGTGCGGTCAATCCAAAACAGGGTTCGGCTCAGCAACACTACAGCTTTAACTACTGCATGCTGGTAAAAGCGGTCGATGTACCATTCGTGATATGATAAATTGTATAAAAATCCGCTCTGCGGAAATACCGGCTTGCCTGGCCTGCCGTACGCCCTGTAGGCTCCATAAATTAACAGCAGGCTCAGCAAAGTAACCATTGCCGGAATAATGAGTTGATAACTGCTTTCCTGAACTGTGTAATCAGTTCGGGTGAAACCTTTAAACAGCCAGCTTTGCTCATACAGCAGCGGGTGCTGCGAAAACCAGGGGAACAGGCAGCAGATGGTAAGTAAAATTAACGGAGCCTTATACCGCCAGTCGCCGTCATTGATATGAAAATGCGCATCAGGCAGTAAATTCTGTAGTCTGGAACTACCAAAAAATACTTTGAAAACCAAACGCGCTATATAAAAGGCGGTTAAGGCACTGGTAACAATAAGGCTGTATGGAATAATTTTGAACCAGCCGCTTTTACCCCTGCTCCATTCAAAGGCCTGGATCAGGATACCATCCTTCGACAAGTAGCCTGAGGTAAGCGGCAAGCCTGCCAGCGCCAAGCCGGCTGCTACGCAGGCTATAAATGTCAGCGGTAATTTTTTGCGGAGGCCTCCCATATTGCGGATGTCCTGCGGGTCAGCATCCAGCTGATAGTCTTCCTTGATATGCTGCAGTTGATGGATAATCATACCGGAGCACAAAAACAGCAGGCATTTGAAAAAAGCATGGGTAACCAGGTGAAACAGCGAGGAGGCATAAGCATGTATGCCCATAGCGGCAACCATATAGCCTAACTGCGATATAGTGGAGTAAGCCAGTATGCGCTTTAAATCGTTTTGGGTGAGTGCAATGGTAGCTGCCATAAAAGCGGTAAAGCAGCCCATAATGGCCAGGGCATCCAATTCTTCAGCATTAAACAACGGATATACCCTGCCTAACAGAAACACACCGGCGGCCACCATAGTAGCAGCATGAATTAAGGCGGATACTGAAGTTGGCCCCTCCATGGCATCGGGCAGCCAGGTATGCAGCGGGAACTGGGCCGACTTGGCAGCCATACCCAAAAGTATGCCTGCACAGGCTGCGTATTGCCAAAACTGCGGCATTTGCCCGGCAGGGCCGGCCCAAAGGCCGCTTTTAATAACGGATTGGCTCAGCAGGCCGCCGGCGCCAAAAAGCTCCTTTATATCAAAGGTGTGGTACTGTGCAAACAGAATGGCAACGGCGATAAGCAAACCGGCATCGCCTATACGGTTCATAACAAAGGCTTTCTTGTTAGCGCTTACGGCCTTGTCGCGCCGGTACCAGAAGCCGATCAGCAGGTAGGAGGAAAAACCAACCAGCTCCCAAAAGGCATAGAACATCACCAGGTTATCGGCCAGGGCCAGGGCCAGCATACTGAAACAAAAAAAGCTGAGGTAACTGAAATAACGCTGATGTTCGCTCTGCTTCATGTAGGCGGTGGAATAGATATGCACCGGCAAGGCGATCAGCGTAACCAGCAGCAGCAGCAGCACCGACAGGTTATTGAGCAGCAGCCCGGCATACACCCGGGTATCCCCTATCACAAACCAAAGCTGGCGGACATGTAATTCTTTAACATTCCACACCCGACTGAATACCGCAATGCTCAGCCCAGCACTTGCCAGAATAGCAATGGATGAAATAATGCCTGAGATTTTACCGCCTGCCTTCTCGGACAAACAAAAATTAATCAGGAATGCAGCAAAGGGAATTATCACCGCTGCCAGGGCATAGCAGATGAGTTGTGAATCGTGATATGGTAAAGCTGCGTTCAACGGTGAGTAAGCTTAATTTTTTAATTCCCTGACCTGGCCGGGGTCGATAGTTTTGTAGCGGCGGTAAACATTTAATATAATGGCCAGCGCTACAGCGGTTACGGCGGCGGCCAGCACAATGGCAAACAGGGCAAAGGTCTGGCCGGCGTTGGCTGCCTTATCAAAACGGCCAAAGGCCACTAAATTCAATATAGCGGCGTTAAGCATCAGCTCTACTCCGATTAACACCTGTATGGCATTATGCTTAGAAACCACCATATAGATACCAATGCAAAACAGCGCAGCGCTGACCAGCAAAAAATCAGTCAGGGCAATCATTCCTGCACCTCCTTTCTGGAAAGGTGCGCTGCTCCGGCCAGCGCCATCAGCAGCAAAATGGAGATGGCCTCAAACGGCAGCAGGTAACGCGTCATCAAGTTAACGCCGCTGTTGCTGATCATGGCATCGTTGGCTGTAATTACATTTTTGCTTTGCTGTGCCTGCTGCAGCCAGTTCAGGTGTGCAACATCAGTTTTCCATATCACATTTACCAGCACTATTAAAAACAGCCCCGCCAGCAGCAAGCCCGGCAATGCGCTTAGGGTAAATAAACGTTTAGGCTGCTGCAGCGCAGCCAGCGTTTCGCGGCCGGAAAGCATAAAGGCGAACAGCACCAGCACCAGTATGCCGCCCACATAAATCACCACCTGGGTTATCGCCACAAAATCGGCCAGGGCCAGCACATATAAACCAGCCAGGGCAAACAGTGTAATAAAAAACATAAATACCGAGCGTATCAGGTTAGGCGTGGCGGCCACATAAACAGCCGAAGCCAGGGCAACAAACGCCATAATGTAAAACATTATCTGCACCAGGCTCATGCGCTGCCCCCCTCTTTTTTTTGCAGGGCTGCTGCCTTGGCCGCCTGCTTTTCGGCCAGCTGCTTGTCCAGCAAAGCCCGCTTTTCGGCAGCCTCTTCTGCCGTCATATCCGAGAACTCGTAGGTCAGCTTTCCCAAATCAAAAACGCTGCGGTCGTACTGGTTAGTCATGGTAATGCACTCCGTGGGGCATACCACCGTGCACAGGCCGCAGTACATGCACTTGGCCATATCAATATCAAACTTAGCGGCATAAAGCCGCTTAGTGGTACCGTCTGAGGTCTGCCCGATAGCTTCAGTGGCTTTAATTGCCTCAATATCAATGCAATCCACCGGGCATACCTTGGCGCACAGGTCGCACACAATGCAGTCATCTATCTCTACATCCAGCTGGTAGCGGCCAACTTCGGGTATGGGCAGTTGCTGCCTGGGGTACTGTATAGTATTAGTGCCTTCTAAATTTTTAAAATAATTTACCGCGCTCACAGGTTGTACATCACGCCGTTTTTTCGAGGCGAAGATATGCCGTACGGTAAGGGTAAGCCCCTGCCATGATGTTATAAAACCGTTGAGTGCGTTCTTTATCATTTCACATTACATATAAGCGCCACACACCCGATAACAGCATACATAGAAACGATAACGGGGTAAGCACCTTCCAGCACAGGTTCATCAGCTGGTCAACCCGCAGGCGGGGCAGGGTCCAGCGTATCCACATCTGTACGCCAACCAGAAGAACAGCCTTTAATACAATCCAGCATACACCCCAGGCAGCGTTGGTAGTCCATGCAGCCAGGTGTATGCTGCCTATATTGGGCAGCGGTGTGTTCCAAGCACCTAAAAACAGGATAACGGCAATCATCGAAACCAAAAACATCATGGAATATTCTGCCAGAAACACCAGGGCGAAGCGCATACCGGTGTACTCTGTATGAAAGCCGGCTACCAACTCTGATTCAGCCTCCGGTATATCAAAAGGGGCCCGGTTACTTTCGGCCAGCGAAGCAATAAAATAAATAATAAAGGCGATAAGCAAATGAGGCGCCCTGAATATGTTCCAGGCCAGGATGCCGCCGCTGGCGGACACATCCCACAACCCCAGGAATTTGTTGGTTTCGTGAAATAAGATACCTTGCTGCCGGGCTATCTCCTGCAGATCGAGCGTTTGGGCAATCATTACCACAGAAATGAGCGCAAAGCCGGCAGGTATTTCATAAGATATAATCTGCGCTGCAGAACGCATGGCGCCCAGTATGGCATATTTGTTATTAGAGCCCCAGCCCGCCATCAGGATACCCAGCGTTTCAATTGATACAATGGCGAAGATATAATACAGCCCCAGATTTATTTTAGAAGGAATAACGCCTGCCGACCAGGGCAGCGCTGCAAAGCCCAGATAAACGGCCATAAAGATGATAACCGGTGCTGCCGTAAACAAAACCTTGTCGGCTGCGGCGGGTATAATCAATTCTTTCTGCAGCATTTTCAGCATATCAGCCACTACCTGCAGTGAACCATATTTGCCGGTTTCCATAGGGCCAAGCCTATCCTGTATAAAGGCCGATATCTTGCGTTCGGCATACACTCCAAACATGGTGAACAGGGCCACAAATGTGAACAGCCCCGCAGCAACCAGTATGTAAGTGAGATAGAATGCCAACTTAATTTTGCTTTAAGCGGCAAAATTAATTAATAAAGTTAAGTTATCAGCCTTGTTGGCTACATTAATCCCAAATGGACCTGAGCTGAAGCTGGATTTTATCTTTAAAGAAAATACGGGTACTTTCTTCAAACGACCGGGTATAATCAGATACATAAAAACGGTGATCTTCCCGCTTTTCCGGGTTGAGCAGCCCTTTGTTTTCCAGCTCTCCTTTTATAAAGCGGGCAGTCAGTTCAGCATTATCTATAATATCTACCTTATTCTGATAGAACCGCGCAATTTCATTTTTAATGAGCGGGTAATGCGTGCAGCCCAGGATAAGGCTGTCTATATCTTTTAACTCAGGAGCTGAAAGGTAGGACTGAATAATAGTATTACTGATGTTGTTATTGAAAAACCCCTCTTCTATCATAGGCACCAGCAACGGGGTAGCCATAGAATGCACTGCAACCTGCGGAGCTTTTAAATGAATCTCCCGTGCATAAACGTCGGACTCGATGGTGGCTTTAGTGGCAATTACGCCGATGCTTTTATAGCGGCCGCCGGCCGTCATGTAGTTAATCACCGGGTCAATTACGCTGTAGATAGGCAGCTGATGCCCCATAAACTGCAATACATCCCGATAGGCCAGTGATGAAGCCGTATTGCAGGCAATTACAATAACCTTACAGCCCTGCTCCATTAAAAAACGGGTTATCTTGAGGGAGTAGTACTTGATGGCCTCCGGCGATTTATCGCCATAGGGCAGGTGCGCCGTATCGCCGAAATATATCAGCTGCTCACTGGGCAGCAGGCTGCTGATGGCATTGGCCACGGTAAGGCCGCCGATACCCGAATCAAAAACGCCGATGGGCTGATGTGACTGCATGGTACAAACATAAAAAAAGCGAAGGCAATGCCTCCGCTTTAGGGTTAATCAGTTTAAATTAAATAGGAGTTATTTTAAACCTAACTTTGCCTTAACGGCAGGCTGCATATTATCTGCTGTAGGTGCAACAATCAGGTCAATCTGGCCGGCATCCAATACATAGGCATAGCCTTTTTCCTTAGCTACGGCGGTAATGGCGCCGCGTACCTTATCGGCAACAGGCTTCATTAATTCGTTGCTTTTGGCATCAACCTGCTGGCGGGCATTGTTCTGGTAATCCTGCATACGCTTTTGCATATCCTGTAATTCTGATTCAGAAGCAGTGCGTGCAGCATCAGTCATGGTTGTGCGCTTGGCCTCATAAGCCTGACCTTTGGTCTGAAACTCTGTGTTCATGGTGTTCAGCTGGTCAATAAAAGTCTTCTGGTAAGTATCCATCTGTGTTTTGATGGTTTTAAGTTCCGGCATGCCCTGCATCAGCTCATTCGTGTTCACATAACCGATTTTTTGTGCATTAGCCAGGCCGCTCATTAATAGCATACAACCGGCAACTAAGGCAACTTTAAATAATCTTTTCATTTTTCTGTTTTGTTCTGTTTAATATGGTGCGATTTTATATAAAATTTTTCACTTTGCCAATACGCCCGGCTTTAAACCCAGGCGGGTAATTACATCTGCGCTTTTATCATACCGGGGGTTGGCGTACAGCATCATCACCTCGCTGTTCTTATCGAAGATCATATCCAGATTATCGCTTTCGGCAACGGCCTGCACGGCCTTGGCTACCCTCTCCTGTATCGGTTTGATTAAGTCATTGCTGCGGTGTGTCAGTTCGCCGTCGGGTCCAAACTTGGAGCGCTGAAAATCCTTGGCAGCCTTTTCCTTCTCCACAATGTCAGCTTCACGGCGCTTTTTCATATCCGGCGTCATCAGCACCTGGTCGGCCTGGTACGATTTATACATCCGGTCAATTTCCTGAAAATGACTGTCAACCTCCTTTTGCCACTGCTCCTGCAAGGCGCTTAATTGTTTCTGGGATGAGGCATACTCAGGCATGTGCCTTAATATATAATCTGAATCAACGTAAGCAAAGCGCTGTGCCCAGGCACCGGCAATGCTTATAAACGTAAGGGTCAGCGTAATAATTATCTTTTTCATGGTATTTATTTTATTAATTAAATCCGCCGTTTAAGCTTTGTGCAATTGAAAAATGGAACTGGCCTTTATTGGCGTCGGGTATGCCGGGTATCTTGTCAAAGCCGTAACCATAATCAAGCCCCAGCAAGCCAAAGATAGGCAAATATATGCGTGCGCCAATACCGGTTGAGCGCCTGATGTTAAATGGATTAAACTCGCTGAAACTGTTCCATACGTTACCGCCCTCGGCAAACGCGAGCAGGAATATAGTGGCCGACTGGCTGGCAATAACCGGATGCCGGAGCTCGAGCGTGTACTTGTTGTAAACGGGGCTGCCCGGGTTGGTTGAGGTGTTGTAATTGCTCCCTGCCGGAATGATGGAGAAGTTTTGATAACCGCGTAAACCGATAATTTCGCTGCCCTGTAAAAACTGGTAGGTCGCCATCCCGTCACCGCCGAGCTTGAAACGCTCAAACGGCGACTGCCCGACCAGCTTGTTGTAATAGCCCAGGAAACCAAACCTGACCTGCGACATGATAACCAGTTTACCCGTTACGCGGGTAAACCACTGGGCATCAAACTTCCATTTATGGTATTCCACAAAGCGGTAACGCTCTTCGGGCGTTGCAATGGCATAATTGGTGTTGTTAAACAGCGAGTAAGGCGGCGTGGCCTGAACCGTAAACCTGATGTTTGACCCTGCGGTTGGATATATAGGCTGATCGAGCGAGTTGCGGCTTAACTCCTGCGTTAACTTGATGTTGAACGAGGTACCGTTGGTAAACAGATAGCCGGTAAAGTTATCCAGTTTGTAATGGTCAACGTTGAGCGAGTAGTTTAACTGAAACAAATCATCGGGCCAGTGCAAACGCTTACCTAAGGTTACTCCCACGCCATTGATACGCAAAAAGTTGTATCGGGGGTCGCTCTTGGCATAAAACTGCCCGGTAGAGCTTAACTGTGTATAGGCCGTTAAACCGAAATAAATAGGCCGCTTTCCGCCCAGCCAGGGCTCGGAGTAAGTGAACGAAAAATTCTGGTAGTTTTTACCGTTGGCCTGGCCGCGCAGGCTCAGCTTTTGCCCGTCGCCTTTAGGCAGCGGCTTATAAGCCTTCAGGTTAAACAGGTTATGGATAGAGAAGTTGTTAAACGTTAAGCCCAGCGTACCTACCAGCTGCCCGCCGCCGAAACCGCCCGAAAGCTCAATCTGATCTGATGGTTTTTCAACCACATTGTAAACAATATCAACCGTGCCATCCTGCGGGTTAATGTTGGTTGGCTTGGGGTCTATCTTTTCCTGGTCGAAATTACCCAGCTGCGAAATGGCGCGCGTACTGCTTACAATGGCATCCTTAGAGAATTTCTGCCCCGGCTTGGTGCGTATTTCGCGTAATACAACCTTATCATTGGTAACGTCATTGCCCTTTAAAACAACTTTGTTAATGGTGTATTGCGCACCTTCATAAATACGCACATTTAAATCAACCGTATCATTGTAAACACGGGTTTGCACCGGGTCGGAGTTGTAGGTAAGGTAACCATCGTTCAGGTAGATGGAAGATACGTCATCGCTGTTTGGCGTAGGGCCGCTCAGCCTTTTGTTCAGCTCCTCTTCGCTGAATACATCTCCCTTTTTAAGGCGCAGCACCCGGTTAAGTATGGCAGCCGGATAGCGCGCGTTGCCCGACCAGGTGATGTTGCCGAAATAATATTTCGGGCCTTCGTAAACCTTAATTTTTACGTTAACCGTTTTGTCGTCGTTCTTCCAAACTGAATCGCTCACTATGCCGGCATCCCGGTAACCCTTGGCCTGCATTTTGGAAACCAGGGTTTGCTTATCTTCCTCGTAAACATCGCGCTTGAATTTCTTAGAACCGAAAATGTTATAGAACTTGCGTTTGCGCGTTTTCTTTAAGAAAGACCGGAGCTCGCCGCTTTTAAAGGCTTTATTGCCTTCGAAAAGCACCTCATTAATCTTTACCTTCTGCTTTTTATCTACGGTAACATCCAGTATCACGTTATTGACGTCTCCGGGGTCCTGGCGCTGCTTAATGTTTACGGTGGCGTTTAAAAAGCCTTTCTCATTAAAATGCTTTTTAATGATGGCCGTAGTAGTGTTCAGCAGATTTTCGTTAACGATTTTACCGGTTTTGTCGCTCAGTTTTTTTTGGATGTCCTCCACCTCGCCTTTGCGCAAACCCAGGATGTGCAGGCGCGACAAGCGCGGAAGCTCCTGCACCGCAATTTCTAAGTAAATCGTATCCTGAACTATTTTTGTATAATATAGCTTAACATCATCAAACAAATGCTGGTCGTACAGGTTTTTGATAACGGCAGCATTCGCATCGCCGGGCAGGTTGATGCGTTCGCCCTTACTGAGCTTGGAAATGGTTATCAGTACATCCTTATCTAAATTCTTTGTGCCTGTAACTGTGATGCCGCCAACAATATAATCTTTAGGGTTTAAGTAATTCAAACTATCAACAGAGATGGTGGTTCTGGGTAGCGTAGCCCTTGGCTGGCCGGCTATTTGCGCCGTTGCAGCCATGCTAACCAGAGAGAGTAGAATAGCAAAAAATAGTTTATTCATCCGAATATTTTAGTGGGCTAAAAATAATTTATACAGTTGTTAAATATTGTTAAAAGTAAAAATTTAGTTTACCTGCTCACTGGTTTTGCCAAAGCGGCGCTCGCGTTTCTGGTAATCCAGTATGGCCTCGTATAAATCTTCACTTCTGAAATCGGGCCACAGCTTATCTGTAAAATAGAGTTCTGCATAAGCTATCTGCCAGAGTAAGTAATTGCTGATGCGGTATTCCCCGCTTGTCCTGATCAGCAATTCAGGGTCGGGCAGGTTATGGGTATATAATTGCTGCGAAAAAAGGTCTTCCGTTATATCTTCGGGCTTAAGCTCACCGCTTTGCACCTGCAGGGCCAGGTTTTTAGCCGCCTGGGCAATCTCTCTGCGTGAGCTGTAACTGAGCGCCAAGGTAAGCACCAGGCCGGTATTGCCTGCCGTTTTTTCAATGGCGCCCTTTAATTCCCTGTAGCATTTCATCGGCAGCTGCTCCAAATCGCCAATGGCGTTGAGCCGCACGTTGTTCTTCATCAGCTTGGCAATCTCCTTATTGATGGTGCTGATAAGCAGCTCCATAATAGCGGTAACCTCCAGCCTGGGGCGGTTCCAGTTTTCGGCCGAAAATGTGTATAAGGTCAGATACTCAACGCCAAGCCGGCCAGCGCCCTCCACCACATCACGCACCGATACTACCCCGTTATGATGGCCGAATACCCTTAATTTACCTTTACCCTTAGCCCAGCGCCCGTTACCATCCATAATAATAGCAACATGCCGGGGCAGCCTTGATAAATCAATCTGATCTTTAACTTCCATGATACCGATTATTAAGGCCCGGTTGCGCTGTTGCCGGCAGCAAAAAATGTACTGCCGCCGCGGCTGGCTGATACTGCTTTGTAAGCGTTGAATTAATCACTGTTTTAATGAAGCAGGCTTTGCTGTTATGAATATTAAGCAGTTAAACTTGTTTTTTTCAGGGTACAAAGGTAAAACTTACTTTGAATTTTTTTATTATACGGCCTAAAAAGAAAATCGCCGCACCTCAGAACAATTTTAGCTTAACGGATTGATATAAAACAGCAAAGCAGTGCTGTTATCGGGCACTGCTTTGCTGTATCGAGTGTAGGTAAAC
>CAXTAP010000013.1:28256-37096 GCA_964241965.1 uncultured Mucilaginibacter sp.
GTGTAGGCAATGGTAATGCTGGCAAACCAGTAAGTATCGCGCGCCCTTAAATCGCCCCGCTGAGTGCCCGCATTACCCAGGTAAACTCCGGTGCGCTCGCCTGAACGGTCGGAAAAGATTTTAGAAAACTGATTGGTAAATTTAGTCCTGTCGGGGTAAAGGCCGCTTACATCATCCAGATAATCTGTTTTTGGGTTGCGGTAGCCCAGTTCGGCACCCAAGGTCCATTTATGCGAAAAGTTATATTTAACACCGGCACCATACGGAATGGTCAGGGCATAGTTAGGGTATGGCTTTGTTTCGCCTTCGGTAGTCAGCACACGCAAATCATAGGCCTGGCCGTTGTAGTTAGCCCTCGGCCGGTACTTTACACCGCCTATGCCGAGGTATAGGTACGGCGTAAATCTGCTCTGGCTAACGTCGGGGATGTATTTTAAAAAATTAAATTCACCGATGAGGCTGAGTTCGCCTATGCGGTCGGAGAAGCTCAGGTTCCGGTTGCGGAACTGCTGATTGCCAGAGGTACTGTCGGCCCCGCTGATGCTGCCATACATGGCATTGATTTTAAGGGACAGGTAACCGTTAAAATTACGCTTCACATACCCGCCTGCCGAACCGCCGCTGAACTTAAGCGGGTTATTGGGGTTGAGATCGCCCATGTAGCCTGAACCACCGGCCATTACCCCCAGTTCCCAGGTTTGGGCATGTAAACCATAAGAGAACAGCAGAAAGCAGATAAGCGAAATAATTTTGGGCATTCAGCAAATTTAATAGTTGCGGGCATCCAGTCCCCACAATAGTTTGCTTCTTAACGTGGACAGGTAGCTTTCATTATCCAGCCTGATAAGATTTAACTGGAAACCAGCCTTGCAGATATCGAACTTGATGGCCTTGTCAATCACAGCCGTTCGGGAATCGCAGGAGATTAAGTAATTGGCGCTCCGGGTTTCTACCTCAAAGGTGAGCGTGCTGCTGTCGGGCAGTACAATCGGCCTTACATTTAAGTTGTGCGGCGATACCGGGGTAACGGCAATACTGTCGGACTGCGTAAAGATGATAGGGCCGCCGCAGCTTAAGGAATAAGCCGTTGACCCTGTAGGGGTTGATATGATGATACCATCGCCCCAGTAAGAATTTAAAAACTCGCCGTTCAGGTAGGCATGCATGGTAATCATGGCCGCATCATCGCGCTTATGGATGGTAATATCATTAAGTGCAAAGTTATCATCGCCGAACAGTTTGGCATCAGAATCTATGCGCAGCAGATCGCGGGGATCCAGGCTGAACTTCCGGTTAATAACAGCGGTTACGGCGGCGGCAATATCACTTTTGTTTACACTGGCCAAAAAACCCAGCCGGCCAAAGTTAATCCCTATTACCGGAACGCCGCTGTCGCGCACAATGGTTACAATATCCAGCATGGTGCCGTCGCCGCCCAGGGTAATGAATACATCAATGAAATCCTTGATCTGGCAGCCCGGCTCTAAGATACGGTAGTTGGTATGCTCTAATTTTTCCTGTAAAAACCCGCTCAGCACAGGGTGAACGTACACCTCCGCGCCGTGGCCGCTCAGGCTGTCGAACAGCAGCTGTACATAGGGTAAAACAGAATCGTTAAACTGCCTGCCGTAAACTGCTATTCTCATATATTAAAAGTTCAGGTAATTCATAAAGGAGTCGAACCGGTCCATTGAATCATCCTTGATGTCATTGTTACTGAACACAGCCTTTACATCATAATCATAACGGGTAAAGGCGGCGTTGATCGCTGCAACGTCCTGCTTGTTCAGCTTTAAGGTAACCTCCATCCGGGTTGAATCGGGAAAGGAGCGCACATAGGAGCTGAGCACCTGTGCATTGTCAGATTCTACAATTTGCGCCATGTGCGCAAGCGAGTTATTCTTATTATCAATCTCCAGCACAATAATACCGCCGGGGGCATCAGCTGCGGTAATTTCGGCAAAGTAATCATTCATCCGGTTTAAACTGATTATGCCTAAGTAGTTTTTAGTAACACTCAGCACCGGCACCAGCGTAAGCTGCTGCTCATGAAATAACCGGATAACATCATAGATGTGCTGGTCTTCGGTTACGTAGGTGGTAACCAGGCCAATATTCAGCGAACTAACCGGCTCATCGGGCTGATGCTGCTGAATATCGTTTTCGGCTATCAATCCTAAAAACTGCTGCTCCTCAACTACCGGCAGGTGCCTTACCTTGAATTCAACCATGCGGTCGGCTACGGTTTGCACAGTATCGGCCGGATGAACGGGCACTACAGCGTCGGTAATTAATTCAATAGCCAGCATAGTTTTACACTTTAATTTTAAGCTTCTCTAAAAACTCCCTTAACAGCACATTAAACTCCGCAGGCCGTTCCATCATGGCCGCGTGGCCGCATTGGTTTATCCAGTGCAATTCGGAATTGGGCAGCAGCATGTTAAACTCCTCGGCTACATCAGGCGGCGTAATTTTATCATCGCGGCCCCAAATCAGTTCAACCGGAACCTTAATTTTATATAACTCCTTAGCCATATTGTGCCTGATGGCTGATTTGGCCATGGCCAGTATCCTGATTACCTTGTTACGGTCGTTAATGGTTGTATAAACATCATCCACCAGTTCCTTGGTGGCTGTGGCCGGGTCGTAAAAGGTATATTCTACCTTTTCCTTCACAAAATCATAACTCTCGCGCCGGGGAAACGATCCGCCAAAGGCATTCTCATACAAACCCGAACTGCCGGTAAGGATAAGCGCCTTCACACTGTCAAGGTAACTTAAACAATAAATCAGCGCCACATGGCCTCCTACTGAGTTACCCAGCAATATAAACCTGCCCAGTTTTTTATAGGTTACAAACTTGCGTACATATTTTGCCAGTGATTTTACACCGGTGGTAAGCAGCGGCAGCTCATATATAGGCAATATAGGAACAATAACCCGATACTGATTTTTAAACTCTCTGATAACGCCTTCAAAATTGCTTAAAGTGCCCATCAGGCCATGCAGCAGCAGTAATGTATCGCCCTGGCCTTCTTCAATGTAGCTGAATCCATCTTCTTCTTTAAGCAAAAACTCCATAACGGTATATAAGGTCTTGTGTTGATTGTTAAGTGATTGTATAAGTTTTTAATTAATTATCCGTAAAAAACCTGAACGCCATAAAATTAGTGCTTTGCAGCCGAGTTACAATAGTTAACCAATTATTTATGCCAGTAATTGTTTTACCACCTCCGATATTGTTTTGCCATCAGCCTTGCCGGCCAGCTCCTTGTTGGCAGCGCCCATTACCTTGCCCATATCCTTCACCGAGGATGCGCCTACCCGGCTGATTAAATCCTTTAAGTAAGCCTCTATTTCGGCCCTGTCCATCTGTTTGGGGAGGTAAGCCTCAATCACTTCCTGCTCCTCAACTTCTATCTGGTACAAATCTTCGCGGTTCTGCGATTTATAAATTTCGGCTGATTCACGGCGCTGCTTAATCAGCTTTTGCAGCACCTTGATTTCAGCATCCCCGGTAATATCTTCCGGTGCCCCCTTTTCGGTACGGGCCAGCAGCAGTGCCGATTTTACGGCCCGCAAACCGCGCAAACGCGCCTCCTGTTTGCCCAGCATGGCCTTTTTAATATCCTGATCTATAGTGTTAATTAATGACATTGCTTTTTAGTTTATAGGTTTTGCAGCTGTTATTTACGGTTTATGGTGGTGGCATCAGCCTGTGCTGCCGGCATTAAAATCAGTTCATTTACGTTTACATGCGCCGGGCGCGAGGCCATGTAATAAATAGCCTCGGCAACATCGGCGGCTACCAGCGGCTCGAAACCCTCATATACCTTTTTGGCCTTCTCCTTGTCGCCTTTAAAACGCACTTCCGAAAATTCGGTTTCAACAGCGCCCGGGTAAACACCGGATACCCGGATGCCATAAGGCAGCAGATCAAGCCGCATGCCCTTGTTAAGCGCATCAACCGCAGCCTTACTGGCGCAATATACATTACCATTAGGATATACATCCTTACCGGCAATAGAACTTAAATTAATGATATGGCCGTGACGGTTGTCCACCATCCAGCCGGCCACTATTTTGCTTACGTACAGCAGGCCCTTCACGTTGGTATCAATCATGTTATCCCAATCATCATAGCTGCCGCTCTGTATAGGGTCGAGCCCCTGGCTCAGGCCGGCGTTATTGATCAGTACATCTACCCGCTTCCACTGGTCGGGCAGGCTTTCCAGCTTATTTGTTACCTGCTGGCGGCTGCGAATATCAAAGGCCGATACCGCAATTTCAACATTGTAGGTTGCATTGATTTTGCGGGCCACGCTTTCAAGGCGGTCCTGCCGGCGGCCGGTGAGTATTAAGCTGTAACCCTCGCGGGCAAAAAGATGAGCACAGGCCTCGCCTATTCCTGCGGTGGCGCCTGTAATAAGTGCAATTTTAGCCATAGGTAAGGGTAACTAACGGCAGCGAAATTATGTTTTCTTTTTAAGGAAAGATAGAAGACGGAGACAAGAATCAGGAAACAAGAAACTGGAAAAAGACTTATTAAAATCGCTGTTTTTGAAATCTCCTTTAATTCCTAGCTCTTGTTTCTTTGCTCTCAGCTCTTTTTTTACTCAAAATATAAACTCAGCGATACGCTGTGCAGCAGCAGTTTGCTGATAGGGCTGGCATAGGGCTGATTTTCGTGCAGCAGCACATTGCTGAACGAATTGGTGAGCTTAATTTCGGGCGACAGCTTGAAGAACTCAAAGTAAATATCGCAGCCAATGCCAGCCTCATAAGAACCGAAGCCGCTGAGGTTCTTCACCATCTTGTCCACCGGCGCCGAATTTAGATCACTGTTGCGCTTGGAACCGATGGCGGCTGTATATTTAACGCCGCCCAGCAGATAAGCCCTGAAATCGCCGATGCGGTCGGACTTAAGCTTGAACGACAACGGCAGATCTATCGAAGTGGTTTGCACCTGCCTTTCCACAACATTAGGCTGGTCGGCCGTGGTATTGGGGTAGCTGATGGCAGTGTTCGGCCTGAAGGTATAGTACAGGTCACGGTCGGCAAATACCAGGGCGGGTGTGGTGCGTATTTCCAGATGGTCGCTGAGGCGGTAACGGGTAATGAAGCCTACGGCAAAACCCGGCGTACCCCTGGAGCTTATACTGTTTAGCGAATCGGTTACGTTGCGCTTTACATCATTATCATAGTACGGTTTGCGCCAGTCGGGATTTTTGATGATTTTATAATCCTGACTTACATACTGAAACAGGAAGCCGAAGCTTAAGTCGTTCTGGTCGGCCCCGCCGCCCCATGCCGGTACCCGCTGCGCCAGCGCCTGCCGGCTGCCCAGGCCTATCAACAGGAACAGCAGTAAACGTTTTATCATTTATTTAACGCCTGTATAAACAGAACATATACCAAACATGAGCGGCCTGCTTTTAGTATGCCCGAAACCAACTTTATCCATCAGCCCGGTAAACCGGCTGCCATCCGGGAAGGCGGCCACCGACTCCGGCAGATAGGAATAAGCCCGCGCATCCTTGGAGAACAGCTTGCCGATGCCCGGCGTGATATAATTAAAATAGAAGTTATACAGTTGTTTTACCGGAAAGGTTCGGGGTTTTGAAAATTCGAGGATAACGGTTTTGCCGCCCGGCCTCAGCACCCGGTAAATATCGGCCAGCCCCTTTTCCAGGTTTTCAAAGTTACGTACGCCGTAGGCCACGGTAACGGCATCAAACTCGCCGGCGGCAAAGGGCAGCTGCTCCGAATCGCCGAGCTTTACCGTGAATTTGCTGCCCAGGCCGCGCTTGGCTATTTTCTGCTCGGCCACATCCAGCATACCGCGCGAAATATCAACGCCGGTAATCTGCTCGGGCTTGAGTATGCTGAGGGCCTCGAAGGCAAAATCACCGGTGCCGGTGGCTACATCGAGTATATGCCTGGGCCGGTCCTGCTTCAGTTCGTTGATGGCTATTTTGCGCCAGATGACATCAATGCCCAGCGACATAAAGTGGTTGAGGAAATCATACGTTTTGGAGATGTTGTTGAACATATCGGCCACCTGCTCCTTTTTGGTGGCCTGCTGGCTGTTGTACGGCGTTACCATCTTACTCATCGGGCCGTAAAGATAGGGATTTATCGGGGGATGGGTTATAGGTTGTGTGGATTGCAAATCCACTGCTGTGAGCGGTTTGAAATTGAACATACGGACTAACGGGCCCTGCGCTGTTTCAGGTGTTTCACCTGAAGCACCTGAAGCACCGATGCTGCGCATCGGTGCTTCCCTGCCTGCGGTGCTCGTACCGGCCACAGGCAGGGGCAGCGAACTAACAAAGCAATAAAAGCGAAAACTAAATATACAACAGCAAATAATATTGCAACGTAAAACGTTTCGCATTACATTTATGTAGCGATTGTAAGCACGCGCCGTAAAAGTTTAAAGCTGTATTTTGAAAAGAGAGACGCTTCAAAACTGCAGCTCAGCACCTGGGCAAAATCAGGTTGACCCTGACCCGCCTGCAAGCAGCAAAGCCCCTCAGTGACATGAATGTACCCGGCTATGGCTTACACCAGCTTACCGGTGAACTGAAAGGTTTCTGGGCGGTTAAGGTTGATAAAAACTACCGCATTATATTTCAGTTTACAGCCGAAGATGCGCACGAAGTAGATTACTTGGATTATCATTAAAAAAGAATTATAAATGCAGATGTTTGACCCTGCCCATCCGGGCGAATTGATCAAAGAGACCTTAGCAGGTTTGCAAGCGGAAACAGGTAACAAGCTCACTATTGAGCAGGTTGCCGCAGGGTTGGGCACAACCCGCAAAACCCTGTCGGCCATTATTAATGGCAAGCAAAGCGTTACCCCGGTTATGGCCCTGCGTTTAAGCGCTGCCTTTAATACTACGCCTGAATTTTGGCTGCATGCCCAAGAAAATCACGACCTTGCGCATGCCCGCAAAAAATTTGATGCCAGGCAGATAAAGGTATTCTGGCATCCTCAGGTTGCATAGTTTTCAAAGCTGTCCATACTTATTTTTATTGATACGGGGCTATAATTCTGATTATAGCACTATTGAGATTTGTTAGTGTGGATTGCAAATCCACTGTTTTGTAGTCAGGAATTGAAAGTTTGGACTACCGAGTAGGTTTTTTAACCGTTATTTCTATATTGAAAATCGAATAAATTACTAAAGTGGTTATCATGCTTAATATATAAGGAACTGTTAGATATTTAAAGTATCTGCCTCTTTATAGAAAAGTAAAGCTTTATTAAAAAAATTTATACTTTCTGAACTTAACGATGCTATAAAAAGTGTCACAACTGGATATACAAGTAAGTAAGTTATTATCAGATTTGCCAACAGCTTAATTGATGCAAAATAAGCCTTTATTGCAAAGCTTATTAGGAAAGTGATAAGAATTAATGCAAAATCCAAATAAATAATAGGAATTGGAATGCCCAGTAATTTCTACTCTTAAAATTTAAAAAATAATAAAAGATGATGTTAAGGATTAAAAAAACTGAGTTACAAATAGAGATTTTTTTCATCGTTTTGGATACATTAAATTCTAACCATACTTGACGCAATCTATTTTGTTACCCAAGTCCCCATTAAAAACAGGCAAATTCTTACCACCTGTGGCCGGTGTTATTACCGCGCCACTTTTTGCTCGGATTAAAATATAAATGTTTCAGGCAAAGTACAGTGTACAATGTGGTGCGGTGTTACCACCGCACCATAGGCAGGCATATTTTCTAATACGAACAGTATATCTACGCTAATGGTATTTTCTGTAACTTCAAAATTAATCGAAACCTGCTACCTGCCCTGCAGCTTTATAGCCTCATCAACCACCTTGAGCAGCGAGCTGCTGCCATCGGCATCCTGGCTTAGCTCCCAGATCATGATGCCGCCTGCGGCGCTGAGCGCCAGCCGGGTCTTTGCCCTGATGGTCGGGATGCCGTTATAATAAATTATACCGCCGCCCGGCACAGCTATTTCATCAAGGCTCTGTGCCTGCGGGTACTGCGCTATGATGTCGCGGAATATAATCTCGGCAGGGGCATTACGGCCAAACCCGTATCCGTAAAACGGCAAACCCAGATTCAATTTTTCTTGAGCAATGCTGCGCACGGTAGTCCAGTAAGTTAAATCATCCGCTGCCATCTGGTACGGCGCGTGCGGACCGGGCCGCTCCGGCTTCCAGGGGCCGGTTTTATCGTACGACATGATATTGATAAAATCAAACTGCTGCAGCGCTTTATCGGTATAGCTGTCCCTGTACATAGTGGCTATAGCTGCGGTAATCATTTTATGCCGGGCATGCAGCGCCGCCGCCAGGCCGGTAACAAAGGCTTCATAGTCGGCATTGATTAAGCTCTGCTCAATATCCACATCAATGCCATCTAAGTTATTATTGACCGCAAGCGCCGTAAGGCCGGCAATGAAGGCAGCCTGCCTGCCCTGCGCCAGCAATTTACTAAAGTAAGCCGGCGGATTGCCTCCAGCTATGGAAGCTAATATCTTGAGGCCATGATGATGCGCCAGCGCAGCCACCTGGGCCAGCTGCGGGCTTACCTTAAAATTGCCGGCAGAATCGGGGTTAACAAACGCAATGTTGAGATGGGTAATCTTGTCAAAGGCCAGTGCCTTAGCATCGGTTAACAGCTTATCATTATACCGCAGGTAGCCCACCACCCTGAACTTCGCAGCGCCAGCAGCAGGCCAGGCCAGCAGCATAAAGCAGGCACAGGCGATGACAGAATAAATACATGCTTTTTTCATCATACCCAATTATGCTTGCTGTTAGATTATAATAAATAAAATCACTCCTGAC
>CAXTAP010000013.1:37196-38271 GCA_964241965.1 uncultured Mucilaginibacter sp.
TTTCATCATCCGCAGCCTGTGAAGAATCTAACCGGATGCGGTTGATAAACACTTCTCTATCTTCCGGCAACTCAAAATGCAGCAGGAAGGGGATGTTCTGCAGACTAATGGCCTCTGCATCCTCATTTACCGCAATGAGCACCCTAGCCTGCTTATCATCACTAAAATCACTTACTGCAGAAAATCCGGCCCATTCAAAGAACCAGGATCGATACAGTGCAACTTGATTTTTAAGGCGCTTATGCAGGCTGTGATACAGCTTTTCGGCAGTAGGCCGGGTGTTTACAAATACAATGGTTTTGGTAAATATTTCCTCATCCTGCATAAATAAGTTCAGCAAGTTGAGCTTGGTGCCAAAGTTGGGCAGGTGGTACAGCAGCTGTGTGCAGGTTTCAACCGGTGCGGTGCTGCTTTCCTCTACCTCTATCATGGCAAAGTTCTTCATAAAGGGAGCAATCATTTTTTCGAGCCGGGCGTGTATTACTTCGGCAAATACCAAATGCTGGCATTTGGTAATGGCGTTGGCCAGCTCGGCTACGGGCAGCTGCAGGCCCTGCTTTACGATTAGCTCAGCTTCATCTAAAATCAGCAGCTCTATCTTATTTACGTTCAGGCCCATTTTCAGGTACAGGGTGCGGGCACGGTCGGGCGTGGCCACCACAATATCGGCGCCATCAGCCAGGGCATCCAGCTGTGCCTCAGTACCCGGCGCCGCATAAAGGCCCACCGTTTTAACGGATTGATGGTGATTTAGCCTGTCTATCGCATTGATTACGGATAATACCCGTTCCTTGTCGGGCACCAGGATCAATACACGGGTAACACCGTCGGCCGTGTGGGTAAACCTGTTCAGTACAGCCAGTATATATGTGGTGGTTTTACCGCAGCCTTCCGGCCCGATACCAACCAGGTCCTGACCGCCGTTAATGCGCGACAAGGTTTTCAGCTGCATTTCCGTCGGGGAAGCAAACCCGGCATTGGTTAATGACAGCAGCAATCCCTTTTTCAGCTTCAGTTTATCCGGCCAAGCCATTAATCAGTTCTTTAGTGAGCTGCAAAATTAACTTTTTAGGCC
>CAXTAP010000013.1:38371-45264 GCA_964241965.1 uncultured Mucilaginibacter sp.
ACTTTAATTCATCAAGCAACCCTTCAATATTCAGCCGTTTGGTAACCATCATGATCCGGCCCTTTTCATCAAACGGCCAAAGCTCACGCGGGCGATCCCAGTACAATTCTACGCCGTTTCCGTCCGGGTCATCCAGATAAACGGCTTCTGATACGCCATGATCCGAGGCGCCGGTAATGGCCGCATATTTAGCATCCAGCAGCCGGTTTAAGGCAGCAGCCAGATCCCTGCGCTCAGGGTATAAAATGGCGGTATGATACAAGCCCGGTGCATACTCGGGTGCGGGCGGCGCTCCCTTGCTGTGCCAGGTATTCAGGCCGATATGGTGGTGGTAGCCGCCTGCCGATACAAAGGCCGCCTGGTCGCCGTACATCGTCATAAGTTCAAAGCCCAGCAGGCCGCAGTAAAAGTCAATAGAACGCTGTAAATCGCTCACCTTTAAATGCACATGCCCGATACGGGTTTGCGCGGGTATCTTGTAATTTTCCATAATACATGTTTAAACATCAAATATAAATTAAATACCTGCTATCTTTGCCTTATGATTGTAAAATCTGCCGAATTTGTGTGCAGCAACACCCAGATTTCCAAATTGCCGCCGCCTGTAAAACCTGAGTATGCCTTTATCGGCCGCTCCAACGTGGGCAAGTCCTCGCTTATCAACATGCTGACCGGTAAAAAGGGCTTGGCTAAAATCTCGCAAACCCCGGGTAAAACGCAGCTGATCAACCATTTCCTGGTAAACGATGCCTGGTATATTGTGGATTTGCCCGGTTATGGCTATGCGCGCATCTCTAAAAGCAAAAAGGAGGACTGGAATAAATTTATCCGCACCTACCTGGATAAGCGCGAGAGCCTGCAAACCGTGCTGGTGCTGATTGACAGCCGCCTGCCGCCGCAAAAAATTGATGTGGAGTTTTGCAACTGGCTTGGCGAGAAAGGCTTATCCTTTTTGCTGGTATTTACCAAAGCTGATAAACAATCGGCGCTTAAAACTGATCAGAACGTAGCCTTGTTTAAGAAAGCATTGCTGGCCACTTTTGAGGATGTGCCCGCCTGCTACATCACCTCGGCCGAAGACCGCACCGGCAAGGACGAAGTGCTGAACTTTATTGATGATGTCAATAGAAATTTTGTAATACCGGCTTACGATTCCCCTCTGGAGAGGGGAACTAAAACTAATTAATCGCTCTATGAAAAAATACTTCTCTTTAGTTACCTTTTCACATACCATATTTGCTATGCCGTTTGCCTTTATCGGCTTCTTTTTAGCGGTTACCACCACGCACAGCGTGTTTGAATGGCAAAAGCTGGTGCTGATGCTGATGTGCATGGTATTTGCCCGCAACTCGGCCATGGCCTTTAACCGTTACCTGGACAGGGACATTGATGCCAAAAACCCGCGCACTAAAGTGCGCGATATTCCGGCAGGGCGTATCAGCGCCGGCGCAGCGCTTACCTTTACCCTGATCAATTGCCTGCTGTTTATGGCTGCTACCTGGTTTATCAATCTGTTATGCTTTTACCTGTCGCCCGTTGCCTTGCTGGTGGTACTGGGTTACAGCGCTACCAAGCGGTTTACGGCGCTTTGCCACCTGGTGCTGGGTTTGGGCCTGTCACTTGCTCCTATCGGCGCTTATCTGGTTGTTACGGGGTATTTCAATATGCTGCCTCTGTTTTTTTCGCTGGCTGTGCTATGCTGGGTAAGCGGGTTTGATATTATTTACGCCCTGCAGGATGAGGATTTTGACCGCAGCGAGAACCTGCACTCCATTCCGCGGCACCTGGGCCGGGTGAGGGCCTTGCAGCTGAGCAGTGTTTTGCATGTACTGTCGGCCCTGTTTGTAATAATGCCTGTTTTTTTTACGCCGGTAAGCTGGCCTTATTATATCGGCATCCTGGTGTTTTGCGCGATGCTGATTTACCAGCACCGCCTGGTGCACCCCGACGACCTGAGCCGGGTTAACTTTGCCTTTATGACCACCAACGGCATTGCCAGCGTGGTATTTGCCTTATTCTTTTTATTAGACCGTGTATGGCTGCATCAAACGATTATTTAATCCGGTACCGGCAGGCTGTTGCCCGCTTTGTTGAACTGAGTGATGACGAATGGCTGCTGTTCAGCCAGGGGCTTTGCATTGAACGATTGAAGAAAAAGGCGTACTTTGTTGAGGCCGGCAAAGTATGCAGGAAGGTTGGGCTGCTCGTTTCAGGCTCAGTTCGCTTTTTTATGGTGAAAGAGGGGGCAGAGATTACCAACTACTTCTGTATGGAAGATGAGTGGGTAAGTTCATATACCAGCTTTGTGCAGCAGCGCCCCAGCGCCGTTTATATCGAGGCGCTCGAAGATACGGTGCTGATAACATTCAGCCATCAGTATCTGCAGCAATGCTATGCGTCTCCGCAGTTAGGGCATAAAATGGAACGCTTTAGGCGATTGATTGCCGAATATTGCATTAACTGCTTTGAAGACCGTATAGGCTCCTTCCTGTTCCAATCACCCGAAGAACGGTACATCAAGCTTCTGGAAAGCGGGAGCCATGTGCTGCAGCGCATCCCTCAGCATTATATCGCCAACTATCTGGGCATCACGCCGGTTTCCCTGTCGCGCATCCGCAGGCGGATTTTGATACCGGCTTAAGACCCCCGTTTTCTTATCTTAAGATAACGTTTTCCATCCCGTGCTCCGCGTAGCTTTGCCTAAACAAAAACATAAAATTATGCATACCATCTTAGGAGCAGGCGGCCCGGTGGCTAACGCCCTTACCCGCGAGTTGAACAATTATAATCAGCCTGTACGCCTGGTAAGCCGCAGGCCGGTTGCTGCCCAGGCGCCTGATGCCAGCTGGCAAAAGGCCGATTTGCTGAACTATCCTGAACTGTTGCAGGCTACCAAAGGTTCAGCCGTTATTTACCTGTGTGCCGGGCTGGTTTACAACAAAAACGTATGGCAGCAGCAATGGCCCGTCATTATTCAAAATGTAATTAACGTGGCTAAGGTCCATCAGGCACGGTTAATATTTTTCGACAATATTTATATGTATGGCCTGGTTAACGGCACAATGACAGAAAGCACCCCATATAACCCGGCAAGTGTAAAGGGCGAAGTAAGAGCACGGGTAGCCGACACCTTAATGAGTGAAATAAAGGCCGGTAACCTGAACGCCAGTATTGCCCGCGCCCCTGATTTTTACGGGGCAGAATCGCTGAACAGCTTTCTGGATGGCATGGTGCTCAGTAAATTTGCCAAAAACCAGCGCGCCCTGTGGCTGGGCAAAACCGACAGGCTGCATAATTTTATCTATATGCCCGATGCCGGTAAGGCCATGTACCTGCTTGGCCAGCACCCCGAAAGCGACAACCAGATATGGCACCTGCCTACAGCCCCGGCCCTTACCGGCAAACAATTTATGGAACTGGCCGCCCGGGTGTTTGAAGTTGCACCTAAATATATAACTGTTAATAAACTGATTTTACGCATAGGCGGCCTGTTTAACCCTATGATGAAGGACATGGTAGAGATGTACTACCAATACGATCATAACTATAATTTCAATTCCTCAAAATTCGAACGGGCATTTAATTATAATCCTATCTCCTACCAGGATGGCATCACAGCATTGTCGGAAACGCTGTTTAAACACTAAACCTTTACTTGAACATGATGTTGATTTAGCTAACTTAGCATATTATAACCGAGCTTACCATCATGTTACAACAAAAAGAGAATACCTATATACCCGCTGATCTTGAAATGAAGTGGGAGAGCCTGGAACCTGTTTATCAGGAACTGAGCAATCGCCCCATTAATTCCGCTGAGGAGCTGGAGCAGTGGCTGCGCAACCGCAGCGAGCTGGAGGCCAGGCTGGAAGAAGATTTTGCCTGGCGCTACATCCGCATGACGTGCGATACCGCCAGCGAGGAACTATTGCAGCAGTTTCAGTACTTTGCTACCGAGATTGAGCCGAAGACTGCACCTTATAACAATGAGCTGAATAAAAAGCTGGTTGAAAGTAACTATGTTGATGCGCTGGATGAGGGCAAATATTTCGTTTACCTGCGCAGCGTAAAGAAAGCGCTCGAGCTGTTCCGCGAAGAGAATATACCGGTGCAAACCGAAATACAGGTGGAGCAGCAAAAGTATCAATCCATCACCGGGGCCATGTCGGTTCACATGGGTGACCGGGAATTTACGCTGGAACAGGCGGCTGCCTTGCTGAAGGATACCGACCGCAGCAAACGACAGGAAGCCTGGCAAAAGATAGCTGCCCGCCGCCTGCAGGATAAGGGCGAACTGAATAAGCTTTTTGACCTGCTGCTGGTGCTGCGCAACAAGGTGGCGCTCAACGCTGAATTTACTAATTTCCGCGATTATATGTTCCAGGCGCTGGGCCGCTTTGATTATACACCGCAGGATTGCTACAACTTTCATGAGGCCATAGAAAAGGAGATTGTGCCCATTTTGGGTGAGCAGGCCGAAAAGCGCAAGGCCGCCTTACGGCTGGATGCGTTGAAGCCCTGGGATATGGATGTGGATATTACCGGCAAGCCTCCGCTGAAACCCTTTACCAGCGGCGAGGACCTGATCAACAAATCCATTCAGTGCTTCAACGAGATTGACCCTTACCTGGGCAGCCGCCTGCAGGCCATGAAGGATAATGGCCTGTTTGACGTGGAAAGCCGCAAGGGCAAGGCGCCGGGCGGTTACAATTACCCGCTGGCCGAAACCGGTGCGCCCTTTATCTTCATGAACTCGGCCAATACCTTCCGCGACCTGACCACGATGGTGCACGAGGGCGGCCATGCGGTGCACACCTTTTTAACGGCTGGCCTGGAACTGAACGATTTTAAGCATACCCCCTCCGAGGTGGCCGAGCTGGCCTCCATGTCGATGGAGCTGATTTCGATGGATAAGTGGCATGTTTACTTTGATAACGAGGAGGACCTGAAACGCGCCCGGCGCGACCAGCTGGTTGATGTGCTGAAAACCCTGCCCTGGGTAGCCGTGGTTGATCAGTTTCAGCACTGGCTGTACACCAACCCCGACCATACCGACGTGCAGCGGGAGGAAGCCTGGCTGCAGATTTTCGACCGGTTTGGCGCCGGCTTTACCGACTGGACCGGTTTTGAGGAGGCTAAGGCGAACCTGTGGCAGAAGCAGCTGCACATTTTTGAGGTTCCATTCTATTACATCGAGTACGGCATGGCCCAGCTGGGCGCCATTGCGGTATGGAAAAACTACAAGGAAAACCCGCAGCAGGGCCTGCAGCAATACCTGAATGCCCTGAAACTGGGCTACACTAAAACCATTAAGGAAATTTACGAAACTGCCGGCATCCGCTTTGATTTCAGCGCGGCGTATGTGAAGGAACTGGCTGCGTTTGTGAAGCAGGAACTGGAAAGGATTTAAGGGGCGCTCACCGCTCTATCTGAAAAGTAAAGCGTTTGCACAGGTGTTCACGTTCACAGAGGCGTGAACACCCGTGAACGTTCATGAACGTTCATGAACACTGACATAATTTTGACAATGCCTTGTAAATGAGATTTTTGAGATATTAGCTTTGGGATGGCACACTGACATTATTGCATTTAAAAAGGATTTACCGGCTGGATTTATTGAATTTTGAACACAATGGCCTGTGCAATGGCCTCAAATTCTATACTTACAAACACCTCAAAAAAGTGAAGAATTTTAGATTCTTTACTTTACATTTTATAACATGAACAGATTACAGCTTAAAATTGAGCTTTAAAAAAAGACAGGTTAACGAAATACTATATTCGCTTGATGGTGATTTGCTTTCCGATAGCATTGTACTTTATCACAATTATAATAAATGGCAGGTACTATACTTAGATGAAAGAGGTGTCAGACGGAATGAAAAAAAATTTCTATAGCGAAGATGAAGCTTGTAACTATGTCTTGCATATTTTGGATGAAGACAAGAAAATTGCATTAAAGTTTGGATTAAACAGATATTAACTGGTTTTTAAAATGTTAAAATTATACAAAAACAATCGCGGTACATTACATTACTGGGAAACATGGGATATAGATAATACATCAGCTTTAATACATTGGGGAATTGTGGGCGAACGCGGACAAGATAAAGAAGTATATTCCAAACCGTCTGAAAACTTCAGGGATATGGTTCAAAAAGAGATTGACTTGAAAATTTTTGAAGGATATGAACAAGTTGATCTTGATGAACATTATATCCTTTTAGTTGAATACTCGGTTAAAGGAATGGGAACACCTGAAGATATTGATAAAAGAACTCGACTTCAAGACAAGGCAGATCAAATACTCGGATGGACAGGACTTGGACATTGTGATGGTGGTAGCATTGGTAGCAATACAATGGAAATATGTTGTTACGTTGTAAATTTTGACATGGCTAAACAAGTATTCGAGAAAGCATTGGAAGGTACTGAGTTTGCCGATTACAGCAGAATTTATAATGAAAATGAAGAATAAATATAATTAAATATCATGAGTTATACCTTTTGCCAATATTTTCTTGCCTGTGATTGGTGTGAGCACCGCACCACTTTTTGTAATTTTATATATAACCTGAACAAAAGTAAAATGTGGTACGGTGATAACACCGACCACAGCCAGAAAGCTGAATAATATACCGCTGTCACTTGTTTATATATTTAATTACGGAAAAAAAATTCAGCTAATACCAAAAGGTCAATCCTGCAAAATAATGTTGCTTGAGTCTTCTAAACTTGCAGACTACTTAAAACGCTCTGACTGATTATTACCTATGAGCGGTGCTATCACTGTACCACAGCCAACAGGTTTAGTCACCAAAAAAATATTCCTTTAACCGGCGGCTTCAATATCCATCTTCTTAATCAGTCCCTGGTCTATCGTAAATACATGG
>CAXTAP010000014.1:0-17185 GCA_964241965.1 uncultured Mucilaginibacter sp.
TGGAGCCCGAAATTTACAGTTTAACCCTGCTGCATGATTTTACCGCTTACGTACAGCAGCAGGAGATAACGGGCTACCCTGTTCATTTAAAAATTGATACCGGTATGCACCGTTTAGGGTTTGAAGACTATGAACTCAGCGAATTATTACTCGCGCTAACCGATAATAACTTTATCAAAGTGCAGTCTGTATTCTCCCACCTGGTAGCCAGTGATGCCGCAGAGCATGATCAGTTTACGCTGCAGCAGCTAACAGCATTTGAACAGGCTTGTAAAGAGTTGCAGGCCGTACTGGGCTATCCGTTCATCAGGCACATCGCTAATACCTCAGCCATCAGCCGGTGGCCGCAGGCACAGTTTGATATGGTGCGTTTAGGCATTGGCCTGTACGGCGTGGATGCAGCGGTGCCCGCGCATGCAGGCGGCCTGCAGCCGGTAGCCACCTTAAAAACCAGTATATCCCAGATAAAAGCAATCAGGGCGCATGAAACGGTAGGTTACAACCGGAAAGGAAAGCTGCTAACCGATGGCCTCATTGCTACCGTGCGCATTGGTTATGCTGATGGTTATTTGAGGGCATTCGGCAATGGAGTTGGCCATATGCTGGTTAACGGAAAGCCGGCGCCTACCGTAGGCAATATAGCAATGGATATGTGCATGATCGACGTAACCCACACCGAAGCCAGGGAAGGCGACGAGGTCATTGTTTTTAACGAACAACAAACCATTGAGGATTTAGCCAGGCAGATAGGCACTATCCCTTACGAAATACTGACCAATATTTCGCAACGGGTAAAAAGAGTGTATTTTTATGAGTAAACAATATTTAGGATGAATAAAGTTGCCCGCGCGTTGCTCCGGTATTTTATTAAGGGTTTGCTGGTGGTAGTACCTTTGGGCGCTGCCTTCTTCCTGATCTATTGGAGCTTTGCCAGTATTGACAATGCACTGAATCTAAGCACCTTCATTATTGCCAATCCCAAAACCGGCAAGCCCATTTATATTCCCGGCCTGGGTATCCTGAGTATAATTTTGGTGATATTGATTGCAGGTGTACTGCTTACTACGGTAGTTACTGACCCCATTAAAAACTGGTTTTACCGCTGGCTGAACCGGTTACCGCTATTTAAATTTTTATATTATTCCATTAAGGATTTTACCGGAGCTTTTGTAGGTGAAGAAAAAAAGTTCAATGAGCCTGTGCTGGTACAGATTAATGAGTTCGGCCTCAAAAAAGTAGGTTTCTTAACACAGCATAGTATGAGCACCTTAGGCCTGGAGAATGAAGTAGCCGTTTACCTGCCATATTCCTATTCATTTGCCGGGCAGGTAATTATCATAGCAGCCGATAAGGTAACGCCTGTTAACAAAACTGCGGCAGATGTAATGAAATTCGTTATCTCAGGCGGCGTAAGCGGACTGGATTGATCCGATAGGTTTTGACGGCCTTGAGTTTTTACTGATAATTTATTGTGTCAATGAACCAATAACCGGTTCTTTGTTGATATTCCGGAAACTCCGGTAGGCTATGTATGCGCTGACAAGCATCAACACAGCGCCTAATAAATAAGGTGCACCCGGAAAGTAAATAGCAGCCGTTTTCTTGGTAAAATGGTAAAACAATGAACTCATCAGCAGCGGGCCCACAATGGTGGTTACACTTACCAGACTTGTTAAGGCACCCTGCAGCTCGCCCTGCTCATTAGCGGCTACCTTACTGGTAATCAGCCCTTGCAGGGCAGGGCTCGATATACCGCCTAAGCAATAGGGTATCATATACACATACATGAGCCAGCCGCGGCTTACAAAGGCAATAAGTACCAGCCCAAGCGCATAAAACAGCATACCGCCCACAATATTCTTTTGCAGCCCGAACCGGGGAATCAGTATGCGTATCAGCCCGCCCTGAATGCTGACCAGCAGTACGCCTATAAATATGCCCAGGCTGCTGATGCTGCTCAGCGTCCAGTGAAACTTCTCAATCAAAAAAAACGACAGCACATATTCCACCGCTTTCTGCGCTATGTAAACCAGCGTAAATGCGCCTACCAAAGTGCCCAGAGCCGGATAATGGCTCAGCTTGGTAAGCGAGGATACGGGATTGGCTTTCTTCCAGTTAAATTTCCGCCGGTTTTCGGGGGCTAATGATTCGGGTAAAACAAACAGTCCATACAGGGCATTAAGCAGGGCCAGCCCGGCCGCTGCCATAAAAGGGAATTTTACGTTTACCTCACCCAGAAAACCGCCTAAGCCGATGCCCAGAATAAACCCTAAACCCGATGCCGCACCAATTAGGCCGAAGTTGGCCGCCCGGTTATCGCCCGTGCTGATATCGGCAATGTAGGCTGTAGCGGTGGTGGTGCTGGCGCCAGCAATACCTGCAATGGTACGGCCTAAAAACAGCCACCATATGGTAGGAGCAAAGGCCATAAACAGATAATCAATCCCGAAGCCAAACAAAGAGCCCAGCAGTATAGGGCGGCGTCCATAACGGTCGCTTAAATTACCTAACACGGAAGAGAACAGAAACTGCATGGAAGCATAGGTAAAGGTGAGGTACCCGCTGTACTGTGATGCAGTGCTTACGCTGATGTGCCCCAGGGTTTCCAGCAGTTTGGGCATTACGGGTATAATTACGCCCAAACCTAAAACATCTATAAAAATGGTTACAAAAATAAAGCTTAATGCAGCGGTGCGCTTTGGGTGTTCGGGTTGATCCATATAGTTAAATCAATAACAAAAAGCGGGGCAAATGTTCGCTGATAAAAGCTGAGCTGTTAAGTGCTTAATCTGCCGGTGCGGCTGTTCTTTCCCTTTTAAAATTGCGCACGGCAAAAATTGTACTGGCCAGCATCAGCAATGCGCCCATCAAAAACGGTGCACCCGGAAAATGTACCAGCGCATGAGGGCCGGTAAACCAGGCAAAAAGGGTAGTCATGAGCGGCGGGCCAATAATGGACGTGGCGCTGATTAAACTGGTTAACCCGCCCTGCAGCTCGCCCTGCTCGTTAGCCGGCACGGCCGAGCTGATAATGCCCTGCAGAGCCGGCCCGGCTATACCGCCGAGGCAGTAGGGGATTAAAAAGGCAAACATCATCCAGCTTTGGTTGGCAAAGGCAAACAGCAGCAAGCCGGTGGCATATAATGCCAGGCCGAGTACAATACTTTTTTTCTGCCCTAATTTTGGTATGGTGTACCTGATCAGCACGCCTTGAACCAGGCCCGATAGCAAACCAACAAACCCTAAGGAGTAACCTACAATGTTTTCTGTCCACTTAAAGCGCTCCATGGTAAAGAACGTCCAGGTGCTTTGTACAGCCTGGGCGGCTATATAAATCATTATCAGCGAGGTTACCAGGCCGGCAACCTTAGGATATTTCCTTAACTGCAGCAGTGAACCCATCGGGTTGGCCCGCCTCCACTCAAACGGACGACGGTTTTCGGGCGCTAACGATTCGGGTAAAATAAAAAATCCGTATAGGGCATTTAACAGGGCTAAGCCGGCGGCGGCCAGAAAGGGCAGCTGAGTGCTGTAATGCCCCAGTATACCGCCAACAACCGGCCCTATAATGAAACCTAAGCCAAATGCCGCCCCAACGATGCCAAAGTTCTGCGCCCTGTTTTCAGGTGTGCTCACATCAGCAATATAGGCGGATGCCGTGGTAAAGCTGGCGCCGGTAATACCTGCAATAATACGCCCGATGAACAGCCAGCCAATGGTAGGCGCAAACGCCAGAAAGGTATAATCAATACTGAAGCCCAGCAGGGAAGCCAGCAATACGGGCCGGCGGCCGTATTTGTCGCTCAGGTTACCTAAAACGGGAGCGCACAAAAACTGCATGATGGCGTAGGCAAAGGCCATCCAGCCGCCATAGCGCGAGGCATCGCTCAGGCTGCCGTGTATCATGTGCTGAATGAGCTTGGGCAGCACCGGGATGATGATGCCAAAGCCGGTTATATCAATAAGCAGCGTAACAAAGATAAAGCCTAATGCAGCCTGGCATTTAGGTTGGGCCGGTTGTTCCATCAGGGCAATTTAATATTATTTATTGATGTTTATATCAACAGAAATATATCTGATGACAACCTACGGGTAAAATAGATTAAATAACAACTTTGACTTAAACGGCATTAAAAAATTGTTGCCGGCAATTTGTTGTATTATTGTTAATGAATTTCAAAACAGATGATTTCGCTAAGTTCTTCATATATCTTGGTGATTTAAGTACAAAGAATGATATAGCGGGGCCTGACAAAACAACCATCCACGGAAATTCTAATGATGACTATTGCATGGTAGTAGTTGATAACGCCTTTTTAGTGCGGCTTAAAGTTGCCAGTAAAAAGGATTATGATTTGCTGTTGGCCAATTATCAAGTAAAGATTGTTAATATTAAAAGTCAAAAAATTTAAACAGGCTCGGACCGGCTTAACTGCTTTGTTGACTAAATGTAGCTCGATTATCTTTGCCGTTCTTAAATGCTCCTATAGAAACAGTTAAGAAAATATGGAAGTGATTACCTCGTAGTTTACATTGTTTGTGCTATTGCTACTATCAGTTAAAATTTGTATTTTAGAATTTTAATTTGTTACTGGAATGGTTAACGCCTTTACGGTTACAAATTCACACAGGCACCCTCAGGCAAACACTATCAGCTGAAAAACCTGAAAATATTTGCCGCGTATGCCTGGATTTTATGAAGTGTTTTATGGATTGACCTCGAGGTTATCCAAGCTGGATGGTTATACTGAGCATGATGCTGAGGAACTTTACCAACTGCTGCAGCTTTACAAGGCGCTGCTCGGCCGGCTCACTATGCTGCCTGCCAGTGAAACAAAAGCGCTGACCTTCCTGATTCAAAAAGCGGAACCTATTTTAGCCTCGCTGCTCTATGCCCATACACCCTTTCAGCAGCAGAAGAAAAATTACCTACGGTCGCGAAACCTACTGCGCCTGACCATGCGCAAGACGGTTATGTGCTACAGCCGGAGCACGATGCGTATTTCAGAGAAGGGCAGTCGGCCATAATCAACTATTCGTCCGCCGGTCTACCAAACAGTATTAAATCAACACTCATGACAATAACCAATACGGTTACCAGCCGATTAAATAATTCAGGAATAAACAGGGTGTTCCTTTTAGGGCGCATCTTACGGCAGGCAACCTATCAACCGAGGCACGAGTTAGGCAAGATGCTCCGCTTACAGATGGAAACACAGGAAAGCTTTCTTTCCGGCGGTAAGCAGCGCCTGCATGTAGAACTGCATGAGCTGCTGCTGCCTGCTGAGCTGGCCTATGAAGATGTCAGTGACTTTGCAGCCGGCAGGCTCCTGCAGGTCGAGGGTAAGGTTCAAACCGTCCGCTTCATCGACGAGGAGGCGATTACCCGTTACCAAGTTCACATTCTGATCAGTAGGTACCAGTTCTTTGTAGTATAAGCCGCACAGAATGTTATTTTTTTACCTGGCCTTTATCTATCTAATAACTGACTAACCAAAATAAAGCTGAACAATGAATACTATCGATGCTGTTACTACTAATGCCGCTGCGCGGTTTATGTTTATCAGAAATGAAACCATTATCTTCTGCACAGCAGACCTCAGCCATCTTCAGGAGGTGGTCAGCCATGACGACATGGGGCATTTTGCGCCGGGTGATCAAGTAGCTATTTCCGGCACTGATTATGAAATTGAAACCATTGAGGTGGAGCATTACTCTTGGCCGGTAGCCAAGCCGGCGCTTAATCAGACAGGGGAACCTTATGCCTATACGGTTAACCTGACCATCTACCTTGCAGACGTATAATGGAGCAAAAGTGGATTTACATTTGCTACCCACAAAAAGGTTAGGCAGATTTGCAGTTAGCGCTTAAAGTAATTGCATGGTTGAATTGATGTAGGTAGCTCGTTCAGTTTGGAGTCGTTTCTACCTATAAAGCATACCCGGCCACAAAGCTTTGTTTGTGTATTAACTGTTAAACAAATTGGTTGTAAATCAATAATTAATTTTTATCTTACACCTTTATTCCGCTACTTGATTATACCATTAAATAATGCAGCCTGACAAAGCTGTAACAACAGCATTAATTTATGGCTGATTTTGATGACAAAGGATCTGTGCAGCCCGTGCTTGACAGGCAATCCATTACAGACCTATTCATTCGCTATGTTTCTGATGTTTACCAGGCCAAGCAGCACCTCATCGCTTACCTGCCCTGGATGGTTACCCGGGCTTCAACCTCCAAGCTTCGGATTGCCCTGCTCAATACCAGCAGTGAGATTAGGGCCGAATTGCTGCGTCTGGAGTTTATCTGCAAGATATTGAACTGTACTATAGAGGATCGCGACAGTCCTTCACGAACCCAGCTCAATTCAGAGGGGATGCTGAGGGTGCAGCTGATGGAGCTGGATGCAAAGCAGGCTGATTTTGCTCTGATAGCGCATATGGTTTTTTTGGAAAGCATGGAGGCAACTTCTTTTCAGCTGCTTATCAGGCTGGCGCGAGCACTCAGAAACAAAACGGTTGTTGACTTGCTTGATGCTAATCTCGTTCAGGCTAAGATAAACCGGGACATGCTGGACGATCTGGTGAACAGCTACCTGACTTCTGCTGCATAATATAATTTTGAATTGTTATTTTTTCATCTTGCTAAGAAACATAAGCAATTTGCCATATAATAAATTTTTTCATTTTGGTCTTGACAAAAAAATCTGTGTGCAATAAATTTGTTACATACTATCAAAAGCTGAAACCGCTTTACGGTAGGCGTTCCATTTCGGTTGGAATCGATATTAGCCCATCCTTGGCCCGCTATCATAGCGGGCCTCTTTTTTACATGTGTTTGATTGCAAAATCATCTGCGCAAATCCAACATATGTACTGATATGGAATTAAATTCTGAAATGATTTTTAACCGGCTGATCGGCGTGGTAAACGCTCATCCGGAATATTTTGCTGAATTGCCTTTGCATGATATTTTTAAACACATAACAGTAAACTGGGCAAAACCAATCAGTGTGCACTTTACGGCAGACTGCCAGTTCCCGGTCAGCATAAGGCATGAGATTGAAGAAATCTTTTGGGTAGATTGACAACTCACATTTTCAGTGAAATTATCTTAAAAATTTGGCTTCAGCAGGTACTTATCATAAAACTTGAAAATGTGATCAACGGCCTCTTCCGGCGTATCTACCAAACGGTAAAGGTTCAGATCATCGGGACTGATGTTGTGCTCCTGTGCCAGCATTTTTTCTTCCACCCACTTAAACAGGCCGCCCCAGTAGTCGGTGCCTACAAATACAATCGGGAAACGGGCAATCTTGCCGGTTTGTATCAGCGTAATGGCCTCAAAGGATTCGTCCATCGTGCCAAAACCGCCCGGCAAAATGATAAAGCCCTGCGAATATTTCATAAACATTACTTTGCGGATAAAGAAATAATCAAATTCGAGCAGCTTATCGCGGTCAATGTATTTATTATGAAACTGCTCAAAGGGCAGTTCGATATTTAAGCCGACTGATTTACCGCCAGCCTCGTAGGCACCTTTGTTGGCGGCCTCCATAATGCCGGGGCCACCACCAGAAATTACGCCGTAACCGCGCTCGGTAAGCAGGCGGGCACAATCAATAGCCAATTGATAATAGGGGTTTTCATGGTGCGTGCGGGCGGAGCCGAAGATGGATACGCAGGGACCTATCTTTGCCAGCTTTTCAAAGCCGTCCACAAACTCGGCCATAATCTTAAAAATCTGCCAGGAATCTGTCACCTTGATTTCGTGCCAGTCCTTATTTTGAAACGCCCTTCTTATTTTCTCTTCACCGGTCATGGGTTATCTGTTTTAATATTATAAAGCTGATATATGCTGTTTTGGTTTCGAGGTAAGCAGCAAGCCGGCAAAGGTAAACAATCCATTAACAATGATGAGTTCATTATCAAAAACATATCCGCCAAGCCATGCAACTGATTGATTGCTCAGCACATAGCATATTGCCGGCGACAGCAGGCAGATGAAAGGCACCAGCCTGTCGTTCACCTGCCGGCGGCTGGCCAGCAGCCCAAAGCTGTACAGGCCCAGCAGTGGCCCGTAGGTATAGGAGGCAACTTTAAATATGGCGCTGACTACCGCATCGTTGTTAATGGCATTAAACAGAATAATGGTAATGAACATCAGCCCCGAAAAAAATACATGTACATAGTGCCGGGTATTAATCATGGCTTTACTGTTGCTGTCGCTGCGCTTATTAAAATTTAAAAAGTCAACGCAAAAAGAAGTGGTTAAAGCAGTTAAGGCCGAGTCGGTTGTGGCAACGGTAGCCGCCGTCAAGCCCAGCATAAATACAATGGCCGGCACTACGCCTAAATACTTCAGCGCAATGGTGGGATACAGGTAATCTGTCTTTTCGACTTTAATGTTATTGTGGGCTGCATAAATGTATAGCAGCGCACCAACGCTCAGAAAAAAAATATTGATGATAACAAACACCGTGGTAAAGCTGAACATGTTTTTTTGAGCTTCGCCGATATTTTTGCAGCTCAGGTTTTTCTGCATCAGATCCTGATCCAGCCCTACCATAGCGATGGTGATAAACATGCCGCCTAAAAACTCTTTTGCAAAATGAAATTTACTCCCCAAAAAATCATGGAAGAAGAATATTCTGGAATAGCTGCTGTGCTTAATCGCATCGGCAGCCTCAAAGATATTATAATTGAGGCTGCGGCATATAAAATAGATGGACAAAAAAACTGACGATACCAGAAATAACGTTTGCAGGCTGTCGGTAATGATAATGGTTTTTAAGCCGCCCCTGAATGTGTAAAGCCAGATAAGCAGCAGGCACAGCAGCACCGTTACCGTAAACGGAATATGGTAGCTGTCGAAAATAAATTTTTGCAGCACGATTACCACCAGGTAAAGCCGGAATGCTGAACCGATAGTACGGCTGAGTAAAAAGATGCCTGCGGCGGTTTTGTAACTCCAGGTGCCCAGGGCCTGCTCTATGTAACTGTAAATGGACGTAAGTTTAAGCCGGTAATATAAAGGCAGCAGTACAGCGGCAATAATAATGAACCCGGCGGCGTTACCCAGCACAAATTGAAAATAGGCAAACTGGTCGCCGGTGGCAGCGCCTACTTTGCCGGGTACCGAAATAAAGGTAACGCCGCTAAGCGCCGTACCAATCATGCCGAAGGCAACCAGATACCACCTTGAATTGCGGTTAGCGATGAAAAAGGTGCTGTTGTCTGAAGATTGCCGGGAGGTTAGATATGAAATCAGGATGAGCACTAAAAAGTAGCCGATTACAAAGAGCAGCAATATTCCGGGCGCCATGATTGAAAGATTGAATTTTCAGGATTGATTGACTTGCAAGGTAACGATATAAATTAAAATTTAACAGATGTGCCGCAGCACCCACACACCTTATCTCCTGGCATAAACCCGCTCCGAATACCTGCTGCTTTCAGGTGGGACAGGATAGCCTCAAAACGCTGTTTAAGGTATATTCAGGCCGGTAATTGTTATTCCACACCGACCCTTTCTTTGTCCCGTTCCGCCACTTGTTTACGCTATACTGACCTGTTTTGAAGCGATTTTTTTGTAGATTTGAGATATGAATTTTTCGTCAAAGCTGCTGGAAAATGCAGTTTCAGAGTTTTCAAAACTGCCGGGCATCGGGCAAAAAACCGCTTTACGGCTGGTGCTGCACCTGCTCGATCAGGACAAGGCCGATGTGGAGCGTTTCAGCACGTCGGTAAACAAGCTGCGCAATGAAATACAACACTGCCGGGTATGCCACAATATATCAGATCATAAAGTGTGCGAAATATGCTCATCCTATAAACGCAACAAGCAGCTGGTATGCGTGGTGGAGGATACCCGCGATGTAATGGCCATAGAGAATACAAATCAGTACAATGGGGTGTACCATGTACTGGGCGGATTGATTTCGCCTATGGACGGCATCGGCCCGTCGGACCTTGAAGTGGACTCACTGGTAGAGCGTTTAAGGGCCAATGAGGTGAAAGAAGTGGTGTTTGCCCTGAGCGCAACCATGGAAGGTGACACTACTATATTTTATTTGCATAAAAAGCTGAAAGATTTCAACATTAGCATTTCAACCATTGCCCGTGGCATAGCCTTTGGAGGAGAACTGGAGTATGTGGATGAGATTACCCTCGGGAGATCCATCGCTACAAGGGTTCCTTACGATAGCGCGCTGGTGAAATAAGATTATGAAATTATCTGTAGTGGTGGTAAATGCTAATGAATGCAGGCTGTTAAAGCAGGCATTAACTTCTGTAACTGCTGCCGCTGCAGGAATAGAACATGAAATCATTGTACTGGACAACGCCTCAGCCGATAATTCGGTAGCGATGCTGAAATCAGAGTTTCCGGAGATAAAACTGCTTATCAGCCGTGAAAGGCAAAACTACAGCTCAGCCGCCAATCAGGCCATGCAGATGGCTAAAGGCGATTATATATTGCTAACCACCCCGGCTATCAGCACAGTGCATGATACGCTGAGCAAGGCACTTGGTTTTATGGATGCCCATGCTTACACAGGCGCCCTGGGCGTACGCATAATTAACGCCTCCGGCAGATTCCTGCCCGAATCAAAGCATGGCCTGCCCGCTGCCTGGGCGAGGTTTTTTAAATATCTTTTCCTTTTCCGGTTCTTTCCAAAATTACGTACCGGTGCCCAGCGTTTGTATAGTGAATGGACGGGCGAATTTGAAAATGCTGAGGTAGATGTAATCTGCCGCAACTTTGTAGTTTACCGTAAAGCGCTTTTAAATCAGATCGGGTTATTTGATGAGCGTTTTGCAGAGTATGGCTATGATATTGACCTGTCATACCGCATACGGCTTGCCGGCTACAAAAACTATTATTTTGCCAAAACGCATGTAATTAATTACAGCATTCAGCAAACTAAAAAATTCACCTGGAGCTATTTAAAAAACTTTTACGGGGCAATGCTTACTTTTGCAGGCAAGTATTTATTAAAAATGCCTACCATAAGCCTCGGCGCTTCCCGGCAGGCACCGGCTACCCTGTATGAACTTGAAAGATAAGGTTGTTATTATCACCGGGGCCTCCTCCGGCATAGGTAAAGCACTTGCCGAAGAAATGGCTGTAAAAGGTGCACAGGTAGTACTCGCTGCCCGGCAGTATGTAACTCTTTGCCAAATTACCCAAAAGCTGCAGCAGCAATATGGCATTAAGGCACTGGCCATTCAGTGCGATGTCAGCGTTGAGGCGGATTGCGCACATTTGATGAAGCAAACAGTGCTGACCTTTGGCCGGATAGATGTACTTATCAATAACGCCGGTGTTTCCATGCGGGCTTTGTTCAAGGACCTCGATTTGCAGGTACTGAAAACCCTGATGGATGTTAATTTTTGGGGAATGGTATATTGCACCAAGTATGCCATGCCCGAGTTGCTGAAAAGCAGGGGTACTATAGTGGGGGTATCTTCCATTGCCGGTTATAAGGGGTTGCCCGGCCGTACCGGCTATTCTGCCTCAAAGTTTGCTATGAATGGGTTTTTAGATGCGCTGCGGGTTGAAAACTTAAAAACCGGCGTCCACGTGCTTACTGCTTCACCTGGCTTCACAGCTTCAAATATCCGCAACACCGCATTAAACAAGGATGCCCGGCAGCAGGGCGAAAGCAGCCTGCAGGAAGAAAAGATGATGAGCGCCGAAGAGGTAGCCCGTATCATTACTAAAGGCATTGAAAACCATTCACGTACGTTGATTATGACCAATCAGGGCAAATTGACAGTAACCCTAAGCAAACTATTACCCGCAATGTTAGACAAACTGGTGTACAACGTTTTCACCAAAGAAAAAGACCCGCTGTTAAAGTAAAATAGTGAGCAGGTAATGGTCAATGGTTAATAGTGAGTAGTGAATAATCAGTAAAAATATAAGAAAGGTCGAACAATCGTTTTACAAAACAATTCTCACTACTCACTACTCACTACTCACTACTCACTACTCACTACTCACTACTCAATCCCCGTCCTGTGCAGTATATAGCCAGGTTTCGGTGTTGCTGCCTGGCAATGCAGCAGCTTCGCCGCGGCCGGATTGCCACCAGAAACGCATATGCGGCTTTTCGCGGCTGCCGGTTTCATTCATCGAGTCGGCATTATATAGACGGCCGTTAATCATTACGTACTTAATATTATCGCTGTTGCGGATGTCTTCCAGCGGGTTTTGGTTCAGCACAATCAAATCAGCAAGTTTACCGGTTTCCAGCGAACCGATCTCCTTATCCATGCCCAGGTAGGCAGCTCCGTTCAGGGTAGCGCAGCGGATGGCCTGCAGCGGTGTCATGCCGCCCTGGGCCAGCATCCACAATTCCCAATGGGCACCCTGTCCCTGCAGCTGCCCATGCGAACCTAAGTTTACCCTGGTTCCGCCATCAGCTATCTGCTTCACATACTTAGATACTTCAATGTGGCCGTAATCACCATACTCCGAGGTTGTTCTCCGCCTGGAGCGGGCATCTATAATAGCAGGCGGAATAAAGGTGAGCAGGCGGTCGTTTTTCCAAACCTCAGTACGGTCGTACCAGTAATTTTCGCCAAACTGAGTACCGTAGCTTACAATCAAGGTAGGCGTATAGCCTGTTTTGCTGCTGTTCCAGAAACCGGTTACATCTTTGTACACCGGCCAAACAGGTATATTATGTTCAATGCCGGTGTGCCCATCCGCAATCATGTTCATGTTGGTAAAGAAAGTGGAACCGCCTTCGGGCACCACTTCCATCTGTAATTCGCGGGCAGCCTCGATAATCTGCTGGCGCTGTTCGCGGCGGGGCTGATTATAGCTTTTTACAGAAAAGGCTCCTGCAGCTTTTAAGCGGCGCAGATTGGCCCGTGCATCATCCATACTATTAATTACTACCTTGAAGTCGCCGTCGGCCCCGTATAGTACTGAGCCCGTTGAATATACGCGGGGGCCCACCATGCGGCCGGCTTTCAGCATTTCAGATTGGCTGAATACCATTTCTGTATTGCTTGACGGATCATGAGCAGTGGTAACGCCATAGGCCAGGTTGGCATAATAGCTCCAGTCCTGTTGCGGTGATACCCCGTCGGGGCTGGGATGCAGATGAGCATGTACATCAACAATACCCGGCATAATGGTTTTACCGCTTATATCAATAACCCGTGCATCAGCCGGTATTTTTACATCCCGGCCAACCGCAGTAATTTTATTCTGATCAATCAGCAGGGTGCCTTTATCAATCACTTCATCACCCTTCATGGTTATAATACGGGCGTTGGTAAAGGCTATTTTACCGTCGGGCAAGTCTGTTTTTAATTTCAGCCCCATGTCGATGCCCACTGTATCACCGGCAACAGAGCGGTCGGGGTCATTCTCTAAAAACGGGAAGGTATGTTTTACTTCGCGCGAGTAGTATTTAGGGCCAAGTGTCCATATCAGCTTCTGGCTGTCTTTGCTCCAATGCAGGCCGGTGCCGGCGTCGTGCGTTAGTTTTTGCAGCGGCAACGCTTTATTGGCGGCCGAAAGTTCCTGAGCGCCGCCGGTAACGGCCATCGGTGTAATATAGCAATTAAATAGTTCCGTAAAGGCCATCCATTTGCCGTCGGGGCTGGGGCAAAACTGGGTGGCATATTTAGAGGTGTACATTGTCCGGCTGTTGGCGCCGCTTAAATCAACTGCTTTAAAAGCCTTCAAATCATCCTGATGGCTTTGATAATAAATCCTACTGTCATCAGCAGAAAATTGCGGACGGATGCCGTTGTCAATAATCAGCTGAGGCGTGCCCCCGGCTGCCGGAATGGTGTAGATGCCAGGATTTTTACCGAAAGCATAACCCAGCACCGCATTGCCTTCGCCGCGGCAGTAAACTATTTTATCGCCTTTGTTTGAAAACTGGGGCGTATGATAAAACCCCTTATCAATGGTTAACCGGGTAACTTGCCCGGTGGAAATATTGGCTACGTTAACTGAGCCCTTTAGCTCGTCCGACCAGTCTATATAGGTAATCAGCTTGCCATCCGGACTAAAAGCAGGTTCATATTCAAAATCATTGCCGTTGGTTAAACGTTCGGGTTTGCCGCCGGGCAGGGTTTTAACGTAAATATAGCCTGCCGCGTTAAAGGCAACCCTCTTGCCATCAGGCGAGGTTGCCAGATCACGTATCATCTTTACGGTAAACTCTTCCTGAAACACCTTTTGCGGAAAGTGCACGGCATCGGTAATGGTTTGCTGTGAGGAAACTTCAAACGGAATCTGAATTGCATTTAAAGAATTAATATCCAGGTTCCATATCTTTCCTTTGGCGTAGAAAACGAGGTGCCGGTTATCAGGCATCCAGCCAAAATTGGGGTATGTACCGAATATAACCCAAGTTTCCTGCTGGTCGTGCGATAGATCGTCATACACGGGCCATTCCTCGCCGGTAGTTAAATTTTGAATGTAAAGCACCGATTTTAAACGCACCCTTTTTACAAATGCCATCAGTTTGCCATCGGGTGAGATTTGCGGCCGGCAGGCGCCCCCGCCGCCGCCGGCAACGGTTTCTATGTCGCCGGTTTCACGGTTGAGGCGTTTGATGGCATAGATGCCTTTGTAAGGGTCTTTATTATACTCAAAGCCGGGGCCGGGCGTTACATCCTCGCTCCAGTAAATATACTTGCCATCAGGAGATACTACCGGTTCGCCGGCATCCTGCTGATCGTTTTTGCGTTTGGTGAGCTGTACGCCATCACCTCCGTTTTTATGATACATCCACAATTCGCCTGCACCTAACGACCGGGTACCGGTATAATGCTTGCGTGCTATTAGAAACTGCCCGTCGGGTGTCCATGATGCATTATTAAGCAGGCGGAAGGTCTCCTTGGTTACCGGGCGCTTGCTGGCCCCGTCGCTGCCCATTACCCAGATGTTGTCGCCGCCGTCGTGGTCACTGGTGTAAGAAATAGATTTGCCGTCGGGGCTGTAACGCGGCTGCACATCCCAGGCCCTGCCGCTGGTAAGCTGCGTAGCCTTGCCGCCCTTTGCAGGTATGGTGTAAATATCGCCCAGTAAGTCAAAAGCAATGGTTTGCCCGTCGGGGCTTACATCAATGTTCATCCAGGTACCCTCATCAGTAGTGATGGTTATTTTTTTTGAGGGGCCGGGCGGATTTTCCACACTCCATTTTTGGGCGGATGCGGTGTATGATATTGAGAATGTAATAAGTAAAAATAATAAGCTGCTGTAAACAAGTTTCATCGGCACACAGTAAATTGCAGCGAATTTAGGGATATTGATGTATATTGAAGCAGGATTGCCGAGCAGATAAATGACCATAGCAGAAATTTTACAGCATTATTGGGGTTACAAAAATTTCAGGCCGCTGCAGCAGCAAATCATATCTTCCGTGCTTGATGGCCGCGATACCCTGGCGCTGCTGCCCACAGGCGGCGGCAAATCCGTCTGCTTTCAGGTACCTGCCATGGCCAGGCCGGGCATTTGCCTGGTTATATCGCCGCTGATTGCGCTGATGAAGGATCAGGTAGATGGCCTGAAGGCTAAGGGCATAGAGGCCATTACGATTGTATCGGGCATGGGTAAGCGCGAAGTTGACATTGCGCTTGATAACTGCATTTATGGCCCGGTTAAATTCCTATATCTTTCGCCCGAGCGCTTAGTATCCGACCTGGTGCGCGAGCGTATCAAATATATGAATGTAAACCTTATTGCGGTTGACGAGGCGCATTGCATCTCGCAATGGGGTTATGATTTCAGGCCGCCTTACCTGCATATTGCTGATTTGAGGAAACTTCATCCTGAAGTGCCGGTGCTGGCCCTTACAGCTACGGCCACTGCCGAGGTAAGGGATGATATACAGCAGCGCCTTAACTTTAAGTTGCCCAATGTTTTTCAGCAGAGTTTTGAGCGCATTAACCTGAGTTATCTGGTACAGCATGAGGAGCATAAGCTGCGTAAAATATTAGAGGTAATTAAGGGCGTAAGCGGCAGCGGCATTGTTTATGTGCGCAGCCGCAAGGAGACCGCAGAACTGGCCAAGTATTTAAATGAACACAATATCAAGGCCGAATACTACCATGCCGGTTTGGATGCCGATACCCGTACTGCCCGGCAGGAGCAGTGGAAAAGCAACTACATCAGCGTTATGGTGGCTACCAATGCCTTCGGAATGGGTATTGATAAACCGGACGTACGCTTTGTGGTTCATCGTGACGTACCTGAAAGCCTGGAAGCCTATTACCAGGAAGCCGGCCGGGCCGGGCGCGACGGGCAAAAAGCCTATGCCGTATTGCTATACAATGCTGCCGACCGGCTGAAGCAGGAAAAAAAGTTTGCGGCCAGTTTTCCGGCATTGGAAGAAATTAAGCTGGTGTATCATCATCTGGCTAATTACTTTCAGCTGGCATACGGGGCGGGTGAGGGGCTAAGCTTCAACCTGGACATTGGCGAATTTTGCAGCCGCTTCAAGCTGGATGCCATGAAGGTGCTGAACGCCCTTAAATTTTTAGAGCAGGATGATTACCTGGCTTTTAACGAAAGCGTTTTTTTGCCCTCGCGCATCCGCTTTGAGGTGGCGCACGAGGATTTATATAATTTTCAGGTGCAGAACCAGGGCTGGGATCCGTTTATTAAAACCCTGCTGCGCTCTTATGGCGGCGCATTTGATAATTATGTGCGCCTGCGCGAGTTTGACGTGGCCCGGCGCACCGGCCTTAATGTGCAGCAGGTAGTTGAGGCCTTACAGCAATTGCATAAAGCAGGTGTATTGAGCTACCTTCAGCAAACCGATAAACCGCAGGTAACTTATCTGAAACCCCGGCTAAGCAACGAGTACCTGCTGATTAACCACCAGTATATTGCGCAGCGTAAGGCGGTGTATTTGAAAAAAATGGTGGCAGCGCTGACTTATGCGGAAGTAAGCCGGTGCCGCAGCCAGCAACTGCTGGCTTATTTTAATGAACCGGATGCACCCAAATGCGGCAAATGCGATGTTTGCCTGCAGGAGAAGCGACAGCAAAATTACGGGCACATTACCGAAATGATTACCGATGATGTGCTGCAGCTGCTCAGCACCGAACCTCTTACCATAAACCAGCTCATCGGCAAACTTACGCGGGGCATGAAGAATGAACAATTAAACACTATCAGGGCCTTGCTGGATGCCGGGCGTAT
>CAXTAP010000014.1:17285-43056 GCA_964241965.1 uncultured Mucilaginibacter sp.
ATGCCTCTTAAAATTTAATTTTTCCAAAAGTATGGTCGAACCTTGATTTTGATAGTGAGTATGTGCTTCTATCAAGTTTAATCCATTATGTTGAAGTGCAAAGTCAATTACTGTTGAGGCCGCTGCCTGCATTATGCCTTTTCCCTGAAAACCGGGTAGTAACTCGTATCCGATTTCTGCCTTCAAATTGTCATTCGAGAAATTAAATAAACAAATTGTTCCGATTAATTCGTGAGTACCATTCAAAGTAATTGCCCAGTAAATTGAATCATTCCTTCGAATGTTTTCATTGATGGCATGAATAAAATTCCTGGCATCATCAATTGATTTGCTTTGTGCTCTGCCAAGATATTTGTTTACATTAATATCCGAACGCAGAGCAAATATTTCATTGTCATCACTGCCTGTAAGTTGCCTCAATGTCAGCCTTTCTGTTTTCAAGACCGGAAACGGTGTGAAGTTTCTATTTGTCATTTTTACTAAATAAATTGTTTGGCGTTGCCAATTTGAATTATGCTCATTCTCAGTGAGCCGCTTGGCTTAACCTTATGTAGCATTTGCAACGCCTGTTCCTCATGCTGCAAGTAATATTTTATATAAGTTTCTCAACACACGTAAACCGAAATAAACAGTTTCGTCAATAGGTATAAAATTTATCTTTTATATTTGGTGTAACCCTCAGATTCAATCAGGCGTCACAACCCAAAAATTACTTGTTATGAAAAAAGCCATTCAACTTGCCGCAGCAGTAGCAGCTGTATCTGCCTTCACCTCATTATCATCCTGCAAACACCTGAGCTGCCTGCGGGGATCGGGGCATGAAGTAACGGAGAACCATACGGTAACTGATTTTACAAAGCTCGAGCTGGATGGTAACTATGTTGTTAACCTCAGGCAGGATAACTCACTGAATGTTAGTTTGACCGGCGATGATAATCTGCTTAAAAACGTCAGGATTGAATCTAGCGGCAGCAAGCTACACATTTATAACAAGCGCAATGTATGCGATAAAACCATTACGCTCAACATCGGGATCAAAAATCTGGAAGAGCTAACCACCTCCGGGGCAACTGAGTTGAAATCTCAGGGAAAGCTTAACCTGCACAACTTCTCCATGGGTTTTTCGGGAGCCAGCAAGGCAGAACTGGATTTAAATGCCGACAATGTGCAAACTGAGGGCAGCGGCTCATCCGAGATTCACTTAACCGGCCAGGCCGCTTCCAGCAAAATAGACATCAGCGGCAGCGGCGATATCTACGCTTTTGATTTTGTAACCGGTACCTGCGAAATTACCACTTCGGGTTCGGGCCACTGCCGGGTTAATGCGTTAAAAACATTAAAGGTTAGCAGCAGCGGCGCCGCTGAGGTTGAATATAAGGGCAACCCATCGGTAAGCAACGATAATTCCGGCTCATCTACTGTGACCAAAGTGAACTAAACTTAGCTTACATCGGCGGCACGGGCGGCTGCGGCTTGGGCACCGGGTTGGGCCTTACGTTGGGCGTTGTGCCGGGAGTAAAGCGGGGCGTAGGCGTATGGATGCTGGTATCAACAGGTGTAGAATTGCCTATTACGCCGGCCGTGCTGCCATTATCAGTCATGGCGGCAGGTTTGCGGGTGTGGCAGGCCGCAGCAAACACCCACAGGCAGGCGGCTAACAGGGCAAATTTAAATCTTGATCTCATGTTTCGGAATGTAATGCTTTGTGTTAACATGCACCTGCTTAAATAGTTTAAGCTAATATACTGTGTAACTGCAATATCAAAATAAGATGGGGACTTGCTACATTTTAACCGTACAGTATATTTAAAAAAACAGCATCAGCCATACGCTCAATGCGGCAATCAGGGTGCTTAAAAAATTAACGGCGTTGTTGCTTAGCAGGTTTTTGCGTTCCAGGGCGGCGCCTAGCACAGAGTCGCTGTAATTGCCGATGGTGCCGGCCAGCGTAATTACCAGTACAAACTTATGCAGCCATAGCACCGCCGGATAACAGGCAATTAAAGCGATAACAAAGGCTCCGGCAGCGCCGAACAGCAGTCCTTCCAGGCTGATTGCCCCATCCAGGCCCTTGGTATCTTTTTTAAAGGTAAGGCAGTTATAAAATCTTTTACTATACACAATTCCCAGTTCAGAGGCCAGTGTATCTGCCGTGGCGGAGGCCAGGCTGCCGGCCAGCATCAGCCGGAACAGCACTGCATCGGCAGGAAAAATTAACGCCAGCAAGGCCATAAGCGCGGCCGTACCGGCGTTAGCCAGCACTTGGCCGGCGTTGCGGGTTTCAGCAGTGTCCTGCACAGTGCCTGTATATTTTTCGTCGCGTTTCCAGCGGCTGGCTAATATGCCCAGCAGAAAGAAAGCGCTCAGCAGTGCAACTCCCGTTATACCGCCTCCGGCAAAAATCAAACAGGCCACTAAAAACCCTGTTGCCCCGCCAGCAGGCGTAAGTTTATGTACCCTGATACTGACGGCGGCCACCGCTAATAAAAACAGCACAACTAAAACAGCGGTTAAATTAAGCGATGCGTATGAAGTATTCACTGCGGCAAATTAACAAAGCAATCTGCAAAACCCGAAAACAAAAAACCGGCGGGCTGTAAAGTGCCGCCGGTTAAAATCATTGTGTTTTTGTAATCGACTATGCTATTTTTCGGCATTCTCCTTTTGCAGCTTTTTAAACATTTCAGTACCAATGAGGGCATCAACCAGCCCGTTGCTGCTGCCATCCTTACCGCCGTTCACCAATATTTCGGGCACCAGCTTAATGCCGTTGCTGGCCAGTGCTTCGGCCACGCGCACTATGGCATACTGCTCGGTACCCATAGCTTCAGTTTTTTGTTTGGTTACTTCTGCCTCAGCTAAACCGATAGCCTTAATTTTACCGGCATCGGCAGTACCGTTTACTTCAGTTGCTGCAGCATCGGCACGGGCAATAATGGTTTTTGCTTCGGCATCCGCGCGGGCGTTAATTGTCCGGTTTTCTGCATCTGCCCTGGCATTAATTACCCTTGCTTCAGCATCACCTTTGGCAGCGGCCACCTTACCGGCAGCCATCTGAGTGTTAATTTCTACCTGCCTGGTAGATTTTACAATTTCAGGCTGCATATCAGCGCCGGCCTTAGCGCTTTCAAACTCCTTACGCTCAATCTGCGCACTGCGCTGAACTTCGTAAGTATGTCGTTCTTCCTCGGCCAGCTTGCGGTCGGTCATGGTTTTCATCAGGGCTTCGGGCGGTACAATGTCGCCAATCAACGTATCTACACCCACCACATTATAGTCGCTCAATACGCTGCTGATGTGCTCCTTAGCATCATCCTGCCTTTGCGAGCGGTTAGTTAAAAAGCCGATAACATCACTTTTCTGCGCCGCATTGCGGAAGTAATTGGCAATGGTAGGCTCCAGCACCTGCGATACCAGGTTGCGCATATTACCAAAGCGGGCAATTACCTTAGGCGCTTCATTGCGCGGTATATGAATAATCTGTGATACATCAAGGTTGAAGGTAAAACCATCGAACGAGCGCACGCTGATGGTATTCAGGTTCTTATCCAGTTCGTGCGCTTCGCTGCGGCTATTGGCCCAGTTAAGCACAATGTTGGTGGTTGGCACTACCTCAATAGCATGGGTATAAATATTTACCGGGTGCTTGCCGGGGTCGAGCGGCTCTTCCCATACGCCTTTGTCATTCTTTTTTACAATATTGCCATGTTTAAAGTTATCACCGCTGGTGTCCTTACCTTCAGGGCCTACAAAGGAGTTAACCACACCTACGTAACCAATAGGGATGTGGATCATTTCCACCTGTTCTACCAATACAAACCAGGGGTTGAGGTAATAGGTACCAGCCAGTATTACATCCTCCTGCAAACCCTTTTTGCCGCCGGCATGAATAAACGACATGGGGTCCTGGTAGTTGCGGTGACCGGTTACCGAGCCGCCTGCAATTTCGCCCTTTTCCAGCGGCTCGCCGTCCAGGGTGGTTACAATGCCTACCTTGTTTTCATGAATCTGGGTAATGGGTACCATGGTAATTTCGAACAGGAAGGTATTGATACGATAGTTGCCCGGCGTTAAAAATGCAGCCTGCGGACCCTTCTGTCCTTTGTTTTCCAGAAAGGCCTCTGCATCCTGAAACTTGTCGCACTCTACGGGTCGGCCCAGCACGCGGCCGGTATCCAGCGAGGCGCCGTCTTTGGCCTTCACCAGCCCCAGCTTGTTTTGCTCAATAATGGTGAACGGCTCCATTATGATGCTGTACTGCCAGGGCCACATACGCCAGTACAGGCCGGGCGCCAGCGGCTTGGCCTGCATACCGGCCTCGCCCTTGGTAGCAATCATGCGGCCGTCGGGCAGGCGGCGGTCGGTGCCATAAAGTGAAAACTTTTTAACTACCAGCCCGATGCGGTCATCAGGTACGATAATCATACCGAAAAATACACGTAAAACAAATTTGTACAGTATGAGCGCTGCAATAACAGGGAGCACCCACAACCAGTTGAAAATTAAATCAGCCATAAAAATCAGATTGAGTTATTTATACGAAACCCTTAAGGTGCGGGTTTCTCACTTCAGCAAACAGCATCTTGTAGTACCTCAGCTGTAATTGCGTTGTATTAGATTGCGTATAGAGGCGGATTGTTACCGAATTTTGAATAAATATTTTACAGCAGCAGAATTTTGTTGCATCCCTGCGGATGCCCATACAATGTTTGTGCATTATTATGATAAATTTAAAATTGAAATTCACCTGCACAGATTTGTGGTGGATAATTATATTTGCGCTCTCATTTTTAAAATGAGCAGGCGAGCTAACAGTAACATCAACAGCTTGTTGTTGTTCAATTATCATTTAAACACTGCACTTTCCTGTATTGAATACAGGAAAACAGTTAAAATATATTCATGAAAAGAGTTGTGATCACCGGCATGGGTGTAATTACACCGGCGGGCAATACCTTAACCGACTTTTGGACCAATATTATCAATGGCCGAAGCTCCATTACGCCAATTACCCGCTTCAATCCCGAAAACTTTAAAACACGTTTTGCCTCCCAGGTGCAAAATTTCAATGCCGCTGAACTGCTGGACCGCAATGAAATCAAGCGGAGCGATCTGTACTCGCAATATGCCCTGGTAGCTGCCGGGCAGGCCATTGCCGATTCGGGCTTTGATATAAACCGGATGTCGCCATTTGACGTGGGCGTTATCTTTGGCTCGGCACAGGGCGGTTTTCAAACCTTTGAGGAACAGGTAGTTGAGTTTGCAGCCAGCGGGCATCATCCGCACTTTAATCCGTTCTTTATTCCTAAAACACTAATCAATATGGCCTCCGGCCTTATTTCAATTAAATACGGGTTGATGGGGATTAATTATACCGCGGTAACCGCCTGTGCCAGCGCAACCACGGCTATTATGGATGCTTACAATTATATCCGGCTGGGCAAGGCTAAAATTATCCTGTCCGGCGGTGCTGATGCGCCGGTAACCGAGGCTTCCATTGGCGGTTACAATGCGCTTAAAGCATTATCCACCCGGAATGATGACCCGCAAACCGCCTCGCGCCCGTTTGATATTAACCGAGACGGCTTTGTAATGGGAGAGGGCGCCGGTGTTTTGGTTTTGGAGGATTATGACCATGCAGTACAGCGCGGCGCCAGAATTTACGCAGAGGTGGCAGGTTCGGCCATGACAGCGGATGCCTACCATATTACCGCCACGCACCCCGAAGGCAAGGGCGCTATCCGTGCCATGCAGCTGGGACTGGAGGATGCCGGTATTAATTACCAGGAACTGGATTATCTGAATGCGCACGCCACATCTACTCCGGTTGGCGATTTGAGCGAAACTAAAGCTATCAGCGCAGTATTTGGAGGCAGTAAAAATCTGCACATCAGCTCTACCAAGTCAACTACAGGCCACCTGTTGGGCGCTGCAGGCGCTATCGAAGCCATTACAGCCATTAAGGCAGTACAGGAAAACATAGTACCGCCCACCATTAATACCGAGCATATTGACCCCGCCATACCCACCGATGTACAGATTGTGACCAAACAGGCGCTGGAGAAAACAGTAAGGGTTTCCATGAGCAATACCTTTGGCTTTGGCGGCCACAACGGTGTGGTTGTTTTTAAAAAATTTGCGTAACTGTCCATTATTTTTGTGCAGTTACCTGCCCTTTGTCCGGCGTTGCCACAATATAGCCATCATAGCTGATGGAATAGCGGTTCGTTATAGTAACAATCAGGCTGGCATAACCGCTTGTAGAGGTTAGCAGCACAAGGCGCTGAATATATTTGGCATCCTTAGGTGTAATGGTGATGGTGTATTTATCTTTCTTACCTGCCGCCGATTGATAGCCAAACTTGGTGGAAGTAAACTTAATTCCATCATCGGTAGGATATACCGGCGGATCGAATGTCACTACGCCGAAATACGGCAGGTAAGAAATTACGGAATCCGGTTTAACACGCAGCGTATAATCTGTAGTCAGGTAGCGATGCCCGCCGCCCAGCGGATTGGCGTACTGCGCAACAAACGTATAATTCTTATCCTGAAGCATTTGCTTAATGGCCGCTTCTTTGTTTTGTTTGGCAGTTTGTGCCAGCAGTGCATGTGCATTAATAAACAGCAGGCTTGCTGCAATGATATATTTAAAAGATTTCATTGGTATTCTGTTAATGTTATGTATTAACAACTAAAAATTAATTTAGTGTACTTTAACTCAACAAAAAAAGGCAGCCCGTGCAAGGCTGCCTTTTTTGTAATAAATGCGATTGACTAAATCAGACTCACGCTTCGGTTTACAAACTCGGTCAGTTCAGCGCCGGTAAGCAAACCCTGCGAAAGCAGCGCCAGATCAAAGGCCTGTTTGGCTAACTGCGATTGCGTATCTTCATCAGCTTCGAGCAAGCGGCTTATCAGTTTATGGTTGCCGTTTACAATCACCTTGTAATTATCGGGCATGTTGCCATAAAAGCCCATGCCGCCGCCCATTGCTGCCATGTCCTTCATACGGCGCATAAATTCGTCCATAGTTACAGTTACCGGCAGTTCTTCAGGATTCAGGCTTTCCAGTTGTACCTTATAAGCCTGTTTGTTAATAGCCTTATCAAATATAGCCTTTACCTTATCGCTTTGCTCCTGTGTCAAAACTGTTTCAGGCGCATCGTCTTTTTTAATCAGCTTATCAGCTACATCGGCATCAACGCGCTTTAAGGATGTTTTTTCAAGTTTCTGCTCTAGCTGACTGATGAAGTGATTATCAATCGGCGAATCCATTTTTAATATATCATATCCCTTTTTAGCAGCCGATTGTATAAAGGCATCCTGCTTTGAAGGTTCGTTGGTGTAAAGATAGATTAATTGCCCGTCCTTGTCTGTTTGTAGGGGAGCTACCTTATCCCTGTATTCATTCAGCGTAAAATTTTCCTTGGCAATGTTGGTAAGCAGTACAAAATCCTTGGCCTTTTCCTGAAACTTGTCATCGCTTACATAACCGTATTTTACAAACAACCCGATGTCCGGCCATTTTTCTTCGTAGCCTTTACGGTCGGCCTTAAAGATTTCATTCAGCTTGTCGGCTACCTTACGGGTAATGTAAGTATTGATCTTTTTAACATTGCTGTCGGCCTGCAGAAAGCTGCGCGATACATTGAGCGGAATATCCGGGGAGTCAATAACGCCATGCAGCAGCATCAAAAATTCAGGCACAATATCTTTTACCTCATCGGTAATAAATACCTGGCGCGAATATAATTTTATCTTGTTGCGCTGAAAATCAAAATCATTTTTCACCTTCGGAAAGTACAGTACTCCTGTAAGGTTAAACGGATAATCAACGTTGAGGTGTATCCAGAATAACGGATTTTCAGAAAACGGATAAAGTTCCTTATAAAAGTTCAGGTAGTCCTCATCGGTGAGTTCTGAGGGAGATTTGGTCCAGATCGGGTTGGTATCATTGATGATATTGTCAACTTCAACCGATTTATATTTAGGTTTGCCTTCCTCATCCTGGCCGTCGTCTTCCTGCTCGGTTTTAGTGCCGAACTTGATAGGTACAGGCAAAAATTTGGCGTATTTGTCCAGTATCTCCTGCAGCTTATGCCGGCTCAAAAACTCTTCCGACTCTGCATTAATATGTAAAATTACATCTGTACCGCGGTGAGTGCGGCTGCCATCGGTTATTTCAAACTCAGTACTGCCATCGCAAATCCAGCGGGTTGGCTGCGCACCCTCCTGATAAGATAGTGTTTGAATCTCCACAGTATCGGCCACCATAAAGGCAGAATAGAAGCCCAGACCAAAGCGCCCGATGATTTCATTAGCATCTTTCGCCTCTTTGAATTTCTCCATGAACTCGGTAGCGCCCGAAAAAGCAATCTGGTTGATATATTTCTTTATCTCATCAGCCGTCATACCCAAACCGTTATCAGAAATAGTGATGGTTTTGGCCTGCTCATCAAAAGCTACTTCTACGCGCAGCTCGCCTAAATCGCCGTTGTACTGGCCTAATGATGACAGACGCTTAATTTTTTGTGTTGCATCAACTGCATTTGATACCAGTTCGCGCAGAAATATCTCATTATCCGAATACAGGAATTTTTTGATAATCGGAAAAATGTTTTCCGTGTGTATGGATATAGTTCCTTTTTCTTCCATTACTTAACAATTAACTTGTTTAATAATAATTGATGCTTTGCCATATCAATGCCTGTTCCACAAACCGGTTAATTGTCAAATTGGCAGGGTTGAACAATAGGACATTGGTGTTATCGTTCTAAATGTGCTAAAAAATCTTGTTTCTGTTACTTTTTCTAGACCCTTTACGTTAAACATGCAATGAAAAAACTATTATTAGCAGCAGCCATAGCAATAATATGCAGCGCTTCAGCTTCGGCACAATTGTTACCGGGCTTTCAGTTTGGCCTCAAAGGCGGCATTAATCTTACCAGTATTTCCAAATCAGTTGCTAACACATTCGACAGCGACAACAGGGCCGGTTATATAGCTGGTTTATGGGCCAGGGTGGGTGGAGCAGGTTTGTATTTTCAGCCGGAGCTGTACCTGACCAGCAAGAACGTGACTTTGCACAGCGGCACCTTTGGCCCTGATGGCGATGTGGTTACGGTTAGCAACAAAGCCAGGTTTACCAGTATTGATTTGCCCTTGCTGATAGGAACTAAGTTTGGCGTGCTGGGCAGCGGCTTGCGCATTAATACCGGGCCGCTCATTTCATTTGCCATTAATAAGGATCAAAATACGGGGGAGGCATTCACACAGGCTACACGCCTGAATTATAAGGATCAGAACTATGCCTGGCAGTTTGGTGTTGGTGCCGACGTGAGCCGGCTGTCTGTAGATCTGCGCTATGAGGCCGGCCTCAATAGGGTAAGCACCGACAGCGGCGACAAAACACGCATCAATTTATTTAATTTAACACTGGGCTACCGGCTGTTTTCTTTGTAGGCTTACATTCGTTTAACATCAAATTTTGTAACAGTCTTCAAAATTTATTAGCAGCAGATTAAACTTTACGGTTTAACGGTTGTTGAGTTTTCATAATAAAAAAATACCAATAACTAATAATTAACTTTATTATGAAAGCAGCCGTATTTCACAAGCCAGGCGATATCAGCTATGATACCGTAGCCGATCCGCGTATTGAGCACGATAACGATGTAATTTTAAAGGTAACCTCCACAGCAATATGCGGCTCAGACCTGCATATACTTGATGGCGGCATCCCGCAGTTTGAAAACATGATACCCGGCCACGAGTTTATGGGCATTGTGGAAGAGGTCGGTCCGTCGGTTAAGAACCTGAAGAAGGGCGACCGCGTGGTTGTACCCTTCCCGATAGCTTGCGGCCATTGTTTCTTTTGTACGCATGCAGCTTCGCCGCATTGTGAAAACTCTAACTATAAACATTACGGCCCGGATGGTGATATGCTTGACCAAAAGGGCGGTGCCTTATTTGGCTATACTGACCTGTACGGCGGTTATAGCGGCGGCCAGGCCGAGTATGTGCGCGTACCTTATGCTGATATCAGTCCGCGTATTGTGCCCGATAATATGACCGATGAGCAGGTGCTGTTCTTAACCGACATATTTCCGACCGGATGGTCATCCATTGACTGGGCTCAGCTAAAGGGCGGCGAAACAGTTGCCATTTTTGGTTCAGGGCCGGTAGGCTTAATGGCACAGAAGGCTGCCTGGATTAACGGCGCTGCACGGGTGATAGCCATTGACCCGGTTGATTACCGCCTGGAAAGGGCTAAAGCCGTAAATAAGGTGGAGACCCTAAACCCTAACGAAGTTGACGTGGTGCAGGCCATCCGGGAGATGACCGGCGGCCGCGGCGCGGACGTTTGTGTGGATGCTGTAGGTTTTGAGGCAGAGCGATCTTTTATGGATAAAGTAAAAGCTACGGTAAATCTCGAAAAAGGTACGGTTAAGGTGCTGGAACTATGCTTCCGGGCAGTGCGTCGCAGCGGTACAGTAACCGTAGTCGGGGTTTATGGTACGCCTTTCGATAATTTCCCGGTATCGCGTATGTTCGATAAGGGCATTACTATTAAACAAGGGCAGGCACCGGTACTCAACTATATTGACCATCTGATTGATTTAGTGAAAACCGAAAAAGTGGTGCTGGATGATATTATTTCTCACCGACTGCCGCTGAGCCAGGTTTCACATGGATATGATATTTTTAAAAACAAGGAAGACGACTGCGTAAAAGTGGTATTAACACCAGGATCGTAAGTTGCACGGAAATAGTGCTACACAACAAAAAGCCCTGTGCCAGATGGTACAGGGCTTTTTTATATTTTTCATTTCCGTTTAACAGTACGGAAATTTAATTACCATCAGGCATGTGCCGCGGCAGGCTGCGATGCAGCGTTATTATACCTGTAACTGAATATGAAAGGGAAGGTTACCGCCAGCAACAAGGCATAAGCGGCAAAGCTAAGCCATATGCCATGCCAGTTTTTACTATGATCGGCCAGGGTGAAAAATTTATCAATTATAATGCCGCTGGTAAAGCTTCCGAGCAGGGCGCCAAAGCCGTTAACCATCATCATAAATAAACCCTGTGCACTGCCCCTGATCTCCGGCGCGGTTTGTGTTTCCACAAAGAGCGAACCTGATATATTGAAAAAATCAAACGCCATGCCATACACAATGCACGACAGGACAATCATCCATAAACCGCCTGCAGGATCGCCGAAGGCAAAGAGCCCGAACCGCAGTACCCAGGCCAGCATACTAAAAAGCATCACGTACTTAATGCCGAATTTTTGCAGAAAGAACGGAATGGCCAGAATGAAAAGCGTTTCTGATATCTGCGAAATAGACATGATAATGGCCGGGTACTTTACCGCAATCAGATCTTTGTAGGCCGGAATGGATTTAAAATCGTGAATAAAGGTATCGCCATAGGCGTTGGTCAGTTGCAGAGCAGCGCCCAATAGCAGCGAAAAGGCAAAGAATGTTGCAAATTTCGGCGTCTTGAAAAGCGCAAAAGCGTTCAGACCCAACGATTGCCTGAGCGACTGGTTATTAGTTTTGCTCAGCAGCGGCGGGCACTTGGGCAGGCTGAATGAATAAAGACCCAGCCCCAGCGCTACGGCTGCAGCAATGTAAAACTGGTTGGCCGAGGTTTCATTATGCGTAAGGCTTACCACCCACAGCGCTGCAATAAAACCGATGGTTCCCCAGATTCGGATTGGCGGATAATCCTTTACCACATCCTTGCCATCGCCCTTCAGGGCAGAATAGGCAACCGTTATAGACAGGGACAGCGTTGGCATATAGCAGAGCATGTTCAGCAAAATAACCCAGAAAAATATAGTTGGATTATTGACCATCGGGAGGCTGAACAATACCAGCGCACCCAAAATGTGCAGGGTACCATATAATTTTTCGGCGTTGATATATTTGTCAGAGATAAATCCGGCAACTGCCGGCATAAAGATAGCCGAGATGCCCATGGTTGAAAAAATAGCCCCGAATTGCGACCCCGACCAATGCTTGTTTTGAAACCAGTAGGCGCCAATGGTAATGAGCCATGCGCCCCAGATAAAAAACTGCATGAAGTTCATCAGTATCAAGCGAAATTTTATATTCATACTACTGCATTAAACAAATAATAGCCCGTGTTAAATAAGACCGAAAAGTAGTCAAATAAATATAAAATCGGAAAGGTATAAATAATGCTGCAGGTGGTACCCGGGTTAGCTCTATGATGCCTTGCGTTTGTTCAGCTCATCGCGCAGTTTGGCAGCCTTTTCATAGGCTTCATCTGCAAGGGCTTCCTGCAGTTTGATTTTCAGCTCATCTACACTCAGTGATGTATAGTTACCTGCGGGCGCAGGGGTGGTTTTTTCCTCAGGCGCTTCGCTCATATTTTCGAGATATACAAAATCGTTCCCCTCAATTACAATACCGGCAGTTGAGAGAATAAACTCGTGGGTATATATCGGGCAGTCAAAACGTACAGCCATGGCAATGGCATCGGAGGTACGGGCATCTATTTCGGTTGTCTTCTTTCCGTCGGAACAAATGAGTTTGGAGTAAAAAATACCATCAACCAGATTATAAATGGTTACCTCCTGTATCGAAATCTGGTAGGCCTGAGCAAAGGTTTTAAATAAATCGTGGGTAAGCGGGCGGCTTGGGGTCATTTTTTCAATTTCGATGGCTATGGCCTGTGCCTCAAAGCTGCCGATAATAATGGGCAGCCGGCGGCGGCCGTTAACCTCACCCAAAACCAGAGCATAGGCGCCGGATTGCGTTTGGCTGTAAGATAACCCCACAATGTCCAGCTTTATTTTCTTCATGTTATTACCCATCACAACAATTGTCCTTTCTCAGGCCGGCGCTTTGTAAGCTTACTAAAGTGCCCTGCATTGATTCATTCAGCGCAAAACCTGTTGGTTTGCGGTTAATTACTCTGTAAACCGTGCTTTTGCATCTTTGTTGGTACAAACATAATTTTTAACGCATCATCACTTTATTAAAAATTACTTCAGCAGGTATGCACAAAGCCATGCAATACGCCTTAAATTTGCATGGCATCGGTTTTTGCAAAGCTAACTAAAAAACACACAGTATAAAATGCAGGCACAAAGGTTAGATAAGCTATTGGATTTTTTGAAGAACGAACCTGACGACGAATTTTTGCTGTATGCGCTGGCAACAGAATATTTGCGGCTCAACCAAACTGACAATGCTTTGGCTTATTATGAGAAACTGGTAAGCGAGCACCCCGGTTACGTAGGCACTTACTACCACCTGGGTAAGTTGTATGAAAGCCTGAACCGTAAGCCGGATGCCATTACTACCTACGAAAAGGGCATAAGCGTGGCTCGTGCCGCCCGCGATAACCATGCCTTGTCAGAACTGCAGGCAGTTTATCAGATAGCCTCCGGCATGTTTGACGATGATGAAGACTATTAACCGATGACCCGTTGAACAGGCGATACCTGCTATTTCTGCGCGATGCGCTGGTATATACTTTTACCTCTTTCGGCGGCCCACAGGCACACCTGGCCATGCTGCTGCGGGAGTTTGTTGAAAAGCGGCGCTACATTACCGAGGCTGAGCTAATGGAGCTTAATGCCCTTTCGCAGATTATGCCGGGGCCGTCATCAACGCAAACGCTGGTAGGCGTAGCCTGGAAGGTTGGCGGTTTAAAGCTGGCCATCCTTACCTTTTTAATATGGGTTACGCCCTCAGCGGCGGTTATGTGTATGGCCGCGCTGAGTTATAAGATGCTGGCTGCCAGCGGGAGGGTAGAGCATATCCTTACATTCATCAGGCCGGCGGCAGTAGGCATTGTAGCTTATGCTGCGTATAGCTTTGCCACCCGTTTTTTAAAAACGCCTGTCAGCAGGGTACTGGCTGTTTCCTCGGTTATAGCTACGCTGATATTACAGAATCCTTACGCTTTCCCGCTGCTCATTTTGCTGGGCGGCATTATCTCTTCAGCCATGGAAACTCCGCTGCAGGAAATTCAGCTGCGCTCGAGGCTTTTTTCTGGCGTCAACCCCAAAAAGGTGGGTTATTACATTGGCATATTACTCATGTTTGCGGCATTGGGCGCAGTTATTAACCGTACTTCGCCGTTTAGCTTGCCCATCCGTTTGTTTGAAAACTTTTACCGTAACGGCATACTGATTTTTGGCGGCGGGCAGGTACTGGTACCGCTGATGTACACCGAATTTGTTGAATTGAAACATTATTTAAGCAATTCCGAATTCTTATCAGGTTATGCCTTGCAGCAGGCTTTGCCCGGACCTACGTTTGCCTTTACTTCCTTTGTAGGCAGCATGAGCATGGGCAGCAACGGTTACGGCATTGGCGGACAAATAGCCGGTGCTTTGGTGGCTGTAATCGGTATTAACTTGCCCGGGCTAATCTTAATCCTTTTTATCGTACCCTTCTGGGATGACCTTAAAAAAATCACGATGATAAAAAACTCGCTGAGCGGTATTAATGCAGTAGCTGTAGGCTTTATGGTTACAGCCTTTGTATTGCTGATTAAACCATTCGGCCTTAACTGGCTGGCCTACGGAATTATGGCAGCTTCTTTTTTGTTGCTGCGCTTTACCAAAATTAAAACACCGCTGGTTATCATCATCGGCATTTTGATGGGTTTTATACTCTAATATCCTGACAATTAAAAAGGCGGTTCATCGTTCATGTCATCCATGCGCGACGGGCGGATGATAATATTATTGGGCTTATCAAAATCGGTTGATGGATTCAGGCCGGTAAAGGCGTTGCCGCCGGGCGGCAGGTAACTGTCAATGCCCTGATCCAGATCTGTAAACTTCACATACTTGCCTACAAACTTTAAGCGCACTGTTCCGGTTTCACCGTTACGGTGTTTGGCAATAATCACTTCACCCACGCCTTGTGTAGGATTATTGTCCTCGTCCACATCTAAACCATAATATTCAGGGCGGTATAAAAACAGTACCATATCAGCATCCTGCTCAATGGAGCCTGATTCCCGCAAATCCGACAGCATGGGTTTTTTAGAGCCGCCTGGGCGGTTTTCAACAGCACGGCTCAGTTGCGACAGCGCAATAACCGGTACATTCAACTCCTTGGCCACTGATTTTAACGAACGGGAAATACTGCCGATTTCCTGCTCACGGTTGCCCCCCTTACCGTCGGCCTTACCGGTCATCAGCTGCAGGTAATCAATAATGATCATCTGAATATCGTACTGCGATTTCAGGCGGCGGCACTTAGCCCTGAATTCAAAAATGTTAAGGGCAGGGGTGTCATCAATAATAAGCGGAGCCTGCTCCAGCCGGCCAATCTTAGAGTGGATTTGCTGCCATTCCCATTCCTCCATCTTGCCCTTGCGTATCTTTTCCTGCTCAATCTCGGCTTCACCAGAAATTAAACGGTTTACCAACTGAACAGAAGACATTTCGAGCGAAAACACAACTACCGGTTTATTGAAATCAACAGCGGCATTGCGGGCACAGGTTAACACAAACGCCGTTTTACCCATAGCCGGACGGGCAGCAATAATTACAAGATCCGATTTTTGCCAGCCTGACGTCATTCTGTCCAAGTCAGTAAAGCCGGAGCCTATACCGGTCAACCCGTCAGTCTTATTCCGCAATTCCTCCATTTCCTTCAGTGTTTCATGCAGGATGTCGTCCATTTTACGCGAGTCGCGGCGAAGGTTGTTCTGGGCAATATCAAACAAGTTTTTTTCGGCCTTATCCAATAAATCCAGCACATCGGTAGTATCCTCATAGGCGCTGCTGATTACATCGGTAGAGATACGGATCAGCTCACGCTGTATAAACTTTTGAATAATGATGCGGGCATGGTACTCAATGTTGGCGGCTGAGGCTACGCGGTTGGTCAGTTCCGTAATATAATACGCTCCCCCAATCATCTCCAGTTCACCCTGCTGGCGGAGCTGCGCAGTAACCGTTAAAATATCAACCGGCGAGGTCTTTTCAAACAGGGTACGGATGGCCTGGAATATCTTTTGGTGGCTCTCCACATAAAACACCTCCGGCTTCAATACATCAATAACTGAGGACAGGGCATCTTTTTCCAGCATTAAAGCGCCTAAAACAGCTTCCTCTAAGTCACGCGCCTGCGGCGGCAGTTTGCCTAATGTGCTGTTTGGCGTAGTCGCAAACCGTCCGCGCTTATCGTTCCCTGTAAAGGTTTTATTACCCTGGTTATCGTTCTCGAAAATCATACTGAACAAAAATAGTTAAAAATGATAAGCGGTTTCAATGCACGCCCGGCCGGTATGCCGACTGATGTGATTAAGTAAGAAAGATAAGCTAAGTTATTAACATTTAATGTGGATAACTTGTGTATAAGTATATTAAATTATTGATAGTCATAATATTACAATTATTGGTTATTGTTAAGCTATGTGGATAACTAAAAAGCTGCCTGAATTTTGCTACACGTTACCCGCCTGATTGCTGCTGAATAAAATGTAATTTTGCTGATTACAACAAACTATACATGGCAGAAAATTTCAGGCCCCGCAGGGATAACAATCAACTGGTGTTTGGCATACGTGCAGTTATTGAGGCCATTACCTCCGGCAAGGAAATAGAAACCCTGTACCTGCAGCGCGGACTAACCGGCGGCTTATTTCACGAGCTTAAGACGGTGCTGAATGAATATCAGATCGCCGCTCAGTACGTGCCGGTTGAAAAGCTGAACCGCCTTACGCTCAAAAACCATCAGGGGGCGGTTGCTTTTATCTCCTCCATTGTTTATCAGAAAATAGAAAACATTATACCTGATGTTTTTGAGAGGGGGGAAACACCGCTGGTATTGATTCTGGACAGTATAACCGATGTGCGCAACATGGGCGCCATAGCCCGCACGGCCGAATGCGCCGGGGTACATGCCCTGGTGGTTCCGGGTAAAGGCTCGGCGCAGATCAATGCCGATGCCATTAAAACCTCCGCCGGCGCTTTATACAAAATACCGGTTTGCCGGCATGATAACCTGGTACATGTTGCTAAATTTTTGCAGGAATCAGGGTTGCAGATTGTTTGCTGTACCGAAAAAACAAGCGATGACATCTACAAGCCGGATTATACCGTGCCTACCGCCATTGTGATGGGCTCAGAAGATGAAGGGATCCGTAACGAGCTTATCCGCACAGCTGATCATTTGGCAAAAATACCAATGCAGGGCACTATTGAGTCACTCAACGTGTCCGTATCAGCAGGGGTAATCATCTATGAAGCCATCAGGCAGCGCAGGTTTTAAGCTTATTTAACAGGAAAAGCAATATTTGAACAAAGGGGCGCAGGTAACAAAGGGCCAGAAAAAAGCCGGATTTTTTTTGCACCCCTTTGTTATTAGTGAGTTAAGCGCTGACTATTGCAGGCAGAATGCTAAATATATTTTGTTCCGAATTTTTGCTTTACATCAGCCACAACCTGTTTTACGTTCTGTTCCTGGTTACGGGGGCAAATCAGCAGGGTATTATTTGATTCTACCACAATATAATCATGCAGGCCCTGTAATACTACCAGTTTGTCGTCGGGCATGTTAACCATGCAGTTGGAAGAATCGTACATGATCACTTTTTCCGACGGGATAACGGCGTTGCCTACATAATCCTTATCTGCCAGGTCGTAAATGGAAGCCCATGTGCCTAAATCAGACCAGCCGAATTCTGAGGGCAGCACATAAACATTTTCTGCCTTTTCCATAACACCATAATCAATGGAAATATTGATGCATTGCTGGTAAGCGGTATGGATATGACTTTTTTCCTCAGGCGTATTGTAAACGGTGCGCGCATCCGAAAATATCTCGTGCATATCGGGCAGGTGAGTACCAAAGGCGTTCACAATATTTTTGGCCGACCATACAAAAATGCCGGCATTCCATAAAAAGTCGCCGCTTTGCAAAAAGCTTTTGGCAATTTCTAAGGTGGGCTTTTCGGTAAAGGTTTTTACCTTATGGAATTCCTCATTGATTGTTTCCTCAGTATATTGAATATAACCGTAACCAGTATCAGGGCGCGATGGTTTAATGCCCAGAGTTATAAGGCAGTTATTTCTGGCTGCCGCCTGCAGTGATTTTTCAATGGCGGTTACAAAGGCAGCCTCGTTAAGTATCAGATGGTCGGAAGGGGCTACCACAATTACAGCGTCCTCATCCAGGCTTTCAATTTTAAATGAACCATAAGCCACGCAAGGAGCTGTGTTGCGCATTACCGGCTCCGTTAAAATTTGTCCGTCGGTCATGTGGGGCAGTTGTTCCTTTACCAGGCTGGTATAATTTTCATTGGTTACTACATAAATATTTTCCTTAGGGCATATCTTTAAGAACCTGTCATACGTATTCTGTATTAAAGTTTTACCGGTGCCTAAAATATCAATGAACTGCTTAGGATATGAGGTTCTGCTGATAGGCCAAAAACGGCTGCCTATGCCGCCGGCCATAATAATGGCGTAGTAGTTATTATTCATAAATATCTGCAAAGATAATTTTAAGTTGGAGTTATCTGTTATGCTGCCATACAATAACAATAAACCGGTTAAATTAACAGTTATGTTAACGCTGTCATCAATCAGCAAAAAAACAAAATGTTTTTAATCAAAAATCATTTTTATTCAATATTTTAACGTATAAGAGCCGATTATTTAAAAATTATTGTTATTTTGAACATTCATAAAAATTAATAGCATACGCAAAGAAATGATTGAAACAAAGAAGTCGCTTTTTGACAATCTTCAAAATTTTTTCGGGTTCGACAATTTCAAAGGTGAGCAGGAAGCGATTATAACGAATATATTAGCAGGCCGGGATACATTTGTAATTATGCCCACAGGCGGCGGCAAATCAATGTGCTACCAGCTGCCGGCGCTTATGAGCGAGGGCACCGCCATTGTTATATCGCCGCTGATTGCCCTGATGAAAAATCAGGTTGATCAGTTGAGGGCCTTTGGCGGTACTGACAGCATTGCCCATTTTTTAAATTCATCATTAACTAAGGCCGAAGCAGCCAGGGTAAAGGAGGATGTGCTTGGCGGTAAAACCAAACTGCTTTATGTAGCGCCCGAATCATTAACCAAGCAGGACAATATTGATTTCTTACGCCTCAACCAGGTATCGTTCGTAGCGGTTGACGAGGCACACTGTATTTCAGAGTGGGGGCACGATTTCAGGCCGGAGTACCGTAAGATACGCCAGGTAATCAGCAATATTGGTGAAAATATTCCGATTATTGCACTCACCGCCACCGCAACGCCCAAGGTTCAGCAGGATATACAGAAGAACCTGCAGATGAATAATGCAACCACCTTTAAATCATCTTTCAACCGGGCAAACCTCTTTTATGAAGTGCGCGCCAAGCGCAATGTATTGAAGGAAATTATCAGGTTCATCAAGCAGCACCCCGGAAAATCGGGCATTGTATATTGCCTTAGCCGTAAAAAGGTAGAAGAAGTAGCCGAGGCTCTTACCCTGAACGGGGTAAAGGCTCTGCCATACCATGCCGGGCTGGATGCCAAGGTACGGGCTGATACGCAGGATAAGTTTTTGATGGAAGATGTGGACGTGATTGTGGCTACCATCGCTTTCGGGATGGGTATTGATAAGCCGGATGTGCGTTATGTAATTCATCACGACGTGCCCAAGAGTATGGAGGGCTATTATCAGGAAACAGGCCGCGCCGGCCGGGACGGGGGCGAGGGTATATGCGTATCTTTTTATTCGCAAAAGGATATTGACAAGCTGCAGAAATTTATGAAAGACAAGCCGGTTTCGGAACGCGAAATCGGTACTCAGATATTGAAAGAGGTAATTGACTACGCTGAATCGTCAGTTTGCCGCCGCAAGCAGATATTGCACTATTTTGGCGAAAACTACGATGAAAGCAATTGCAACTGCATGTGCGATAACTGCAGCAATACCAAACAGCATTTTGATGGTGAGGCACAGCTGCACCAGGCGCTGAGCGTTATCAAGCTGATTGGTGAAAAATTTGACGATCATCACATCCTGAGTGTGCTGATGGGGCAGGACAATCCGCAGGTGCACCATTACGAACACCATTTGCTGAGCGTGTTTGGAGCCGGCAAGGCAGAGGGTGAAAATGTTTGGAAATCATTGCTGCGCCAGGCGCTGCTGGATAATTACTTATCCAAAGATATTGATTATTACGGCCTGCTGCGCATTACCGAAAAAGGGCATGAGTTTTTGGAAAATCCGCACAGCATCCGGTTTATATTGAATACGCCAGTGGAGGCCGGTGATGATGAAGAAACCGAAGACGGGCCAAAGCAGGGCGGCGGCGCGCTGGATACCCAGTTGCTGCAAATGCTGAAGGATTTGCGTAAAAAGATCGCCAAGCAAAAAAACCTGCCGCCGTTCGTCATCTTTCAGGATCCGTCCTTAGAGGAAATGTGCACGCATTATCCGGTAAATACGGAAGAACTGAAGCAAATATCGGGCGTAGGCGCTGGTAAGGCAACCAAATTCGGGCCTCCGTTTATTGAACTGATAAAAAAGTATGTGGAGGAAAATGATATTGACCGCCCCGTTGATTTAGTAATCAAAAGCGCTGCTAATAAATCGGCCTTGAAGGTATATATTATTCAGAACATTGACCGCCACTTGGATTTAGAGGACATTGCTTCATCCAAAGGCATCAGTTATGAAGATATACTGCGCGAGGTAGAATCCATTGTTAACTCGGGCACAAAGCTTAACCTCAACTATTATATTGATGAAGTAATTGATGAGGATAAGCAAGAGGAGGTGTACGATTACTTCCGTACGGCAGAGGTTGACTCCATAGATCATGCCCTGCAGGACTTAGGCGCCGCCGACTATACCCGTGAGGAAGTGCAGCTTATGCGCATTAAATTCATGTCGGAATTAGGTAACTAATTTTTGTGATTCAGCTCAGCAGCCCCATATGTAAAAATTTGCTGTAAAAGCACTTTGCTGCTCAGCAGATTAACCAATAAAAGACCGGCCAATAATTTAACATAGGCTGGTCTTTTATTTTGAAATCACTTTAAATTCTGTGCGCCTGTTTTTAGCCCGGTTATCTTCCGTTGTGTTGGGCGCTACAGGTTGCGTTTTGCCATAGCCTTTGTACACCAGTTTAGCAGCATTAACACCGCTGCCAATCAAATACTGATAAACGGCACGGGCCCTGTTTTCCGATAGTTTCTGATTCGATACATCGCTGCCCACGTTGTCTGTGTGGCCCGATATTTCAATATGCACCTGCGGGTTCAGGTTTAAAAAATTGTTGATGATTTGCAGTTCCGTTTGTGATTCGGGCTTGAGAGCAAAACTGTTGGTATCAAAAAATATATTTTTAAGTACCACCTTGCCGCCAATTTCAATAGGGCTCATGTTTACGGTAATATTGAACGCCTTTTTTGCATCGTGCCCTTTCAATGAAAAATTGTCGGAGTAAAACAGATAACCGCTTTTGGAAATATTTAAAGCATAATTCTTCCCGCTGGTCAGCGTAGCCAGAAAATCACCGCGCGAGGCAGAGCTCAGGTCGTTGTAAACGGCCTCATTTTTATCCAGATCGATAATTTCTACCTCGGCTTCCAGCGGTTGCCTGGTTCGCGCATCGCTCACCGTACCTCTAACATAAGTAACGGTATGCGGCCTTAGCTTTTCGGGTAGTTCAAACGTGTAAATGTCATAGCCGCCAAAACCGTTCAGATTATTGGATGCAAAAAAGGCGTATGAGCCATTGGCCGTCAGGCTCAACCCGTTTTCGTCACCGCTGGAATTGATAGGGTAGCCCAGATTCTCCGGCTTGCTCCATTTACCCTCTTTACTCAGGCGACTGATGAATAAGTCCTTATTACCCATGCCCGGCCAGCCATTAGAACAAAAGTAAAGCGTACTGTCATCCGGGTGAATAAAGGGCGATTGCTCATCTAAGGCCGTATTGATGTTTGGCCCCATATTTTCAGGTTCGCCCCAGCCTTTAGTTGTCAGTGTTGATTTCCAGATGTCGTACCCCCCGTAACCGCCCTTGCGGTTGCTTACAAAATACAGCGTATGCCCATCGGCGCTGATGGATGGCTGCGATTCCCAGCCTGAGGAGTTAACAGGAGCGCTCAGATCAAATGGCTTACTCCAGTCGTCGCCGACACGCTTGGAAATATAAATATCGCATCGGCCCAGGCCATCAGGGCGGTTGCAGCCGGTAAAAAACAGATACTTACCATCCTGGGAGATGGACTGTGCGCCTTCATTATATTCGGGCGTATTGATTTGCCTGCTCAAGCTGCTTGCGGGCGCCCATTTATCGGCAAGTTTGGCGCTTTTATAAAAATCTTCATTGTTATTTATTTTGCGCGTAAAAATCAGGGTGCTTTCATCGGCTGTGGCCACCGGCAGGTATTCGTCATTAGCCGTGTTAATTTCGGGCCCCAGATTCACCGGCTTAAACGGCACCGGATTTTGCAGCGCCTTTGTAGCAAACTGGCAGTCGGCCAGCAGTTTGCGGGCGTAATAATTATCCTTAGGTGTAATGTTCGGATAGGTAATGTATTTTTCCAGATGAATTTTGCCCTGCTCATACTGGCCTGCTGATACATCAGCATCGCCCAGTTTCAGGTAAATTGCCCTGCTGAATTCTGGATTAATGGTGATAACCTTTAAATACTGTTCACGTGCCTGCGGATATTGCTGCAGCAATTTATATAAGTCGGCCAGCTGGGCATGTGCTTCGGCAAAGTTCTGGTCGGCATCAATAGCCTGTTTCAATAAGGCAACGGCATCATCATAACGGCGTTCATCAATACTCTGGCCTGCCTGTGCATAATACTTGATAGCGGAGGTATTGGCAGTGCTGTATTGATGCGGCTGGGCAACAGCCAGGCTAACCGACAAAAGCAGTATGCTCAGTACAAGTAATCTCATATACAAAGGTTTAAAACAGTAACTAATCTACGGTTTTTACGGTATATTCATATACTTGTGCGTCTGGATAGAAATCTCCCACCGGGGGTTATTCATTACATAATCAATGATCATCGGCGTGGTTTCATTTACCCTCGACCATTCGGGCTGCAGGTATAATTTGCATTGCGGGTTTACCAGCGCCACATGCTGCTCTGCCCAGGCAAAATCCGATTTATTGAATACAATTACCTTTAACTCATGTGCCTGCAGGGCCACCTCAGGCAGCGGTGCCTTAAATTTCTTTGGCGACAAGCATATCCAGTCCCAATGGCCGCTTAACGGATAGGCTCCTGAAGTTTCTATGAATGTCCTGATGCCGTTTTGCTGCAGCTGCGCGGTTAAATATTCTAGGTTATACATCAGCGGTTCACCGCCGGTAATTACCACAGCTCTGGCCGGGTGCTGCATGGCATGATGAACAATGGCATCAGCATCAGTTAACGGGTGGTTTTCAGCATCCCAGCTTTCCTTTACATCGCACCAGTGGCAGCCTACATCACAGCCGGCCAGGCGTATAAAATAGGCCGCCTTGCCTGTGTTATAGCCCTCACCCTGTATAGTGTAAAACTCCTCCATTAAAGGAAGCTGAGAGCCGTTTGCAGGGATAATGTGTGCCATAATTAATTTGCAAATATAAACAATCAATCCGCGCTGAATATTTTTACACTTTTGGCTGTGCTTAATTATTTGTATTATTACATAATATCCATAAAGCCGATGAGAAAACTTTACCTGCCCGTAGTTCTTCTTGTTTTACTGATGCTCAGTTCCTGTGTGGATGTGGTGGAGCATTATGATTTTAAGGCTGATGGCAGCTGCAAGGTTGCTTATGATTTTGATATGAGCAAAGCGGTATCAGTGCTCATGAACCTGATGTCGGATTCCGTTACGGCCACCCCGCAGTTTGCCGCGGTGAAAGATACCTCCCTGAATTTTTACAGTGCCCTGCCCGACAGCCTTCAGCAAAAAATGACCGGTGAGGAAATTAAGCTGGCTAAAAGCAGCAACCTGGATATTCACATGAACCTGAAAAAAAGCATTATGAAGGCCAGTATTAACCATCAGGCTGTGAATACTGCTGATTTGGAGTACTACCTGCAGCATATTTCAAAAATTGCAGATGGCAGCCAGTTAGGCAAGGATATTAAGGGCGGCAACTCCGCCGGGCAATTCAATATACAGCAGCTCATTACCGGGCAGGATTATTATCTGTACCAGATTAATACTCACCATTTTTACCGGATTATTGATAAGGAAAAGTTCCACAGGTTTTTGAAAAAGACTCAATCCACCTTTTTAATGGCTAAAGCTATGCTGATAGAAATGCCCTACAAGGTAGTACTTAATTTTGCCAGGCCGGTTAGAAAGCTGACTAATTCCAAAGCTACCCTTTCGGCTAACCGGAAGCAGGTAGTATTACAAACCAACATGGACGAGATTATTCGTAACCCGGCGGTGATGAACTTAAAAATTGACTTTTAAACCGATGGCCTGGTACAAAGTAGCAGAAGGCGATGAACTGTCACACCAATTTATTAAAAAGGCAAAAGCCGGAAATCATCATATCTGTTTGATAAAAATAAACGAAGGGATTTTTGCTACCCAACTGAAATGCCCTCATGCTGGCGGCGACCTGCACCACGGATGGTGTGAGGATGGTAAACTGGTATGCCCGCTGCACCGTTATACTTATAACCTGCACACCGGCAAGGGCAGTGAGGGGCAGGGCGATTACATTGATACCTATAAGGTAAAAGTAACCGATAATGAAATATGGGTTAGGGTAGATAGCTTTATGGACAGGCTTAAAAAGTTTTTCAGCTGATAGCAACTATTGCAAAATAAGATAAGCGCCCTTGCGGACAGCAGGTGACAGGCTCAGATCATCCTTTTCAAATTCAAAGAAATCATCTTGAACTATTCCCATTGGCGGAAGGGTGAATTAAATTCACCCCTGAAGCAAGCGCGTTGATTACGGATAAATTTCCCTATTGGCCGAAGCCAGGGTGTTTTTTAACAGCCCGATGATGGTCATCAGTCCAACGCCGCCGGGTACCGGAGTAATCCAGGAGGATTTGGGAGCAACGTTCTCAAAGTCCACATCGCCATATAGCTTGTATCCCGATTTGGTGGCGGGGCTGCTTTCGCGGTTCATACCCACATCAATAATCACTGCGCCTTCCTTCACCATATCGGCAGTAATAAAGTTCTTTTTGCCGATAGCTACAATCAGGATATCAGCCTCCAGGGTAAAATGTTTAATATCGGATGTGCGGCTGTGGCAAAGCGTAACAGTGCAATTACCGGGAACAGTGTTACGCGCCATCAGGATACTCATAGGCGAGCCTACAATGTTGCTGCGGCCAACTACCACGCAATGCTTGCCCGAAGTTTCCACACCGTACTCCTGCAGCATCAGGGTAATGCCGTACGGCGTAGCCGGAATAAAGGAGGGCAGCCCGCGCTGCATCCGCCCTAAGTTAATAGGGTGAAAGCCATCCACATCCTTGCGGTGGTCAATCTTCTCGGTTACCTTCTCTGGGTCAATATGTTTAGGCAGGGGCAGCTGTACAATAATCCCGTCAATATCATCGTCCTGGTTCAGCTCAGCTACCTTAAGCAGCAGTTCAGCTTCGGTCACATCATCTTCGTAACGCACTAAGGAAGATTTGAAACCTACCTTTTCGCAGTTTCGCATCTTGCTGGCCACGTAGGTTTCGCTGCCTCCATCGTGCCCTACTAAAACAGCTACCAGATGCGGCTTGCGGCCGGTTTTGATCAGCACCTGCGCGGCCTCA
>CAXTAP010000014.1:43156-44693 GCA_964241965.1 uncultured Mucilaginibacter sp.
AATCCAGTTTCAAAACCGCCATAAACGCCGATTGCGGTATCTCCACATTACCCACCTGGCGCATACGCTTTTTGCCCTTCTTCTGCTTTTCCAGCAGCTTGCGCTTACGCGAAATATCGCCGCCATAGCATTTAGCAGTTACATCCTTACGTAAAGCCTTTACTGTTTCGCGGGCAATAATTTTAGCGCCGATGGAGGCCTGAATAATAATTTCAAACTGCTGGCGCGGTATCAGTTCCTTCAGCTTCTCGCAGATCTTCTTGCCAAAATCATAAGAGTTGCTGCGGTGTATTAATGATGACAGCGCATCAACCGGCTCGCTGTTCAGGCGGATATCCAGGCGCACTAAGTCCGACTGGCGGTAGCCGATTTGTGTGTAATCAAACGAGGCATACCCCTTGGAGATGGTTTTCAGCCGGTCGTAAAAGTCAAATACAATTTCGCCCATCGGCATTTCAAAAATCAGTTCCACCCGGTCTGAAGTTAGGTAAGACTGGTTGATGATAGCCCCCCGTTTCTGAATACACAACGACATGATCGGCCCTACAAACTCCGATTTGGTAATGATATTGGCCTTGATGTAAGGTTCCTCCACATATTCCAGGCGGCTTGGGTCGGGCAGATCCGAGGGGTTGTTCACCGGCAGCTCATCGCCCCTGGTGGTATAGGCAATGTACGATACGTTGGGCACGGTGGTAATCACCGTCATATCAAACTCACGTTCCAGGCGCTCCTGTATAATCTCCATGTGGAGCATCCCCAGGAAACCGCAGCGGAAGCCAAAGCCCAGCGCAGCCGATGATTCAGGTTCAAAAACCAGCGAGGCATCGTTAAGCTGCAATTTACCCATCGAGTCGCGCAGCTCTTCATAATCTTCCGTGTCCACCGGGTAAATACCGGCAAATACCATGGGCTTTACTTCCTCAAAGCCCTGTATGCCCGCAGCCGCCGGGCGTTCAACCAGCGTAATGGTATCGCCGACCTTTACTTCCTTGGCCTCCTTAATACCCGAAATAATGTAGCCTACATCTCCGGTTTTTATCACCTCTTTGGGTAAGGGATGCAGTTTTAAGGTGCCAACCTCATCGGCAAAGTATTCCTTGCCGGTAGCCATAAACTTTACCTTGGTGCTCTTCCTGATTTCGCCGCTCACTACCTTATAATAGGCAATTATACCTCTGAAAGAATTGAATACCGAGTCGAAAATTAAGGCCTGCAGCGGTGCATCAGGATCGCCGACCGGAGCGGGCACCCGTTCAATGATGGCCCGCAAAATATCCAGCACACCCAAACCCGTTTTGCCTGATGCCGCCAGAATTTCCTCACGCTTGCAGCCAATCAGGTCAACAATCTGATCTTTTACTTCCTCCGGCATAGCGCCCGGAAGATCCATTTTGTTGAGCACCGGAATAATTTCCAAATCGTTCTCCAAAGCCAGATACAGGTTCGAAATGGTTTGGGCCTGTATGCCCTGCGAGGCATCCACAATGAGCAGCGCACCTTCACAGGCGGCTATCGAGCGGGATACTTCGTAAGA
>CAXTAP010000015.1:0-16975 GCA_964241965.1 uncultured Mucilaginibacter sp.
GTACAGGGTCGGGCGGGGCAGGGTGCTTGGGGTCGTAAACAGCTACAGCCACGCGTGAATCGGCACAGCCATAATACAGCAGCCATTTGCTCTTGAAATATACCATTCCCTCAATAAAGACCGTTCCTGCCGGGTACTGCCCGCTCTTCTCAAAGCTTTCCCTGGGCCGCAGGAAAGGCACATCCAGCCGGGTAATGGGCTTAGCCGGGTCGCGCCTGTCGAACAGGGCCTGCCCGGCGCAATAGGTATTGGCATTGAAGCGCTTATCGCCATCATCGCCGGCCTTATTTTTACCGTTGTAAAACAGGATGATCCCCTTGGATGTGAGCAGGGCAGGCGGGCCGCATTCGGTCAGCTCGCTGTCAAAGTAACCTTTGCGGGGCGAGATAAGCTCCTTTAAAGAGCCGTCCGGGTTCACCACCGGCGCCCAGTCCACCAGGTTGGTTGAGGTGGCGGCATACACATGCAGCTCGCCCCAGTACATCCAGTACTTGCCGTTTATTTTGGTAACCACCTGCCGACCATTTTTAACAGCCGTCAGGATGGATGCTGATTTATGGGGGATGTTCAAAAATTTACCCTGGTAGGCATCTTCAAAGATGGGCCCATGCTTGGTCCAGTGCTGCAGGTCCTTTGAAGTGGCCACGCCTAAACGGGGTACCTCACGGTTCCATTGAGTGTAAAATACTACGTATGTGCCATTTTCGGTTACAGCCACGCGGGGGTCCTCGCAGCCGCCCGGCCATTCGTACTTTTTCTGGCTGTCATCAGCCGGGTAAAACACGGGCTTATCGCTGCGCTTAAAGTGGTAGCCATCGCTGCTGCTGGCATAGCCCAGCCTGGAAGTGCGGAAGCCAATACCTACGCCTGATTTATCTTCCGAGCGGTAGAGTACCACCACTTTGCCCTGGTACAAGGCAGCGCCCGGATTAAATGTATCATTAGCCTCCCAGGCAATAGACTGATGCAGCACGGGGTCGGTAAAGCGGGCAGCTGTATCGGGCGTAATGATGGGATTCAAATGCGCAGGCCGGGTAAACCCGCCCATCGCCCAGCCGGGCAGCCGGTTACCTGCCGGTGACTGCGCCATAGCAGGGCAAGACAACAGAAATAAGGCGGCTGTTTTGCACAGAAACGTTAACTTATTCATCACTTGGTTTAAAATTATGGTAGTAACTCGGGCTTTAACGCAACACAATCTGTTGAATATATTCCGCAATATAACATTCAGCTATTAAAAATCTCAGAAAATTTTTAAGGAGGTGATGATGCCAGAATATAAAAGGTCTATGGCAGGTTACTATAAATGTTTGTTGATAGGATGATAAAAGCAGGCCAGTTAATTTATAGCTGTTACAGGTAGTAATGAATTAAAGCTCGTGTTTTGTACAAGGTATATTCTATACGGGAACTGATAGTCAGTTACTACAAAAAACCAGCATTATCAAACAACTTATTTGGTTGTTTAACAATGCTGGTTTGATTGAACTGTTTAGTGAAGGCTTACTTGGTTGGCAAGCTAATAGCCCGGGTTCTGCACTAATTTTGGGTTAGCAGTAATATCCTGGAATGGTATAGGGAATACTAATTTTGATGAATTGTAAGGCAGCGGGCCTGCGTTTTGCCCGGTTCTTTTATCATCATGCAGAAAAAACCCCTCAAACGCCAGTTCATGTCGCCGTTCGGTAAGTACATCAGCCACAGTTACTGCAGTCAAGGGTGTAATACCGGCCCGGTTTCTGATTTGATTCACGTCATTAACCGGAGTATCCCCTACGGCTGATGTTGATGATATACGCAGATTAGCTTCCGCCCTGATCAGATACATCTCCGCCAGGCGTACTACATGCACATTGCCATATAGATTGTCGAATTTATCATTCCGCAAAATGCCGCCGCTATCCTGATTATACAAGGCAGTGCGTGTATCACCAGGTTCATACTCAGCTACAAAGCTGTCCTTTATTATAATGTCGCCCCGGCCGGCATTATCAGAGGAGGCATAATAGGTATTCAACGCATTTACCCCTTGCTGGCTGGTTACCTGTATGGCAAAAATATCCTCTGTGGTGTTGGCTACATGTACCTGCTGCCCGTTGGGATAAGGAAATTCATCACTGAAGTTAGCATTCAGCTGAAATGCACCGGAGCTGATTACTTTGTTGGCTTCAGCAGCGGCGCTGGCATAATCACCTTTTTGCAGATAAAGCCTTGCCAGTATAGCCGATGCTGCATACTTGTTGGCATACACATCGTTTTTGGCAGGCAGCTTGCTTTCTGCATCAGTCAGGTCGGCTATGGCTTGCTGATATACCTGTGCCACCGTAGCTCTGGCCACCAGTGATGATGCATCAATTACCGTTGTTGGCGTGGTTACAATGGGTACAGCCAGGTTGGTATTGGGGTCGCCATCATTCCAGGCCCGGCCAAATAACCTTGCGAAATCAAAATAAACCAGACCCCGTAAAAACTTGGCCTCACCGATAACCCTGTTCTGATCTCCTGCGGCCGCTTTACCTACGTTTGCCAGCACGTTGTTGGCCTGATTGATGACCTGATAGCCATCAAGCCAGGTGGCATTAACAAAACTGTTATTTACCAGAATAGCCTGGTTCACCATTTGGGTTAACTGCTGATAGGTGCCCTGCCAGTCGAGGACAGTTTGAGTAGCCATCAGGTCAGGATACAAAAAGGCACCGCCGCCATATAAATCAGCCTGCCCTGCACGGTTGTAGGCACCAATTAACGTAATCTGCACGTCGGCGGCAGTTTGTATAGCCTGGCCTTGATCAATCTGCTGATATGGTTTCAGGTCTAACTTTTTATTGCAGCTGCACATAATGAGCGCTGTAACTAATACGGTTATATATATGCTTTTTATTTTTTTCATCACTTCAAATTTTAACTTATAATCCGATATTCAATCCAAAAGTAATGGTGCGGGGCTGCGGCGCCGAGTAAAAATCAACCCCCAGATTAATATTCGTTGCCTGATAATCTGCATTTACCTCAGGGTCCCAGCCTTTGTATTTGGTGATCAGGAACAGGTTGTAACCATTTACAAACACGCGGGCATGTTCAATCTTAATTTTTGCAAGCCACTCTTTCGGGATGTTATAACCGAGCGAAGCTGTTTTTAATCGTACATAGGAACCGCTGGTTAAATAGCGGCTCGATGCGCTGGTACCGTTAGCAAAGAATAAACGAGGTTCGGGTATATTGGTGATATCCCCCGGTTTGTTCCAGTAACCCATCTGGTCAATGGTTTGATTGTCTAAACCGTTGCTGGCTTCTGCACTCATATACTGGCCGCCGCTGTTGTAAATCTTGTTCCCGAAGGCGCCGTAGAAGGTAAAGGATAAATCAAAACCCTTATACGAAAAGTTATTGCTGAAGCCCCCGGTCCATTTTGGCGTCGGGTTGCCTAATATTACGTTCTGAGCGGCATTATAGTCATTCGTGGTTCCGCGGTTACGTGTACCATTGGTATTTGTAGTGTTCAGATAGTAGAGCGCATCGCCATTTGCCGGGTCAACCCCGGCATACTCGCGGCCATAAAACACGCCGATAGGCTGACCTTCAATAACCCGGTTTAAATCGTTGGTGCCAATAATCTGGCCGTTATCATTAGTAACCACGTTTTTATTATACGAAGCATTAAAGCTGGTGGTCCATTTAAATTTACCTACAAACACGTTTCCTGATAACTGGAGCTCGAACCCCTGATTGTAAAGTGAGCCTATGTTCTGGGTTTGTGTTGCCAGGCCGGAAGTTTCAGGAATATTAACATTTAACAGAACATTACGGGTATTTTTACGATAAAAATCAAAACTGCCCGACAGCCGGTTGTTAAAGAATCCGGCATCGAGCCCTGCGTCAAATTGTGCCGTTCTTTCCCATTTGAGGTTGGGGTTAGCCAATTGGAAAAAACGCTGCCCGGCAACCCCATTATACCCGGCATCACCTGAGAACAAACCCAAAGCTGCATAATCGCCAATACCATCCGCATTACCTGTTAAACCATAGCTGGCCCGTAACTTTAAATTGCTCAAGGCATTAATGTTTTTCAGATAATCCTCCTGGGAGATTATCCAGCCTAATGATGCTGCCGGAAAGAAGCCATACCGGTTATTAACGCCGAATCGGGAAGATGCATCATCTCTGGCGCTCAGGCCCACTAAATACTTATTCTTATAAGCATAATTGGCTCTGGCAAAATAGGCAACAAAGCTGGATTCCGTCTGCGTGGATGAACCTGCCGAAATTACAGCAGCCGAAGCGATCTCGCGGTAGGCATCGGAAGGGAACTGCTGCCCCTGCACATCATTCGTCATGATATGCCGGTAATCGTAACTGGTACCTGCAGTAATGTCAAGCGTATGATTTTGGGCAAAGGTGTTTTTGTAGGTCAGGTAGTTGTTGACCGTTAACGATATCTGGCTGACATTACTGTTTTCTCCGAAACCATGCGGAAATCCTGTATTTCGTATCGTCAGGCTATTAGCATAGCTATCTTCATTCTGGTTGGTTTGATCTATGCCAAACTCAGAGCGGAAGCTCAGCCCCTTAATAATCTGCCAGTTGGCATATACGTTACCTAAAGTACGGTAAACATTAGTGTGGTAATACTCATTGTTTACGCTGATGAGCGGATTATAATACAGCGGATAGCTGCTGTATGCACCGGGCGGCGTACCGCTGATTAAGCCGGAGCGCGGATCAATAACCGGAGTTACCGGTGATAAGGCGACGATTTGCAATGGGGTTGAAAACAAGTCGTCATTACCGATGCGCTCGTTGTAGGTATGCGTAAAGTTTAAATTCATGCCCACACTTAAATCTTTGAAAACCTTGGTATCCAGATTCACTCTGCCGCTATACCGCTTAAACGAGTTTCCTTTCTCAATACCTTTCTGGTCGAGCGCCTGCCCACCTATATAATAGGTAGTTCTGTCATTTCCCCCCGAAACGTTAAGGTCGTATTGTTGCTGCGGGGCTTTCTGGTAAGCTTGTTTCTCCCAGTTTGTATTATTGGCAGTCCAGTCAGTGCTGCCTGCAGACAAGGTTGTAAATTTTCCTTCAATATAAGATTTATAATCCGCCTGAGCATCAGCAAGAGAAGAATAACCGCTGATACCATTAGCATAATCATACGTGCCCGCACCCAAGGCAGCGCGTTCCTCCAATTGCAGCCATTGCGTTGTATTTAAAAATTGACGGTGCCTTGCCGGATCGCTGAAACCGGCCTGCGCATTAAAATTGATTTTAGCTGTCCCGTTCTTGCCCTTTTTTGTAGTAATTAAAATTACTCCGTTGGCGCCGCGCGCGCCATAAATAGCAGAAGCGTAAGCATCCTTTAATATTTCAAAATTTTCAATATCATTAAAATTGATGTCTGCCAGCGGGTCAGTTGCTGCAAGTGTATTAGATAAGTTATCCTGATTGATAATAATGCCGTCCACCACAATGAGCGGCTGTGTCCTGGCCGAAATGGAGGCAATGCCGCGTACGTTGATCTTGATACCCTGCCCCAGCTTACCATTATTGGCCTGTATATTCACCCCGGCGGTTTTGCCCTGAAGCGCCTGCTCAAAGGTGGTTACCGGCGTATTTTCAACTTCCCGGCCTGCAACAGAGGTGATGGCTCCCGTGATATTAGAACGCCTTTGCGTACCATAACCTACACCTACCACCACCACATCAGTCAATTGCCTGGTATCAGCTTCCAGCTGCACATTGAGCAGCGTCCCGCTGATGGCCAGATCGGCTTCCTTGAAACCAATATACCGGAAGGTTAGCACTTTAGCATTTGCCGGTACAGACAAGCTATAGTTACCCCTGACATCAGTTTGTGTACCTATGGTGGGCGAACCTTTGACAACCACGCTTACCCCTGGTAAGGATGATCCGTCCTTTTGATCAGATACTGTACCCCTGATTATTCTGTTTTGGCTATAAGCAGAACAAAAAGAGAAAAAAATGACCAAAATTGAAAGTAGATTTTTCTTCATAGAATAAATTTTGTATGTTTTTAAGCAAATTACTCATTATTATAAAATATTCATAATAAATACATGTTTTATTAATATAAATAATTAATACAAGCATTACTATTTATATAATGACATTAAAAAATCAATGCATTGGCGCTTATTATTGAAATAATACAGTAAATAGTGATTTAAAATTATAATAAGAAGCATCTGCCGGCTTATAATAGCGAAATGATGTGACTGGTGGTCGCAAATTTTATTCAAACAGGATTTATAAAGCCAAACAGAGGGAATTAATCAGGAACGCAATTGCAGATGATGTATGTAATTATTATTTAATTAACCAACAATACCTGAAATCTCCGGTTGCAGAATTGAGAAGCTTCTGTAACGTTATCCTTAATGAACCTTTATTTTACTCTTATTTCCCGATGCAAAACTTGCTGAAGATGTTCTCTAACAAATCATCGGTAGTAACAGTGCCCGTTATTTCGCCCAAGTAGTGGAGCGCCTGCTTGATGTCGATAGTCAGGAAATCCGGAGTTACGCCGGCATCAATGCCGTTGAGCACACGGGTGAGGGCCTGTTCGGTTTTGTTCAAAGCCTCCACATGGCGAATGTTGGTCACCATAAATTCATTGGTGTTCAGGTCACCTTTAACCGTGGTTTCGAACAAAAGCTTTTTCAGCTGTTCTATGTGCATTTTTTCTTTGGCCGAAATGCTGATATATTCAATTTTCGGCAAGGCAAACGGCGGCATTACATTATTAATTAAGTCGGCTTTATTGGCAACTGCAATAACAGCCACACCCGGCGTTAACAGGCGGTTAATGTCCTGTTCAGCTTCTTCAATGGTCATCGCCATGCTGTCGAACACGTAAAGCACTAAGGCCGACTGGCTGATTTTGTCCATCGTTCGCTGTACGCCAATCTGCTCAATGGCATCTGTAGCCTCGCGTATGCCGGCCGTATCAATCAGCCGGAAACTTATACCGTTAATGTTAAGGACTTCCTCAATCGTATCGCGTGTGGTGCCCGGCACCGGGCTTACAATGGCACGTTCCTCATTCAGCAGTGCATTCAGCAGTGTGGATTTTCCGGCGTTTGGCCGCCCGGCTATTACCGTGTTAATGCCCTGCTTAATCACATTGCCCAGCTCAAAGGATTCTATCAGCCGGCCGGTAACCTGATGAATCTGCAATACCAGCTGCTTCAGCTGGCTGCGGTTGGCAAACTCCACATCCTCCTCCGAAAAGTCGAGTTCCAGCTCTATCAGCGAGGCAAATTGTACCAGTTGTTCGCGCAGGCCCTGCAGCTGCGTGCTGAACCCGCCGCGAAGCTGCTGCATGGCGGCCTGCTGCGAGGCTTTGGAATTGGAGGCAATTAAATCGGCCACTGCTTCTGCCTGCGATAAATCCATTTGTCCGTTTAAAAAGGCGCGTAATGTAAATTCGCCCGGCCGCGCAGCCCGTGCGCCATGCTTAATCAGCAGCTTAATAACAGCCTCTGTAATGTAAGCCGAGCCATGACAGGAAATTTCCACCACGTTTTCACGGGTATATGATTTCGGAGCAGTAAACAATGAAGCCAGTACCTCATCAATAATGATGTCGCCATCTGCAATGCTGCCGAAATGAATAGTATGCGTAGCTTGCCTGGTAAGGTCTTTTCCCTTAAAAACCCGGTTGGCAATCACCACTGCATCACTGCCCGACAGGCGTATAACGCCGATAGCGCCGCTTCCGTTGGGTGTGGCCAGGGCAACAATGGTATCATGCAGTTGATAATTCATGGGTGTTGATTAAAAGGAATCATGAAGTACAAAAATCGGTAATTACTTAAACACCTGTGTACGCCATGCGTAAAATTTAATGTCCGGTATTATATGATAAACGAACAGCAGCCATATATTTGATTGCATAAACCTGTACTATGAGCATCAAATTTTTAAGCAGGCCCGGCGTGCTGCCGGCAGCCATATTACTGCTGCATATAAACACTGTAAGCGCTCAGTCTAAGAACATTTATCATAAAGGCTGGATTGATTTTAATAAGAATGGCCGGATGGATATATTTGAAAACCCTGCACAGCCTGTTGATGCGCGGGTAGCCGACCTGCTTTCAAAAATGACGATTGATGAAAAAACATGTCAGCTGGCCACATTATACGGTTACAAACGGGTATTAAAAGAGGAGATGCCTGCCGCTTCGTGGAAAAACGAAGTATGGAAGGATGGCATTGCCAACATAGATGAAGAACTGAATAACCTTGCTTCGCACACTGATATGGCAGCCACTGCTTATGCCTATCCTTACAGCCGCCATGCCGCCGCCATTAACACCATACAAAAATGGTTTATTGAGGAAACACGGATGGGCATCCCCGTTGATTTTACCAATGAAGGTATTCATGGTTTAAACCATGAGCGGGCCACTTCATTGCCGGCGCCCATCGGTATCGGCAGCACCTGGGATAAGGAACTGGTGCGCAGGGCAGGGCAAACGGTAGGCCGTGAAGCGAAGGCATTAGGCTATACCAATGTGTATGCACCCATACTTGACCCGGCGCGCGATCAGCGCTGGGGGCGGGTGGTAGAGTGTTATGGTGAAGATCCGTTTTTAATAGCGGAAATGGGCAAGCAGATGACTTTGGGCATTCAGGAGCAGGGCGTAGCTTCCACCCTGAAGCATTTTGCCGTTTACAGCATGCCCAAGGGCGGCCGTGACGGTGCTGCCCGAACCGACCCGCATGTGGCGCCGCGGGAAATGTATCAGCTTTATTTATATCCGTTCCGCCGGGTAATACAGGAAGCTAATGCGATGGGCGTGATGAGCAGTTATAATGATTGGGACGGCGTACCCGTTACCGGCAGTTATTATTTCCTGACGGAGCTGCTGCGCCGGCAGTTTGGTTTTACCGGCTATGTAGTATCAGACAGCGAAGCGGTTGAATACTTGTACAGCAAGCACCATGTAGCTGCTGATTATAAGGAGGCTGTGCGCCAGGCAGTAGAAGCCGGTTTAAATGTACGCACCAACTTTACCATGCCGCAAACATACATCTTTCCGCTGCGCGAACTGGTAAATGAGGGTAAAGTATCAATAAAAACGTTAAACAGCCGGGTAGCAGATGTATTGCGCGTAAAGTTTAAATTAGGCTTGTTCGATCACCCTTATACTAATGCTAAAGCTGCCGACCATTTGGTGCATACCCCGGCCGATGCAGCTATGGGCTTGCAGATGAACAGGGAAGCTATGGTGCTGCTAAAAAATACCGTCAGCCTGTTGCCGCTAAATAAACAAAAAATAAAAAACATTTTGGTAACCGGGCCGCTTGCCGCCGATACCAGTTATGCCATAAGCCGTTATGGCCCGTCGCACAATAAGGTAACAACGGTATTGGCCGGCATTAAAAATTATGTGGGCAGCAGCGCTTCGGTTACTTATGCCAAGGGCTGTGAGGTAACGGATGCCACCTGGCCGGAAAGCGAGATTATCGAAACGCCTTTGACCGGCGATGAACAACGGGAAATTAATGCTGCTGTTATGCAGGCGAAGCAGGCTGATGTAATTGTTGCCGTAGTGGGCGAGGATGCCGACAGGGTAGGCGAAAGCCTTTCGCGTACCGGCTTAAACCTGCCCGGCAGGCAGCTTAAACTGATACAGGCTTTACAAGCCACCGGTAAGCCGGTAATTATGGTGATGATTAACGGGCAGCCGCTTACCATAAACTGGGAAAATAAGTATGTGCCCGCCATTCTGGAGGCATGGTTTCCGGGCCCCGAAAGCGGCAGAGTAATTGCCGAAACACTTTTTGGCGAAAATAACCCCGGCGGGCGGCTGCCCATTACCTTTCCGAAAACCACCGGGCAAATAGAGTTTAATTTTCCGTTCAAGCCGGCCTCGCAAGCCGGGCAGGGAGGCGAAAACAGCTGGGGCAAAACCAGTGTAAACGGCGCTTTATATCCGTTTGGTTACGGGCTGAGTTATACTACGTTCAGTTATGCCAACCTGCGGGTGATGCCGGTGAAAGAGCACGGGCAGGCAGATGTGCAGGTTGATGTGGATGTAACCAATACCGGTAAGCGCAGGGGCGATGAGGTAGTGCAGCTTTATTTGAAAGATGAAGTAAGCAGTGTAACCACATACGAGTATGACCTGCGGGGTTTTGAGCGTGTAAATTTAGATGCCGGCGAAACCAGAACGGTACACTTTACGCTGCATCCCGACGATTTGGCTCTGCTCGATAAAAACATGAACTGGACGGTGGAGCCAGGCGTCTTTCAGGTAATGATCGGCAGTTCATCAGAAGATATCAGGCTGAAAAAGGAATTTGTTGTAGAATAACCTTCAGATCATTGTATGCCGTTCGATTACAGTATCAACTTTCAGAAAACTGATTTTCGCCTGCACCCGGAACTGTACCGCGTAGGTAAAGGTGAGCAAGGTGTACTTTTGGTGGAGCCGTATAAAAGCGAAATATTACCTTACTGGCGCTTTAAAACGCCGGATATTGCACACGTATCTGCACAGAAGATTTTTGAGCTGTTTGAAGGCTATAAAGCATCTGCTGATTTTATAGGGATGGATATGGCGCGCAAGTTTCTGCAAATGGGTTATACCCGGTCGCGGCGGTATGCTAACCATAAAAGCGGCAAAAAATACAATGGCCCTGTACCCGATGACAAAAAAGGCCAAAGCGGTGCACACGGCCGCGAACAGCTGCCTTTGGCAGCGGATGCGGTGAAGGCCGCCTCCGCAAAAATATTTTATGAGTTTTGGCAGCGTGCCAGGGCCGACGAGCAATATCAGCATTTAATGGCTGAGCACAAACGCAGGTACAAGTGAGCAAAGCACCGGGCAATGCCTTGGCTTTAATAGGCAGCCCCAACTGTTTTCACTGCTGTTTATAATAGTTTCTTCAGGTCGCCGAAGGAGTGTATGGTGGCTATCTGGCCGTGTTCTACTTTGCCAAAACCATAATCAGCAAATATTAATGGTACGCCTGCCATATCGCTGGCCTCAAAATCGCCCATGGTATCGCCCACATACACCGGGTTTTTCAGCTGATGATCGTTGACTATATCCAGTATATTCTCGTGTTTGGGCTGGTTTTTGGTACCAAAGCACTGATGAGCCTCAAAAAGATGATGCAGCTTACTGAAATCTAAAAACGTTTCGATGTAACCGTTCTGGCAGTTGCTTACAATGAACAGCCGGTATTTGGCTTTCAGGTAAACAAGTGTCTCTTCTAAGCCATCATACAGGCGGCCTCCATTTGTGCTGACCATGCCCAGTTCATGCTCGGCAAAAACTGCCTTAAATTCTTCGCGTTCCTCAGTGGTAATGTACGGAAATAATTTTTCAAATATTTTATCGTAAGCCATGCCGGTTACCGAGATTACCATTTGCTGGCTTATTTCTCCAGGCTTAATGTAATTTAATTCTTTATTGGCTTCCTGCCAAGCCTCAGCTACGGTTGCCGTAGCATCCCACAAGGTGCCGTCTAAATCAAAAATTATACTGTCAAATGTATCGTTTAACTTTTCCATCAATCCTGTTGCAGGCTTCAAAGGTAGCATTTATTACAAATCTGTGCTGTGCCAAACAGCATAGCCATCCAACAAAACATTTCTTGCAATGTTATAAGCATTTGCTGCGGCAAACCATACATTTCAATAATCAATATTTATGCACAGAGGTGGTTTCTTAAAATTTGCAATTGTACTCACTGTTATCAGTTTAATTTTAGACTGGTATGTTTACAGGGGGCTGAAAACCCTGGCTTCTGATTGGCAATCGAACCGTTTGCGCCAGTTATTGCTTTGGGGGTATCTGACTATTTCGGTCGGCGTAACATTGACCATGATTTTAGGTTTCGGCAGTTTCAGCACCGCACAGGGCATGACGCCGTACCATGAATGGGTGCTTAGTGTATTTCTGATATTTTTGATCAGCAAGATATTTTTCGTGATTGTATTATCCATAGGCGACCTTGGCCGGTTTGTCATCGGTATAAGCAATGCCGTGCAGCACCGCCACGCCCAGGGAACTGATTCTGTCTTTCCTGAACGGCGGAAATTTATCAGTGAACTGGCCATCCTGCTGGCTGCCATCCCGTTCACCTCTATGTTTTATGCCATGTTCAGGGGCAAATACGATTACAAGGTTCACCGGCTCACCCTGGAATTTGACAATTTGCCATCAGCCTTTGATGGCTTTACCATTGCGCAGATATCCGACATTCATTCGGGGAGTTTTGATAATAAGGCAGCCGTGCAGCGGGGAATAGATCTGGTTAAAGCGCAAAATGCCGATCTGTTTGTTTTCACCGGTGATCTGGTAAATAATGCCGCCTGGGAAATTAATCCGTTTATTGACATGTTTAAGCAACTGAAATCCCCGCATGGGCAATACTCTATTTTAGGTAACCATGATTACGGCGACTATATTCAATGGAATAGTGCCAAAGAAAAGGCCGACAACCTGCAGGAATTAAAAAATCAGCATAAAAAACTGGACTACCGCTTACTGCTTGACGAAAATGTAGATATTGTTAAGGACGGACAAAAAATTGTACTAATTGGTGTACAGAATTGGGGAAGGGGCTTTACTCAGGTTGGTAATTTAGATAAGGCTCTGGCAGGCGTTGACCCTAATGCCTTTAAGGTGTTATTATCTCACGATCCAACGCACTGGGAGGAAAAGGTGCGCTACCATGCCGTTCCAGTGCAATTAACTTTATCAGGCCATACGCATGGCGCACAGTTCGGCGTTGAAACTGCGGGTTTTAGGTGGAGTCCTGTACAATACCGTTATCTGGACTGGGCTGGGTTGGCCCAGCACAACAAGCGGTATCTCTATGTAAACCGCGGGTTCGGTTTTCTGGCATTTTCCGGCCGGTTAGGTATCTGGCCTGAAGTAACGGTAATTACATTAAAGAAAAAAGCATTAGCATAATAGGTTCAAAAAAAAGGGGTAGAATGTTACGAAAACATCTTACTCCTTTTTTTGAACCTATACTTGTCTTATATGGAAGCTAACCTATCAGCAATTACCGGTTTGGCAATTTTATTGTTTGCGTTGTAAATTTTAGGGGCTTTCGTTTTGCCTTTAATTATCTTAACTGTACGCTTTGCTTTGGTAACTTTGATAATCTGCGGGGTTTCGGTTACAATAGTGGATGTGCCGTTGCTGGCGGTGAAGGTTGCAGTTTCATCCTCGGGCATATTTTTGATGCCGTTGTTGGCAACGGCCAAGGCTTGTATAATATCCATCTGATAGGTTGAAACGTTATATTTTGAAGTAAGCCGCAAGGCGTAATTCAAATCGCTTTTGGCAGTGATATAGTCGCCGGTCTGCATCTTAATATTAGCCAGTTCAACAAGTGATGCTATGGTATTAGGTATATCCTTTTGTCCCTTTGCCAATATTCCTGATTGCAGGATGAACCATTTTGCCTGTGTGTATTTTCCCTGGGCACGGTATGCTTTTGATAGGTTTGCATAACTTACCCGCAAGCCTGTAGTATCATCCCTCTTGGAGTACAGGTGTAGGGCCAGCATAGTATAGTTTACCGCATTTTCCTGATTGCGGCTCTTGGCCAAACGGTTTGGCGCCTGGTCGTCCAGATAGGTTTGAGCCATACTGGTATAAATGACAGCTTTGGCCGAGTCTGTTAAGGTGGTGTCCTGCAACCTTTGCTTCAGGCTGTCCAAACGCCCATCAGCCAAAACTGACAATTGGATACCGGCTAAAAGTATGATAAGTAAAAATGATTTTTTCATCGCTGTTGATACAAAATGCAAGTATGTGCTTACACAGAATGCTATTTGCAAATAACATGCCTAAGATTCCATACAGAATTATGTTTTGATGAATGAAGATGATATGGATCTAAATCAGGCTATTACACGCTCGTAGGCGCATAAAAACTTATCAACAGAAGGAGATTTTTTTACCAACAATGTGAAAATGATGATGCTGAGCGCAGCGCAGGTAATACCGGCAAATACATCGAGCAGGTAATGATGGCTTGCATATACGGCTGCAAACCAAATCCCGAACATCACAACGGCAAAAAACAGGTTGACGAGCCCCAGCCGGTTCTTTACTCCGTAATACAATACAATAAGCGGGTAACTGGAATGAAGTGAGGGCATGGCTGCAAACACGTTAGAACTTTTTGCATAGATAGATTTAAACACCCCTGCATGAAAGTAAGCATCAAATCTGCTTAGTCCTGCCGTATTGCCGCGTGTTGCCTGTATAAATTTAAACCCGTTGAGCTGCACATACCAGGGCGGTGCGGCAGGATAGAGGTAATAGATAACAAAGCCGATGATGTTGACCAAGAAAAAAGTGAGTGAAAAATATAAAAACTGCCTGCGGTTTGTAAAAAATAAATAAGCCGCAAAACCCAGCGGTACAGGCACCCAGCACAGGTAAAATAAGCCCGACATTACATCCAGGAAAGTTTTACTGTTATTGCGCCAGTATTCGTTTGGGGTAAGGATGGTGTTATGGCTATGAATACCAAACAGGCTCTTCTCGGTATGATACAAATCCGCAATGTGTACCGGCTGATAATTATAGTTGGGGAAAGCCTTCATGTAATCAAATATGATCCAGTAAACTATAAATATGGAGAAGCCCAGGATAAACTTGCGGGTGGTTGCCGAGGCAAAAAACGGTATACAGAAAACAAGCGCTAAAGCAATCTGGTCAGTTTTAAAACCAACCAGCAGGTAGGAGATGATGAAATAAGCAAATATTACCAGTGTAACTGTAATGATGCTTTTGGCATTTACAGTTACACCGGCAGGTGTACTTTGGCTCATGCCTGCTTTTTCATAAAGTCGGAGCGGAACACCTTATCCCAGATGGGTGAACTTACGCCATAGCCCTTGCTGGCATCCGAGTAATGATGCAGCATGTGATGCTGTTTTATTTTCTTCCAGAAACTGCCTTTAAAGTTAAAATGATGAATGGCGTAATGCGTCATGTCATATACCAGATAGCCGAGCAGGAAGCCGGGAAAGAATGCATAGATGTAATTAACCGGCAGTACCAGTTTAAATAAAAAGAACAAACCCAGCGCCATAGGTATGCTTGCCGAAAGCGGCATCACCAGGCGCTTGGCATCGCTTGGGTAATCATGGTGCACGCCATGAAATATGAAATGTATGCGTAAGGCCCAGGGCGCTTTTGGCACATAATGAAATACAAAGCGGTGCAGAATGTATTCGGCAAACGTCCATACAAAGAGGCCCAGAAAAAACATTTCCAAGTAGTTGAATACGCTTACATGCAGCTGGAACAAGGCCCGGTAGCTCAACAGTAAAATAACCGGTACCCAGAAAAACAGAGGCACCGTAAAATGAACCTTTGACAGCCCCTCCAAAAAATCACTCTTAAACATCCTCACCGATTCGGGCGAATTGGATACATAATTCTTTTTCATAACGCACTTAGGGTTTAAAACGTTCAATCAGCTCTTTTCCGGTTTGTACCTCAGTGGCGACGATTTCGATGTACCGCACGTTGGGAACCCAGAACGTTCCTCCTTCAATTTTAACAAAAATACGGTTAACTATTACTGCCTGCTGTAATATTGTTGCGAAGATATGATATTTCCCGTCAGTTCCTTTCATCAGCGTAAGCGGAAACTTTTTGTAGGCGGCCAGCCTGATATCATACCGGTTACTGCCGGTACTTTTGGCCGAAACGCTATAGGCAAACCTGCGCTGTATAAAACCCAGTTCCTCCTTTTGCCCATGCTCATTATAGCGTATCCAATACGGATGTACCGGCTCATCGCTATCGGGCACACCGTTTCTGGCATTTAACTCATAGACTACCGTGTTCGAATTCGGGTCGCGCTGCAGGTAAAACAGCCTCGCCACGCTGGCTGGCAGCGGCGGGTAGGGAATGTCAGGCTTAAGCGCGGCCTTTTTAACCGTATCTGTAAGCAGCGTAAAAACTTTCGCCTGTTTGCCGCTGCTTTCCTCAGCAAAAGCAAACAATACGCTGCCGGCAAATACAATGATTAAAAATCGACGCATTTGTTTATTGATTGGATATGTTTTCCTGCTCGGCAATACTTTTTTTCGCATCAAGCAGCCTTTTAAAAGCAGTTATGTTGGTTAATACAGCCAGTATGACAATCGGGATAGTGAATATGGACATGGTTTCAAAAATATGAAACGGAATACCCGGAACATACAGCTTATAATTACCGCCAATGTACATGGATGTAACGCCGCAAAGCAGCGCACACAAGCCAATGGTTATCACCCGTTCAGGGCGCTGCATGAGGCCGCCCTTGCACTCAATGCCCAGGCCCTCGGCGCGCGCCCTTACATAACTTACCATCATGGAGCCAATCAGTGCAATGAAGGCGAATATAGAACTCAGGAAGTAATGATGCGCTACAAGGTAGTAACAAATACCTAAAAACATAATTAACTCGCTATAACGGTCGAGCACGGAATCATACAGGGCGCCAAACACCGATTTCATGTTACCCAGCCTGGCTACTTGCCCATCGAGCATATCAAATAAGCCGGCGAATAAAATTAAGGCGCCCGCCCAGCCTACAAATCGTAAATCAGCGCGCTTGCCCTCTTCGGCGCCAGCTATGAAAATTACGGCCACGCCCACATTCAATACAAAGCCAATGGATGTTACGGCGTTGGGCGTAAGCCCCAGTTTAATTAACAGCTTTACAAAGGGATCAATTACTTTGTAGATGCCAAGCTGCATGTTGGTTCGGATTGAAGCGCCAGAGGCCGGAGCTGCTGTAGTAGTTTGTTGTGCCATACTCAGGTATGATGTTAAGGTTTTAAAATACAAATTGTATCAGAGTTCTTACGCCGTATTTTGGTGCATCAGGGTGATCCAGGTAAGTGAACCTGCGTACAAAATCAACCCGGATAAACTTAAAAATGTTTTCAATCCCCACACTTCCTTCTGCATAGGGC
>CAXTAP010000015.1:17075-24882 GCA_964241965.1 uncultured Mucilaginibacter sp.
GCACGGTGTATGGTAAGCAACGGGTAAGGCACCTGCCCTAATATTTTACCGCCCTCAACGGTAACATCGGCAAAGCCTAACTGCGATAAGTACACATGTTTGTAAATGCTCAGATTCAGGTTGGTATAACTGTATTTGCTGTCAAACACATTATTGAAACCCTGTATCATGTTAAAAGTAAAAATAGGGTACTTATTCAAGAACGGGGTACGATATACCTTGCCCTGATAAAACTGTTCGTGAGGGGCATAACGCAATTGTAAACTTGCCTGCGAAGTGGTAAGGCTGCTGATGTTATTGGGCTGGCCGTTAACCAGGTTATCAAAATACAAATCGCCGGCCGGAGCTTGTGTCCATTTCCTTAAACCCAAAGCGTAAGAGAAATGGTTTTCAAATTCGTGCACATAATCAATCCGGTAGTTATCATTATACAGGTACTTATTATTATTGCCTCTTTTGAATGATAATAAAAAATTGCTTTCCTGAACAAACTGCAAATCCTCGCCGGGTATTTTGGTATCGCGCTGGAAACTGGCGCTGATAAAGTTTTGCGGAAATTTATAGATTGACTTATTATTGAGCGAATACGTACCCTTTAAGAAATATTTCCATTTTTCATCCTTAAAACCGTAGGCAGTATAAGTTTCTAAATAGATCCGCTTACTGAAATCAACCGTAGTACGGCCGCCCACGCGCAGTTTAAAGCCCTCTACCGGATTAAAGCTGTAAAAGGTGTTAGCCGGGCCGATTTCAAAGTATTTAAAGGTGGTATAGCCCGATAAGAGCAAATTGAAATAAAATACCAGATGCTTGTACGATGACATTCTCTGCAGGCTGTCAATATTACCGTACACCTTTGCCTGCGATGAATTTAAGGTATCCAGGCGGTTTTGCTGCCAGAATGCATCGCTGCGGTGCTTAACCGCATCAGAGGCTACATCATTTTCGCCCCGGTAAGTGGTGTCGGCCTGCGGCTTGTTGATTATGTAATTATTATAAACTACGCTGCGTTCCCCGAAAAGCCCTCCGGCCCGTTTTCGAGAGGCGCCGAAATCTGCCAGTGTGGTGCTCTTGCTGATATGGTAGCGGCCATCGCTGCTCAGATCATAATCCTGATTGATGCGGAGTGATTTAACCCAATTGAGGTTAATACGCGGGTTTACATATAATATGGCTTTCTGTACGGCATACCGGCCATCAAGCGTAATGTATATCTTTCCTTCAAAAAGCAAATCATTTGTATTGCGGGGCGTGTAGCTTAGCTCAACTACTTTGGTGTTGTTTACAACAATGGTATCTGTAATAAAGAATTTATAAAACGTTGGTGCGCCATCGGCAATGGGGCTCAAAAACGGATTGGTAACCAGTATAATGTTATTATCATAGATATTGATGTTGCCATACAGGTGTTTAAAGTAAACGGTAACGCCTTCATTATCTACCAGGTTGCCAAAACTAACCCCTTTCTGGCCGAGTATAATTGTTTTCGTCTTTTCGGGAGTTTTACGGTAATAGTTCTGCGTCAGTTTTTCATCAATATAAATCGGCAGCAACGATTTGCCCGGCATGGAAACCGTATCGCGGTTATCCAATAAAAACTTATACTTCCTGAAAAACTTCCGATCAGAAAATGTGGAGGATACATTCTCTAAGGAAAGCGCCAGCTTATCGTATTCCCTGTATTCTACATAATCATAGTGCTCAGGCCTGTTTTGCTCTTTGTGGGCAATTACCTGGCGTATCAGTTCAACCGCAGGGTTATCCTTATTACGATACTTGGGTTTCTTTCCGGCCTTAACCACCACTTCGTTAAGCTCCCGGTCATCGGGTTTTAAACTGATGTTGATGACCTGCTCCTTACCGGCAGCAATAGGCATAATTACCGTTTTATAACCTACAAAGGATACTTTGATCTGACTGAAGGTTTTATCTGTTTGTATTACATAGTGCCCGTTATCAGATGTATTCATGCCGATGTTGCTGCCGCTGAACATTACCGTTACAAAGGGCAGCGGCTGCTTATTGGAAGCATCGGTCACCACACCAATAACCTTAGTGACTTGTGCACTTGCAGATAAAGCGCCCAGCAGTAAAGATACGGTCAGCAATATTCTGGCAAATAATGTGTTGACAGGGGCTGTGAGGCGGCGCCTGTATGCTGCAACATTCAAATTAGTATTAGTTTGTGCAGTAATGTTTGTGAGTAACAATATAAATAAGGTTCTTAATATAAATTCAGTTAATTGCTGTTATGTTAATCAAACTATCAAACAAACATGAATAAGGTAATTTTTGAGCGGATTGTTTTAATAGCTGCGCTGCAAAATTATTGTTATTTATTTAACAGTATGTTGTTAAACAGTCACTTTTTAATCATTTGATTAAATATTAGAATTTCTCTAATGTCAATCTAGTAATGCAAAAAAAGCCGTTAGCATAAACTAACGGCTTTTACATATTGCTTATTGCAAAATTTAAAGCGACTCCACCAGATCCTGATAGTAATCTAATCCTAAGTGAGTAATTAAATCTTCACCCATCATGTGCCTGAGCGTATTCTGCAGCTTCATCAGCTGCTTAAAAATATCGTGTTCCGGGCGTAAACCGGGCGCAGCCTGCGGCGATTTGAGGTAAAAGGACAACCACTCCTGAATACCGCTCATGCCGGCACGCTTTGCCAAATCACTGAACAGAGCCAGATCCAGAGCCACAGGAGCAGCCAGGATAGAATCGCGGCATAAAAAATTAATCTTGATCTGCATCTGGTAACCTAACCAGCCAAATATGTCAATATTATCCCAGCTTTCCTTGTTATCGCCGTGCGGCGGATAATAATTGATACGCACCTTGTGGTACAGTTCTCCATATAATTCAGGGTTTTGTTCCGGCTGCAGAATATCATCCAGTACACTCAGCTTTGATACTTCCTTTGTTTTAAAGTTCTCCGGATCATCCAATACCAAGCCATCGCGATTACCTAAAATATTGGTAGAGAACCAGCCTTTAATACCCAGAGAACGGGCAGCGAGGCCAGGGGCAAGGATGGTTTTCATCAGCGTTTGCCCGGTTTTAAAATCCTTACCGGCAATAGGAGCCTGATTTCTTTTTGAAAGCTCAACCATAGCCGGTATATCCACTGTAAGGTTTGGCGCGCCATTGGCAAATGGTATGCCTAACTTCAATGCCGCATAAGCGTAAATCATGCTGGGTGCAATGCGCTTGTCATCAGCTGCCAGTGCCTGCTCAAACTTCTCTACCGTTTGATGAATATCCGACTCCTCAAAATAAACCTCTGTTGAACCGCACCAGATGAGTACAATGCGGCTGCAGTTTTTTTCCTGCTGAAATTTTTGAATATCAGCCATCACAGCCTGAGCCAGTTCTAACCGGGTGCCTTCTTTGATGTGGTTACCATCCAGATTCCTGGCATAATCCTTATCAAAGGCAGCCTTCATGGGCACTATGGCCTCCAGTTCTTCCTTTACGGCAGCTAACAAATCCTTGTCAAGCACCTGGGCGGTGGTGGCAGCCTCATAAACGTTATCTTCATATACATCCCACCCGCCAAAAACAAGGTCATTGAAATCGGCCAGGGGCACAAACTCCTTAATTTTAGGATAACGGTTTTCGGTTCTTTTCCCTAAACGTATGTTACCCATCTGCGTTAAGGAGCCTATCGGTTGTGAGATACCTTTTTTTACGGCTTCAACACCAGCAATCAGTGTGGTGGCCACCGCACCCAAACCGGGTATCAAAATGCCCAGCTTTCCTTCGGCAGGCTTAATGTTGTCTTTCATCTTTTTAAAAGTTTGGTTTTCAAGTTAAGTCGGCTTTACAGCCATTTGTTAGCCTTATACCAGGCCAGGGTTTCGGTTAAACCTCTTTGCAGGTTGTAAGCCGGATAGAAGCTCAGATCGTGCCTGGCCTCATCAATACTGCATGCCCAGTTTATTGCAGTAAGCTCTTTTAATTTTTGCGTGTTCAATACCGTTGCTTTTTTACGCAGGTGGTTTACTGCTCCGCTGATTGCGGCTGCAACCTTCACCATTGGCAGCGGCAAATGTACCTGAATAGCTTTAGTGTTTAAAACACTTTTTATAATATCAGCCATCTCATAGCGGCTGTAAAAATTTCCGTCGGACAGGTGGTAGGTGTGATGGTTGCCGGCGCTCAGCGCCGCAACACCGGCTTTAGCCAAATCGGTTGCATAAATAAAGCTGAGTTTCTGGGCTTTCGATCCGATGTAGGGTTCCAGCCCCCTGGCTATTTGCTTAATAACGATGAATATATCTTTTTCGCGGGGGCCGTAAACCGCGGTAGGCCGCAAAATAGTATAGTTAAGCGATGGCAGGTAACTCAGTTCAATTTCGGCCAGCAGCTTGCTTTTGCCATAGGCTGTAACAGGGTTCGGCTTCATGTCTTCGGTAAGCAAACCATTCATGTTATGCAAAGGCCCAACCGCAGCAAGGCTGCTGATAAATACCATTTTTTTAAAATGATAATTAATGCTGACGGCCGCCTGCGCTATGTTGCGGGTATAGCCTGCATTAACCTGGTTATACTCATGCAGGCTGCGCGCTTTGGTAATACCGGCTGCATGAATAACATAATCATAATGCTTTTCCTGAAACTCCTTCTTCAGCGCATCAACGCTGCTGAAATCAGGATAGGTGAACTGAATATTCAGGTGGCGCAGGTGCTCTACATCGCTGCTTTTCCGTACAGCTGCATATACTTCAAGATTGTTCCTGACTGCCTCATTTATTAAATGATAGCCCACAAAGCCGCTTGCACCGGTTATTAAAACCCGCCCCTTCATATTGCCTTTTCGTAAAGCCGGTAAGTTTTATAAGGGTCGCCGTTAATATCAATCAGCGCCTTATTCATCATATCGTTGTTCTCTAATATCCAGCCGGCCTCGGCATACTTCAGGCCCCTTGCCTTGTACTCTTTAATTACATTACCGTATAATACGGCTTCGATACCTCTTTTACGGTATCCCTCAATTACGCCCAATGCAAATATACGTATGCCCTGTACCTTCTTTTTATTCAGCAGTAACTTAAATATGCCGGTTGGCAGCAAGCGTCCGCGTTTTATCTTAATTAAAATCTGATTGATGTCGGGTATGGTCAGGGAGAAACCTACAATCTTGCCGTTATGTTCTGCTATGTTACAAAAAGCAGGATCAACAATTAGTTTCAAGTCCTTTGCCAGGTAATCAAATTCATCGTCGGTTAACGGAACAAAGCCAGTATTGCTGTCCCAGGCCGAGTTATATACCTCGCGCAGGGCCATGGCTTCCTGGTTATATCTCTTCATGTCCAGCTTGCGGATGATGATGTCGCTGCGCCTCAAACGCTCCTGAAGGGCATCCAGCATTTTAAACGAACGCTCATTGTAGCCCTCATCGCCGAACTTATAGGCGATCATATCTACCTTTTTATGCAGGCCGGCCTTTTCAATCAGTCCGGCGTAGTAGGGGGCATTGTAGGTCATCATAACCACCGGCGGACTATCGAATCCCTCAATCAGCAAACCGCTGGGCTCATTGGTTGAAAAATTCACCGGGCCTATAATGGTACCGGCACTTCTTTCCTTGAGCCATTTAACAGCTTCGGCAAACAGCAGGCTGGCTGCCTGCTGATCGTTAATAACATCAAAGAATCCGAAAAACCCATCATTGGCCTTGTAGAATTCATTATGATGGTTGTTCAGTATGGCGGCAATGCGGCCTATAATCTTATGATCATGATAGGCCAGGTAGCATTGCAGTGAATTGTGCTTTAAAAACGGATGCTTGGTAAGCAGATCCCGCTGCGCTATAAAAAGCTCGGGAACATAGTTGGGGTCACCGGCATACAAATCATGCGGAAAATCAATAAAGGAACCAAGTTCCTTTTTTGATTTTACCGGTATCACTGTGATCATATCCGTTCTTTAATAGTGGTTACACCCACATCCTTAAAGGCTTTGGTCAGCTTATCAACGGCTTCTTCAATCTGGCTGAAACTATGGGTAGCCATCAGGGAGAACCGCAGCAGTGATGAATCAGAAGGCACTGCCGGAGACACTACCGGATTTACAAACACACCTGCATTTTGCAGATGCTTGGTTACCATAAAGGTTTTGTCGTTATCACGCACAAAAATAGGCAGGATAGGGCTTTCGCTCGGGCCCAGGTCAAAGCCTTCCTCCAGCAGCAGCTTTACGGCGTAATTAGTATTGCTCCACAGCTTTTCAATACGCTCGGGTTCCGATTCAATGATATCCAGGGCAGCTATAACGCTGGCTACGGAACCGGGAGGCATGCTGGCGCTGAACATCAGCGAGCGGGCACGGTGCTTTAAGTAATCAATAGTTTCGGCATCACTGGCCACAAAGCCGCCCAGGGAGGCCAGCGACTTGCTGAATGTGCCGCCGATAAGGTCAACATCATCCGTCAAATCAAAGTGAGATGCGGTGCCTGCACCGTTCTGGCCGATAACTCCCAGGCTGTGGGCATCATCAACCATAATATTGGCGCCGTACTGATGGGCCAGTTCAACAATTTCGGGCAGTTTTACAATATCGCCTTCCATGCTGAAAATGCCATCAACCACAATAACCTTTACCGCTTCTTCGGGCAGCATGCTTAATTTCCGCTGCAGGTCGGCCATGTCATTATGTGCATATTTTATTACTCTCGAAAACGACAGGCGGCAGCCGTCAATAATAGAGGCATGGTCATACTCATCCAGTATCAGATAATCGTTGCGGCCGGTAATGCATGAAAGCACACCCAGATTTACCTGAAAGCCGGTGCTGAACAATGTTGCCGCTTCTTTGCCTACATATCTTGCCAAACGGTTTTCCAGCTCTACATGGATGTCAAGCGTTCCGTTCAGAAATCTTGAGCCTGCACAGCCGGTTCCATATTTATCAATAGCTTTCTTTGATGCTTCCTTAATTTTAGGGTGACTGGTTAGGCCGAGGTACGAGTTTGAACCAAACATCAGTACCCGCTTGCCGTTAATCATAACCTCAGTGTCCTGACCTGATTCTATCGGCCTGAAATAAGGGTACAGTCCGCTATCTTTAATTACCTTGGCATCTGTAAACTGAGAGATTTTCTCATGTAATTTTTTACGCATGTATTAACCCTGCTTAAATTTTTTGTAAAAATACCATCAATAAAGTTTATTACTTATGGTTGATATGTAAAATTTTAATGCGTTTCTAACCGATACGCATTTCACTCAATCTGCAAATTACTTAAAATTTTTTGTTTTTTTTCTAAATCGGATTGTCAAAATATCTGAAAAAAGTAACAAATTAATTTTGCGTTATATAAATATACGTAAAGTGTAACAAATTAAGATTAACCAGTGAGGCTTATTCAGCAAACGGTCAAAAAGCGGCATGATTAATTTAAATGTAAACCATTATTCCTGATTTGCGTTTGCAACGTACCGATCCTTCTTAATATGAAAGTACGCTACCTGCTTTATATACTGTTCCTTTTAACCATCCCAGCTTTTACCACTGCCCAGGCCATGCGTGATACAGCTACACAGCAGGTGCTTACCCTGCGCCAGTGCATTGATTATGCTCTGCGCAACCAGCCCGGCGTACGGCAGGCAGCCATTGATGAGGCCATCAATCAGCGCGATATCAATATTGCGCTTTCTGCCTGGCTGCCGCAGCTTTCATCGGCAGCCAATTATCAGCGGTATTTTCAGAAAACAACCACTTTAACCTCCGGCACCGGAACGGGTACCACAGGCGGCACCACAACCGGAGGTACTACTACAGGGACTGGTACAGG
>CAXTAP010000015.1:24982-44629 GCA_964241965.1 uncultured Mucilaginibacter sp.
CGGGTACCACAGGCGGCACCACAACCGGAGGTACTACTACAGGGACTGGTACAGGCACCGGAACCACTACAGGCGGTACTACAACCGGAGGCAATACCACAGGCGGTACCGGAACCGGCGGAACCAATACTACAGGCGGAGTTACGCCAGCTACGGGCACAGCTACCCAATCGGTGCTGGGCATTGCCAATAATGTATCCACACTGGGTTTGCAGGCCAGCCAGGTTATTTATAATAATGATGTAATCAATGCTTCGCGGGCTTCGAAATACTCGCGCCTGTATTACAAGGAAAATACGCTGAATGTACAGATCGGAGTGGTATCTGATGTAAGCAAGGCTTTTTTCGATGTGCTGCTGTCGCAGCGGCAGTTAAACATTGTTAATGAGGATATTGTGCGCCTGAAACGCAGCCAGAAAGATGCCTATGCCCGTTACCAGGCCGGCGTTGCCGACAAAACGGATTATAAGCAGGCCACCATTGCCCTCAACAACTCTGTAGCCACCCGTAAGCAAACTGAGGAGGCGATAAAAAGCAAAACGGCTTACCTGAAACAGATTATGGGTTTGGGTCCCGACAGGCATTTTGACTTATCATATGATTCCACCCGTTATGAACGCGAGGCATATATTGATACCAACCAGACACTTGACGTAACCAAACGCATTGAATACAGGCAGCTGCTGACTGAGAAGAACCTTCAAAACCTGAACGTGAGTTACTACAAATATGGCTTTTTGCCGTCCTTGTCGGCAGTGGGCGCTTATAACTTACTTTATTTCAATGATTCATTTTCAAAACTTTATAATAACACCTTCCCGACATCGTATGCAGGGTTGAGCCTTACATTACCCATCTTTCAGGGTACGCGCCGGCTGCAGAATCTGAGCAAGGCCAGGCTGCAGGTGGAGCGTGTGGATCTGGATATTGTGAACAGCCGAAACACCATCAACACTGAATATGTACAGGCGCTGGCAAATTATAAAAGCAATTATACCAACTGGGAAATTTTAAAGCAGAACGTTGATTTAGCGAAGGATGTATATAAGGTAGTAAGCCTGCAATACAGGGAGGGCATCAAAACTTACCTGGATGTAATTGTGGCTCAGTCGGACCTGCGCACGGCGGAACTGAATTATTATACCGCCCTGTTTCAGCTTTTGTCGAGCAAAATTGATTTGGAAAGATCGTTAGGAATACTTGCCGTACGCTAATTACATAACAGAACAGAAAGCCATGAAAAATAAATATACTTCATTTGCCGCTGCTGCCCTGCTGCTCTTAGCTGCAGCGTGTAAGCAAAAGCAGCAGCAAAGCGCCGCTGTGCCGCCTACCCCGGTTAACCTGACAGAAGCCAAAAAGGCCGACGCCATTTATTATGATCAGTACCAAGGTACGGTGATTGCTTACAACAGCGTGGAGCTGCGCTCGCAGGTGGCCGGCTTTATTACCGGTATTTTTTTCAAGGAAGGATCTGTTGTGCCCAAGGGCAAGGAGCTTTATGAGATTGACCGCCGCAAGTACGAAGCGGCCTACGCACAGGCCAGGGCCAACGTATTAAGCGCGGAAGCTAATTTAATTAAGGCGCAGAAAGATGCCGACCGGTACAGCTTTTTGCTGAAGCAGGATGCAGTTGCCCGCCAGACTTACGACCAGGCCGTAGCAACGCTGGTCACCAGCAAGGCACAGGTTGCAGTTGCCAAAGCCGGTGTGCTATCGGCAGCTACAGATTTATCTTATTCCATTATCAAAGCTCCTTTTACGGGCCGCATTGGTATATCACAGGTTAAACTGGGTGCAGAGGTTACGCCGGGCAGCACATTGCTTAACACCATGTCGAACGAAAACCCTGTTGCGGTTGATATTGTGGTGCCCGAGGATGAGATTGACCGCTTTGTGCAGCTGCAGAAACGAAGCACGGACACCACCTTTAAATTTCAGTTCACCGACGGGCATGTGTTTAAAAAGCCCGGCAGAATATTCGCTATTGACAGGGGCGTTAACAACCAGACCGGTACCATTAAGGTACGGATCCAATACCAGAACCAGGCCGACGAACTAAAGGATGGCATGAGCGGTGTAATCAATGTGCTGAATTCCGGTTCGGGTGAACGTATCATGATTCCCTATAAGGCGATAACCGAGCAGATGGGCGAATTTTTTGTTTTTGTTGCCCAGAATGATACCATTGCCAGGCAGCGTAAGGTAACATTGGGGCCGCGTGTTAATGCAAATGTGGTAATTACCAAGGGCCTTGCCGTAGGCGACAAGGTAATCAGCGAAGGCTTTCAGCGCCTGCGCGACGGCGGTAAGATAACCACCAAAGCGCCGCAGCAGGGGCAGGGTACCCAAAACGCTTCGGCGCCGCCGGCATCGGGGCAATCCAAGCCGGCTCAGAGCCAGCAGGGCAAATAAAATCCTTAACCGTTCATTTCAGAACTCAAAGCATGATTGCAGATACCTTTATACGCAGACCTGTTACCGCCATTGTAATATCACTGGTGATTGTTGTGGTAGGTTTGCTGGCCATGAACACATTACCTATAGGGCAATACCCCGACATTACGCCGCCGACCGTGCAGATTACCGGAACCTATACCGGTGCTGATGCCCTTACCGTAGAGCAAACAGTGGCCACACCTATAGAAATACAGGTGAACGGTACACCGGGGATGACTTACCTGCAAAGCAACAGCACCGGAAACGGGCAGCTGAGCATGACGGTGAACTTTGAGGTAGGCACCAACATTGACATTGCCGCGCTTGATGTGCAGAACCGCGTAAGTATAGCCACGCCTTCGCTGCCGCAGGAGGTGCAGCGGCTGGGCTTAACTACCCGCAAGCGTAACCCGAGTATATTAATGCTGGTGGCCATGTTTTCGCCCAAGGGCAGCCATGATGTTACCTTTTTGGATAACTACACCAATATATTTATCAGGGATGCCTTGCTGCGTACCAAAGGCGTTGGCGACGTTTTTACCCGCGCTGATGATTTTAGTATGCGTATATGGCTTAAGCCCGACAAGCTGGCTGCCCTGGGCATGACTGCTGCCGATGTAACTTCCGCCTTGCAGGAACAAAACGTGCAGGTATCTGCCGGTACGGTGGGTGCGCCGCCAATTGTAAACGGGCAGCCATTCGAATACAGCGTTTTGGTGCAGGGGCGGTTAATCACCCCGCAGCAATTTGAAAATGTAATTGTGCGTACACAGCCCAGCACAGGTTCCATTGTTTATTTAAAGGATGTGGCCCGTGTTCAGCTGGGTAAATTTAACTACTCGGGTAACTCATTTGTTGATGGCAAGCGGGCATCGTACCTGTTAATATACCAGGCGCCCAACAGTAATGCGCTCTCTACTGCCGATGGCGTATATGCTGCCATGGAGCAGCTGAAAAAGTCTTTTCCGGCTGATGTGGATTACGTGGTGCCTTTTGAATCGGTAACAGTGGTTAAGGTATCTGTGCATGAGGTGGTTATTACGCTGCTCGAGGCCCTGGCGCTGGTTGTTATTGTGGTATTTTTGTTTTTGCAAAGCTGGCGTGCTACCCTTATACCGGTACTTGCCATTCCGGTATCCATTATTGGCACCTTTATCTTCTTTATACCTTTGGGCTTCACCATCAACACCTTAACGCTGTTCGGCTTTGTGCTGGCTATTGGTATTGTGGTGGATGACGCCATTGTGGTGGTGGAGGCCGTGCAGCATTATATTGATGAAGAAAAAATGTCGCCGCAGGAAGCTACCGAAGCTGCCATGAAGGATATTTCTGCGCCGGTAATTGCTATCGCCCTCATTTTGGCGGCCGTATTTGTGCCGGTGGGGTTTGTCCCCGGCATTGTAGGGCGGCTTTATCAGCAGTTTGCCATTACCATTGCTATATCGGTTTTAATCTCCGCTTTTATAGCCCTCTCATTAACGCCTGCCTTGTGCACCCTGCTGCTAAGGCCGCACGAAGGCGATAACAAGCCAAAGGGCTGGTTGAACCGCTTTTTTGATGCATTTAACGGCTGGTTTGGCCGGGTAACAGAAAAGTATCGTAACGGAGTTGACCGGGGCATCAAATACTCGGGGGTTGTTATATTTATACTCATCAGCATTATTGTCGCCGTTGTCTTTTTGTTCAAAAGCAAGCCTTCCGGGTTTTTGCCTACGGAGGACGAAGGCCGGATTTATGTAACGTATGACTTACCCGAGGGATCATCCACCCAGCGAACGGTAAACATTCTGCACCAGGTGATGAATACACTCGATAGTGTACCTGCGGTTGGCCATTACGCAGCCCTGGGCGGGTTAAATGCCGTAACCTTTGCCACCAAGCCCAACAGCGCCACCGTGTTTATTCAGTTGAAGCCCTGGGATCAGCGCAGTAAGAAATCTGACCAGTTATTCGGCGTGGTTGCCACCCTGCAGCAAAAGCTGGCGCGTTTTAAGGAGGCCAGCGTGGTAGTTATACCGCCGCCGGCTATACCGGGTTTGGGTAATACCGCAGGTTTTTCCTTTATTCTGGAAGAGAAGGAAGCCGGGGGAGATATTAAGAACTTTGAGCGCATCGTACAAAATTTTGTCGGCGAGGTAAATCAGCGGAAAGAAATCGCTAAAGCATTTACCTTTTTTACGGCACATACGCCGGCTTACCAGCTGGTGGTTGACCGCGATAAGGCCAAAAAGCTGGGTGTAGCCATATCCGATATTAATAATGCACTACAGGTTTATATGGGCAGCTCGTATATTAACGACTTTACCCTGTACGGCCGTACTTTTCACGTGGTGGCCCAGGCCGACACCATGTACCGTACTGATATTAAGGATATAGGCCAGTATTACGTGCGTAATCAGGCCAATACCATGGTGCCCTTAAGTACGGTTACTTCTTACAAATTTATTGAGAATGCGCCACTCATCTCGCATTACAATTTATTCCGCTCTGCGGAAATCGACGGTAACCCCAAGCCCGGTTTCAGCAGCGGCGATGCGTTAACAGCGCTGAAGGAGGTAGCAGATAAAACACTGCCCCAGGGATATGGCTACGAGTTTTCGGGCCTGAGCCGTGAGGAGTTGCTGTCGGGATCGAAAACCACCTATATCTTTGCGCTGTCTATCGGGTTCGTGTTCCTGTTCCTGGCAGCTTTGTATGAAAGCTGGTCAGTGCCGTTTTCTGTGTTGCTTGCCGTGCCGCTGGGTGCATTCGGCGCTATCCTGTTCCTGACGTTTTTACCAAGTTTGGCCAACAACGTATATGCACAGATCGGTTTGATTACGCTGATCGGGTTATCCGCGAAGAATGCCATCCTGATTGTGGAATTTGCCAAGGAACGTGTGGACAGGGGCGTGGAACTCGAAAAGGCGGTGCTTGATGCCGTGCGCGTACGCTTGCGCCCCATTATCATGACATCGCTTGCGTTTATCCTCGGCGTACTGCCTCTGGTTTTTGCTTCGGGAGCAGGTGCACAGGCCAGGCAGACCATCGGGTTTACCGTATTCGGCGGAATGCTGGCCGCAACCTCTATGGCTATATTTATTGTGCCGGTACTCTATTACCTGATTACCAAGTTTGCCTATGGCAAGGCCAAACTCGCTGAATTGCAGGCCAATTATAAGCCCACCAAGGAGGATGAGGCCATGAACAAACAGCACGAATAATGTATCTGTATATATCAGAGAGGGGAGGCAATTATTGCTTCCCCTTTTTATGGTCTTTCAATTTGTCCCGCTTTGTGCAAGTTATACATGTTTACAATGTGGGGACAAAGCAGGAAATATAACCACTATATAAACAGCATTTGAGGTTTTGGTTAACCCTGTTTTCAGGCGGCTATAATAGTGATCTTGAATTTGCCGTTATAATTACCTCTATTCCGCAAGAGTGACATGCTGCAATATTTTGTATCCAAAAAGTGACACATACCCATTCTATGTCACGTATTACAAACAAGTGTTAAAAAATTGTTAACAATAAGCGTCTGTAATTATAGCCTTATATATCATTGCTACACAGAAAATTATATGCCCTGCAGGTTAATCATTTGATTAGACTAAGTGTAGTATAAGTCAACCCACCGTCAGAATTGGCTCTGCATTCATGACAATGGCAGGCTAATTGATAGCACAGGGATATTAATTAATTCAACTTGTTCATTAATAATACACAATGATTATGAAAAAAATGACTAAAATTTTAGCGGTAGCAAGTATTGCAGTTGCAACCTTATTGGGCACAAAAGTTAGGGCACAAACTACTACGCCCTCAAGCGCATGGCGTTTTGGCATAGGTGTAGAAGGGTTTTTACCAACCGGTAACCTGCACACGGTATCAAACATCGGTTTGGGCGGTACAGCTCGCCTTCAGTATGGCATCAATCAAAACGTAGCTTTGATGATTACCTCCGGTTATTATAATGCCTTTGGTAAAACTGTAAACTATAACTATTCTGATGCTAATACCACTGTTAGCGGTAGTGTAAAATACCCTTCATTCGGCATGGTTCCGTTAAAAGCCGGTATCAAAGGTTTTATTGGAGGCGGTTTTTATCTGAGCGGCGAAGTAGGTGCGGGATTTGAAACCAGAAACGTTTATGCAAACATAGATGGCAGCAAAGATACCAAGCTTATCCTGGCTCCGGGTTTAGGCTACTCCTTTAAAAAGGTTGACATCGGCGCACGTTATGAAAACTTCTCCGGCCAAAATAACAGCTATGGATTGGTAGGTTTGCGTGTAGCTTACGGCTTCGGGCTGTAATTCAGCCTTTCGTTAACAAACAAAAAATGCCTGCGGAGCTTGACCTCGCAGGCATTTTTTGTTAAGATTGAGGCTGTGCTTTATTGCAGCTTTTGTAAGGCAGCTTTGATGCGCTTAACGGCTTCAATCAGTTTCTCATCCGCGGCGGCGTATGATATGCGGATCGATTTGGTATCGCCAAAAGAATCTCCTCCCACAACGGCCACATGGCCTTCCTGTAACAGAAATAGGCTTAACTCATCGGCATCATTGACAGTAACGCCGTTATAGCTTTTCCCGAAAAACGAAGTTACATCCGGGAAAAAATAAAATGCACCATCGGGCAGGTTTACTTTTAATCCGTCTATTTCTTTTAACAAATCATACACCAGGTTGCGGCGGCGCTTAAAGGCATCGCGCATTTGCTGTACGCTTTCCAGTCCGCCTGTATAAGCGGCCACGCCTGCACGCTGAGTAATGGAGCAGGTAGCAGAAGTAATCTGCCCCTGCAGCTTATCAATGGCAACAGCCAGTTCCTTGTTACTGGCCGAGTAACCAATACGCCAGCCGGTCATGGCATAAGCCTTTGAAAAACCATTAATGATAACCACGCGGTCGTTTATAGAACTAAATTGCGCAATGGATTCATGCTGATCAACAAAGTTGATATGCTCATAGATTTCATCAGACAAGATGTATATCTGCGGATAACGCTCGAAAACCTTCGCCAGTCCTTCCAGTTCATCCCTGCTGTAAACGCTGCCCGTCGGGTTACAGGGCGATGAGAACATAAACAGTTTGGTATTCGGTGTAATAGCTGCTTCCAGCTGCTCAGGCGTTATTTTAAAATTTTGCTCAACCGTAGTATCAATAAAAACGCTTTTACCTTCGGCCAGCTTTACAATTTCTGAATAGGAAACCCAGTAAGGCGTAGGTATAATCACTTCTTCACCCGGATTAACAAGGCACAGTACAGCATTAGCCAGCGCCTGCTTGGCGCCGGTAGATACCACAATCTGGCTGAAATCATACTCCAGGTTATTCTCCTGTTTCAGCTTGGCGGCAACCGCCTTGCGCAGTTCGGGGTAACCGGCTACCGGGGTATAATAAGTATAGTTTTCGTCCATAGCCTGCTTGGCAGCCTGCTTAATGTAAGCAGGCGTATGAAAATCGGGTTCGCCTAAACTTAAACTGATAACATCAATGCCGCCGGCGGCAAGCTCACGGGCCATTTTATTCATCTTCATGGTCTGTGATTCGGTCAGATTGTTAATCCGGTTGCTTAATACGCTCATCTTATTATTTATAGTAGCGGCAAATATAGAAAATAACTTTAGGGGTATTTAAAAGGGTTATTGTTAAATTTGGCCTCACCAAAACACCTGTGGAAGATAAACGCAAAATAATCATCATCGCTCTTGTTGTTAGTGTAGTGCTGATGTTAGCCAAATTTGGCGCTTACTTTATCACAGCCTCCAATTTTGTACTTACCGATGCTGCCGAAAGCATTGTAAATGTAGTAGCCAGCGCTTTTGCATTTTTCAGCATTTATTTAGCCTCCCGGCCCCGCGATGTAAACCACCCGTACGGTCATGGCAAGGTTGAGTATTTTTCCGTTTTTGTGGAAGGCGCCTTAATCAGTATTGCCGGCATCGGCATTTTATTTAAATCAGTTTACGGGTTGTTTTACCCGCATCCTGTGCAGGAGTTGCTGGCAGGAGCTATCATTATCGGCGCTACCGGCGGCGCCAACGGGCTGATGGGCTATTACATGATCAGCCGCGGCAAGGTATTAAAGTCCATTACCCTTGAGGCCGACGGACGCCATTTGTTAACAGACATGGTAACCAGCGGCGGCCTGGTGCTGGGGCTGCTGCTCATTTTTTTTACTAAAATCATCTGGCTCGACAGCGTTCTTTCCGTTGCGGTGAGTATATATATATCCTACACCGGGTATCAGTTGCTGCGCAAGGCAGTAGGCGGATTAATGGACGAGACGGATTTTGACGTGGTAAAGCATATTGTAACCGTATTGAATAATGAGCGCAAGGAAGAGTGGATTGATATTCACAACCTGCGGGCGCAAAAATACGGGCACGAGCTGCATATAGACTGCCACCTGACGCTGCCTAACTATTTTGACTTGAACAGGGTGCATGATGAAGTAAAACTGGTTGACCGGCTGATTAATACCAAAGCTGATATGCAAACAGAACTGTTTATACATACTGATCCCTGCCTGCCCGAATGCTGCCATTACTGCCGGATGCCTAACTGCCCGATTCGCTCAGAGGCTAAAACAATGGATATTGAATGGACGATGGATAATGCCATCCGTAATAAAAAACACTACGAGTAGATGTACAACTTTAACGTACGCGTTTACGGGTTGCTGGTTAATGAACACCGGCAGATTTTAATCAGCGATGAACAGGAGTATGGTTACCGCTTCACCAAATTTCCGGGCGGCGGGCTGGAGTACGGTGAGGGGCTTATTGATGCCCTGAAGCGTGAGTTTATGGAGGAGTGCAATGCCGAAATCAAGGTAACTGATCATTTTTATACTACCGATTTTTTTGTAAAATCGGCCTTCAATGATTCGCAGATTATCAGCGTTTATTATCAGGTAGAAAACCTGAAGCCGCTGCAGCTCAATTTCAAAAACCGACCTTTTGATTTTGATGGGACAGGCGATATTCTGCAGGCTTTCAGATGGGTTAATCTTGATGACCTGCAGGCGGAGGATCTTACTTTTCCGACTGATCAGCAGGTAGCCAGGTTGTTAAAACAAAAGATATGAATTTAACTGAGCGCGACCTAAAAGTAATATGGCACCCCTACACTCAGATGCAGACTGCCAGGCCGCCGGTAGCCATTGTAAGGGGGCAGGGAGCTGTGCTTTTTGATGAAAGCGGCCGGGAGTATATTGATGCTGTTTCGTCGTGGTGGGTAAATATACACGGGCATGCACACCCTTACATTGCTCAAAGGGTAGCCGAACAATTAAAGCAGCTGGAGCATGTAATTTTTGCCGGCTTTACACACCCGGCCGCAGTTGAGTTAGCCGAACGTTTGCTGGCGCTGCTGCCCGGCAATCAAACCAAGGTGTTTTACTCAGACAACGGATCTACCGCTGTGGAGGTTGCCCTGAAAATGTGCCTGCAATACTGGAATAATTCAGGAGAGCCTCGCACAAAAATTTTGGCTTTAAAGAACGCCTATCATGGCGATACCTTTGGTGCTATGGCTGTGAGCGGCCGCAGTGCCTTTACCGCAGCTTTTGATCTGCTGCTGTTTGAGGTGGAATTCATCAGCCTGCCTGATGAAAGTAACATCAGCGACCTGAAAGTACAAATATCCAGACTCAAATCTGAATTAGCCTGTTTCGTATTTGAACCGCTGGTGCAGGGCTCGGGCGGCATGATTATGTACGAAAGCAAATATCTGAATGAACTGGTAGCACACTGCCGGCAGGAGGGCATTTTTACAATTGCTGATGAAGTATTTACCGGCTTTGGCCGTACCGGTAAACGTTTTGCTACTGACTGGATAGAAGCAAAGCCTGATATTATGTGCTTTTCGAAAGGCTTAACCGGCGGAACCATGGCCTTGGGTATCACTACCTGTACACAGCACATATTTGATGCCTTTCTATCGGATGATAAAATGAAAACGCTGTTTCACGGGCATTCGTTTACAGCTAATCCGGTGGCCTGCTCGGCGGCGCTTGCCAGCATGGATTTATTTCTGGCCCCGGCAACAGATGCCAACATAGACCGGATAAGTAAACATCATCAGCAATTTGCCGAAAAGATAAAGCGCCATCCGCGGATAAAGGTTGTCAGGCAAACAGGTACTATCTTGGCTATGGAGTGGGAAACCGGCAGCAGCACGTCGTACTTTAACACCCTGCGCGACCGGCTTTACGAGTTTTTTTTACAGGAGGGCATCATCCTGCGCCCGCTGGGGAATATACTTTATATTTTACCTCCCTATTGCATAACCGATGCGCAGCTCAGTTATATTTACAGTAAAATTGAGCAAGCGCTTGAAATTATATAATTATGGAATTATCTCACCTCCTCACCGCCATTGTTGCAGATGACCATCTCCACGCACGCTGGCTCAATACGCTCTCATTGATGGAAAATACCGGCGCCCGTAAAATATCAGCCAGCGAGGATCCGGCTACGGTTACCTACATCATTCTGAAGCATGCCGCTGAGGAACACCGTCATGCCTTTTATTTGAAAAAGCAGCTGGAAAAAATCGACGCTGTCAAATATATCACCTATGCCCCGCAGTACCTGCTGGCTGCCCATCAAAGCAAGCGTTATCTGAACCAGCTGGATTTGGAAGTGTGCCGTTACTTAAAAAATGAATTGGATTTATCTGGCCGCGAACTGCGTTTTGCGGCATATCTGCTGGTTACCTATGCTATTGAGGTACGTGCCGATGAACTGTATCCGATTTATCAGGATGCGCTCACTCATGCCGGCAGCAAGGTTAATGTAAAATCAATCATTTTGGAAGAGGAAGGCCACCTGGAGGAAATGCTGAACCAATTACAGCAATTCTCGCCAGACTGGCAGCGCCATGCTGATAAAGCAGTAGAGATCGAAACTCATTTATTTAATACCTGGGTTGAGGTATTAAGCCATGAGCTGAATGTATCTTCTTTCAATTAATACGGCATACAGAAAAGGCCCTGCGTTATCTGAACGCAGGGCCTTTTTTATAAATTGTGGTTTTGACTATCTGCCGCCGCCGCTCATGGCCCGCAGCTCTTCCATAGTAATCTTATCGAAATCGGACGGAATGGCAAAGGTTCCCTTGGGTACCTTTTGTTCGGCAATTGATTTGAGAGTTACTTCGGTAGCCTGGCCCATTTGTATGGTGGTAAACTGTACCGGGTATCCGCCTGCCGCAGCAAAATATCTTGACAGGGTATTGGTAGGGGCGCTCACATCATTGGTAACCCAGGCAGTATAGGTAGCGCCGTCCTTACTGTCTTTTACCGTAACCTTTTTGCAGTTGAAACCATTAATCTGCTTGGTTTCATTGGTTGGCGTAAATGTAAACTTGGGTTCCATTGATTTGGCCTGCTCAAGATCGGCCGGTGTAGCTACCGCCGCCTTTTTAATGGAAGCAACAGGTACATCAACCAGTACCGCTAAATAATTGGCATCAGCCGTGCTAATTAATTTAACTGTTGCCGGGCCGGTTGTAAAGGAGTAGGCGCTTGAGTCGCCCTTAAAATAGGTTTTGGCTTCTACCGTTTGGCCGTTGGTTACTACATTATAGCTTGCTACTCCTTCTGTGTACTTCTTTTGAGCGCTTGCTGTAAATGCTGTTGCAGAAAGAGCTACCCCCAAGGCAACATTTAAAAATTTAAGGTTCATTGTTTTTGATTAATGTTCTGTTTGATGCTGTTAATACAAATGTTGTTAAAAAAACTCATATTAACATTTTTAATTAGATGTTACCGTAAACGATTTGTTACGCTTCAGGCAAATTAAATGTACCTGTTGCCTGGCTGCCTGTGCCGTAAATCTTTCAATAGCCTGATTTGAGTTGTTGGCATCCAGAACAACCGCGTGATAGACATAATTTTTGCTCAGAAGGTTTAAATCGGTTGCCGGCGAGCCGGTAATAAAAAGGTAATCAATAGTAACAGGGTGCTGCAGTGGCCGGTTGTAAAAATACTGATCAACTATCAGCAATCTGCGGCCAATGAATTGTAAGTAATGGTCTCGCTTTGCAAAAAACGCAGTCTGAGTATTCTGATTAAAATTTACAACTGAATTTTCTGTGATCCGGTTGCTGTCCAAACATGGCTGCAGGCTATAGGCGAACGGTTTGTCTGTTGGGTTCAGGTCAGTGAGCAATACGCTTTTACGTCCCGATTTAAACAAAATACCGGAATGCTTACGTAGATTGAAGAAAGTAATACTGTCTGTTATCGTTGCTGTATATGCTTTGAAACCGGCAGATATTGCTAAAGTAAGCACGCAGGCTGTTATAACCACAAAATGAGCTGCTTTGTGCTGATGCAAAATAAAAAGCAGCAATACAGCCGACAAAAGAAGCAGTGTGTTTTCAAACATGGTAATCCATAGACCGCCTGCGTAGGCATAGGGCAGATGCTCAATGAATGCCAGGCTTTTAGTCATGCTTAGGATGCAATATTCCAGAATTTTTGATAGCAGTAAGTTAAGGTAAGGTACCTGCGCCAGTAATAAATATAAACCGCCTGCCGCCATAATGATTTCAGTGGGAATGATGATAAGCAGGTTACTGATCAGGAAGTAATAGGGAAACTGATGAAAGTAGTAGATACTCAGCGGAAAGGTAATGAGCTGGGCTGCCACTGATGCTGAGCACAAATACCACAATTTATTAAGCCATTTGTTTTTGACACGGAGCTGCTTATAAATAACCGGCTGAAAAGCCAGCAAGCCAAACACCGCAAGGTAAGATAACTGAAAGCCAACGTCGGCCAGTAAATAGGGATCAACAAGCAGCAATATAAAGGCCGATGCTGCCAGTAAGTTTAAGCTGTTGATATGCCGGTAATAAGTTCTGCCTGCGATGAAGAAGGTAATCATCAGGGCTGCCCGGCAAACGGCAGGCGAAAAGCCCGTTAGAAGCGAGTAGCCCCAGATGAGCAATATTGAAATTAAGGCATTGACTAACCGGCCATACCTGTATTGATTTAAAAAGCCGAGGCACAATACAATGAAAGCATAAATTATTGCTACATGCGCTCCCGATACCGACAATACGTGGATAGTTCCGGTTTTGGAGTAGGCCTGTAATACCTCTGTGCTTAAATCGGCCTTGTAACCTAACATCAAGGTAGAGGCAACGGCCGCAGCGCCGGTGTCTTTGATGCCTGCTTTCAATTCATCAACCAATTGCTTTCTTAACCTTAATGAGTAAGCAATAGCTGCATTCCCGGTATTCCTTTGAACTGTTTTCAGCTTGCCGGGGTCAATGAACAGCTGATAATGAATATTCTGGAAGGCCAGGTATTGCTTATAATTGAACTCGGCGGGGTTATAAGGCGGGTTAACCGGTGTATAATCAGCATTGACTAACAGCAGGTCACCATACGACAATTTAGCTGTGGCAGGCGTAAGCGGTGCAATAACCATTAAGCTGCCGCTTACAACAGTACTTTTTTGCTGCCTTACTGCCTGCTTTGCTAAAGCGGTAAGTCTTATATACTTTCCGCCTGACTGCGGTTCATTGCTGATTTGTACCAGCAGGTAATCAGCTTTATACTTTGCAAAGTGGTTGCGGGCAGCCAGTTCGTTATGCTGCAGCGTTGCAAACCACCCGCCGGTAAACAAAATGCTGTGTAATAACAGTCCGCCCAGCCACTGCTGCCTGGCATATATTTTTAACCGCTGATAATTACGGTTCAGCACAATAAAGGCGGCGATGAATATCAGAAACAGTAAGAGAAGCAGGGTCGTATTGGCTCCGGGCCATAAATATAATCCGGCAGCGATGCCGGCCACAAAAGGCAGCAGTAATATAATAAAGGGAATTTCGCCTTTATGCTCTGCAATCATGTATGGTTGTTGTAAGCTGCATTTGCGTATTTAAAGCGCAGCATGTTACTTGCAAAGGCATATTATAACTGGTCTCTGACCTCAATCAAAAAGCTGCGCAGATGTTCCAACGCCGATATAACGCTCTGCTGGTCTTTGGTAGAACTGCTGTTGTTTTTTAAATGATCTTTTGCACCCTGCAGCGTATAGCCTTTGTCGCGAATAAGGTGAAAAATTATTTTTAAGTTTTCAACATCCTCCGGTGTAAAGTAACGGTTACCTTTTTTGTTTTTTTTCGGCTGCAGTATCTCAAATTCCTTTTCATAATACCGCAGCAGCGATTGGTTAACATCAAACATGGCTGAAACCTCGCCCATGGTGTAGTACATTTTATTGATGTCTCGTTCTTTATAAGGCATATGCAAAAATAAATTTTTTGGTCAAAGGCAGGAAAGATAGTAAAAGATGGCCATAAAAATGGTGAACGGCGGGCGTTATGGTGAGGCTGTTATTTAATAACCGTTAAAACTATGAACCTGCTTGTAAATCTGTCATCAGGCAAATAATTTCAAAATGATATATTTGGCAGATATGACCAGGAAAAACATTGCCCTTGTTGCCGGAGGTTATACCGGCGAATATGAGGTATCTATCAACAGCGCCAAAAATATTGCAGCCAATTTAGATGCGCAAAAATATCAGGTGTACACCATCCTGGTAACCCGCGACCGCTGGTTCTGCCAGTCTGGCCATGAATTGACAGACATTGATAAGAACGACTTCAGCCTGACGTTACCTCATGAGAAGATAAAATTTGATATGGCTTTTATTACGGTGCATGGCTCGCCCGGTGAAGACGGCAAACTGCAGGGCTACTTTGACCTGCTGGGCATTCCGTATAACACCTGCGATGCCACAACATCAGCCATCACCATGAACAAGGCTTACACCAAAACTTTAGTGCATAGCATTAAAAACCTGCATACTGCCCGCTCTGTTCAGTTGTTCCGGAAAGATTTGCATGATGTGGCAAGCATTACGGCATCAATGCGCTATCCTTTGTTTGTTAAGCCCAACAACGGCGGCAGCAGCGTAGGTATGAGTAAAGTAGCAAATGCTGCCGCATTGCCTGCCGCTTTGGAGAAAGCCTTTCATGAGGATGAGCAGATACTGGTAGAGGAGTTTATTAAAGGCCGTGAATTCAGCATTGGCACGGTACGTTTGCATGGAAAGCTGACCGTGCTGCCCGCTACAGAAATTATCAGCTCCAAGGATTTTTTTGATTATGAAGCTAAATATACGCCCGGCGTAACGCAGGAGATAACGCCTGCTGACATTGATGCCCCGAAACTGGAAGAGATCAGTGAAATTGTGAGCGAGGTTTATCTGCGCCTTAACTGCCGCGGCATGGTACGTACCGATTTTATTCTGCAGGCCGAAACTCAGGATTTCTATTTTATTGAAATAAACACCACCCCCGGCCAGTCGGCCAATAGCCTTATTCCGCAGCAGGTGAGGGCTGCCGGCATAAAGGTTGATGAATTCTACAGTGCGTTAGTAGAGGAGGCGCTAAGCAGCCATTAAGATTATCAATTGATTAAAGTAACCAGGAATAATTATACCTGATAATGCGCAATCACATCATCGGGTATTTTAGCGCCGCGGCCGGTTTGCATATCAATCATGGTATAATCAAACCAGCCATCGCAGCACACTTTTTTAGTGGTTTTGTTGGTGATGGTGAATGCAACCCGGCACCCTTTTTCATCAATGGTTTCAATACCTGTGCGTACCGTAAAGTAATCGCCCATGGTTAAGGCGCGCTTGTAATCTACATGCGCAGTACGTACTACCCAGCCGAAACCGCGCTCCATAAACTTTTCCATAGCCATACCATAGCAGGTATCCATCTGCTCGTAACGGGCGGCCAGTACATAATCAAAATACCGGCTGTTGTGCACATGCTGAAACATGTCAATATCATCGGGCCTTACACGATGCTCGGTTTCAAAGGTGCTGTACGTTTTTCCGGGTGTTTGCATGGTTGCAAAACTAAGTAATAAAATAGGTTTAAAGCATTGTAATTGTGCCGGCAATGTTGTACTTTTGCGCTCAATTAATCTAATTATTAACGCTTTAATATTATTCAGGTAATGTATTTAAGTAAAGAAGTAAAAGCAGAGATTTTTGCGAAACATGGTAAAGGCGCTGCCGACACAGGTTCGGCAGAAGGGCAGATTGCATTGTTCACCACCCGCATTGCACATTTAACAGGGCACCTGAAATCGAACAGAAAAGATTTCGGTACTCAGTTATCACTGCAAAAGTTAGTTGGTAAACGCCGTGCACTACTATCTTACCTTTATAATAAAGACATTGAAAGATACCGTGCTATCATCAAGGCTTTGTCGCTGCGTGATATCATTAAATAACGCTTTCCCGTTTTTAACAAAAAGCCATTTCCTGCTGTGAAGTGGCTTTTTTACTTTTGAAGTAAAATAAAATATATAAAACCGGTGTGCCCTTAAAGATGAAAGGCACATCATAATTAATTAAAAATGAGTTATAATGCAATTAAAAAGGTAATCGATTTAGGTGATGGCCGTACCATTGAGATCGAAACCGGTAAACTGGCCAAGCAGGCCGACGGCTCTGTGGTAGTAAAAATGGGTAATACCATGCTGCTGGCCACAGTGGTTTCATCGCCCGAGGCTAAGGAGGGGGTTGATTTTTTACCGCTGTCAGTTGATTATCAGGAAAAATATGCGGCAACCGGCCGTATTCCCGGAGGATTCCTGCGCCGCGAGGCCCGCTTGTCTGATTATGAAGTGCTGATTTCCCGTTTGGTTGACCGTGCCTTGCGCCCCTTGTTTCCCGAAGATTATCATGCTGATACCCAGGTGATGATTTCCCTCATCTCAGCAGATAAAAATATTATGCCCGACTGCCTGGCCGGTTTAGCGGCCTCGGCTGCCATTGCTGTATCTGATATTCCGTTTCACGGGCCTATTTCAGAGGTACGGGTGGCTAAGATTGATGGTAAGTTGGTTATTAACCCAACCCTGAGCGATTTGGAACGGGCCACTTTAGAATTCATTGTAGCCGGTTCGGCCAGTGATGTGAACATGGTGGAAGGCGAAAGCAAGGAAATTCAGGAAGCAGAGATGGTGGAAGCCATTAAGTTTGCACATGATGCCATTAAGGTACAGGTGCAGGCACAGGTGGAACTGGCTGCCGAAGCCGGTAAAACCGAAAAACGCACCTATAGCCACGAGCATAGCAACGAGGATCTGAAAAAGCTGGTTTATGAGAAAACATACGACCAGGTATATGCCATTGCCAAAGCTGCTTCCGGTAAAAATGAGCGCAGCGAAAAGTTCAGGGAAGTGCGTGAGCAGTTCATCAGTACCTTGGGCGAAATCGACGATATTACCAAGGGATTAGCTAAAAAATATTACCATGATGTGCAGTATGACGCCATCCGCAACCTGGTGCTTGATGAGGGCATGCGTTTAGACGGCCGTTCAACTACACAAATCAGGCCGATATGGAGCGAGGTGAATTACCTGCCGGCGGCACATGGTTCAGCTGTGTTTACACGCGGTGAAACGCAATCATTAACCAGCGTTACCTTAGGCGGTAAGGATGATGAGCAGATGATTGACGGCGCTTTTATTAACGGCTACCAGAAATTTTTACTGCACTACAACTTCCCCGGCTTCTCTACCGGCGAGGTTCGCCCCAACCGCGGCGCCGGCCGCCGCGAAATAGGGCACGGTAACCTCGCTCTGCGTTCGTTAAAGCAGGTGCTGCCGCCCGAAGATGAAAATCCATACACTATCCGCGTAGTATCTGATATTCTGGAATCAAATGGTTCATCCTCTATGGCTACGGTTTGTGCCGGTACGCTGGCGCTGATGGATGCCGGGGTAAAAATATCCGCACCGGTATCGGGTATAGCTATGGGGCTGATTACGAATAATGATGGCACTAAGTATGCAGTGTTATCTGACATTCTGGGTGATGAAGATCACCTGGGTGATATGGATTTTAAGGTAACCGGTACTGAGAAAGGTATAGTAGCCTGCCAGATGGACTTAAAAATTAATGGTCTTTCGTACGAAGTGCTGGCCAAGGCTCTGGAGCAGGCCAAGGCAGGCCGCCTGCACATCTTGAACGAGATGAAAAAAACCATCAGTGCGCCCCGTGAGGATTACAAGCCTTTTGCGCCGCGTATCGTAACGATTAAAATAGATAAGGAATTCATCGGAGCCGTTATCGGGCCGGGCGGTAAAATTATTCAGGAAATGCAGCGTGAAACCGGCGCTACCATATCTATTGAGGAAAAGGATAATCAAGGTATTGTACAGATTTTTGGTGACAGCAAGGATGCCATTGACAGCGCAGTAAGGCGCATCAGGGCAATTGCTTCTAAGCCAGAGGTTGGCGAAGTGTATGACGGTAAGGTAAAAACCATTATGCCGTTTGGCGCCTTTGTTGAAATTATGCCGGGCAAAGATGGTTTGCTTCATATTTCGGAGATTGACCACAAGCGCATTGAAACTATGGATGGCATATTTGAAGTAGGTGATGCAGTGCAGGTAAAACTGATTGATGTGGACAAACAAGGGAAACTGAAGCTTTCCAGAAAGGCTTTGCTGCCGAGGCCGCCGCGCCCCGACAGACCGGAAACATCAAGACCGGAGCCGAACAAAGTCTGATAAAAATGTTTTCAGATAACAATAACCCTGTAAATTCAGGGTTATTGTTATTTTAGCACCCCCCTGAGTACTGTTAAACTAAGTTGATTTTATGCGCATTTGAATAAGGCAAACATCATACCTGTACTATCTATTGAAAATATGACATCTATCCCCAATGATCCTTTGGATTTTTTGGATAATAATTCTTCCGGTGTAAACAGCGTACACACTGATTTAATTCAGCTGTTACTGTTTGAAATCATCAGGGTAAAGAAATTAATCAGTTACTATGAGTCCATCCCCAATGGTGCCGGCCAGCTTGGAGCATCTATATTAACAGAGCTTGTTTCCGAAGCCCACAGCTCGCTGGTAAACTACGATACCGAACTGATGAAAAAGTATTATGACCTGCTGCAGAACTGCGATTAGGTATTTCTCCTGAACTCAAATTTACTTCCTATACCTTTCATTGCCCTCAATGTGCCTATATTTGAGCATGAGCCATTTAATAGCGCCCTCCGTATTATCTGCAGATTTTGCCAACTTACAGCGTGATGTTGAAATGCTGAATCAAAGTGATGCCGACTGGATCCATGTTGATGTAATGGACGGCATCTTTGTACCCAATATTTCCTTTGGCTTTCCGGTGATTGAAGCTATAAAAAGGC
>CAXTAP010000016.1:0-44487 GCA_964241965.1 uncultured Mucilaginibacter sp.
ACATCCCAGCCGAAACCGCCTAAGTTTTTAATAGGCGTGCCGGTTAATGATAATTCATAACCTGTCTTCTTTGTCTTTAAGGCGTTTAAGAATAACGTATTGTATCCTGTTGCTGTAGATATTGTGTTAGCCAGAATTTGCGGCCCGTCAATATATTGAAAAGCAGTTCCGCTTAACCCCAAACGGTTTTGCAGAAATTTAATATCAAAGCCCTCTTCATAGTTAATGCGTGTAAAGGTTTTAATACCGTTCTGGTACAAATAATCGGAAGCATAACCTGCTGTGGTGTTATTATAGGGCTTGGCTGTTGAATAAGAAGTGTTCAATCCATAGCTTGGACCATTATAAGGCGAATTATAGGTAGTGCCATATCCTAATGGGTTATCAAACAGGGATGGGCCGGTGCTGCCCCCAAAAGCAGTAATTGAGCTGAATGGTGCCGGCCCTATAGTTGGGCTGGTTTCATCTGAGCGAATACTGGCATAGGAAAATCTACCTTTTAAGAAAGAGATGACTTCGGGCAACTTGATATAATCAGAAATTACGGTTGCTGCCGATAAGCTTGGATAACTGTAGGTAGTTACATTTTGAAAAGCTGAAGATTTTTCTCTGCGGTAGGTACCCGAGAGCGTAGCATACTTGCCGAAAGAAGCATCCAGCGAAGCAAAAACGCTTAGCTGACGCGAAGCCGCATTAAAGCTGGTAGCCTGTGTCGGGTTTTCTGAGTTGCTAAAGGCATATACGCCTGGTACGTTCAAATAATCGGTCGAAGCCCAATCGGAATTATACTGAAAACTGCGCAGGTTACCGCCCACCAGACCGGACAGGTTTAAAAATTTATGAACCGTATAATCATAGTTCACGGTTAGCAGGGCATTGTTTTCAAACAAATCGCGGCGGTCTTCCCGGTAATCACCCATGTTGCCTTCCCGGCCGTAAGGGTGTGCCGAATACGGCAGGTCTTCGGTACGCAGCAAATTGTAAGTATCAATCTGATCTTTGAAACTTACGTTTACATGGTTATCAATTTTGTAGTTACCGGTTACATAACCGTAGGTATCATTTTTATAATGGCCGCGTGTCCATTCCTTGGTTAAGAACCAGGGGTTATGATAACGGGTGTATTCCGCAAATTGCGACTGAACACCTACCTTGCCCGGCTGCCATATAGCCTTAATATCCGGCGCGTTTACGCTCCAGTCGGCCCCTGTCCATATCGCCAGGTTATAAATAATACTGTTCGGCCCATACTGCACATCCGGAAAGTTATCAGTGCTCTGGCGGTTAAAATCAACGCTGGCTTCAAACTTCAGGCGTGAGGTTGGATTGAACGAAGCATACAGGTTAACATTGGCGATATCCAGATACTGAGCCGGGATATAGCTGGTTTGATGCTGCTGCGAAACCGAAATACGGGTGGTATAGTTATCGCCGTTGGCAGTTAAGGCAATGTCATTATTGGTTTGAAAGCCGGTTTGCAGAAAGTTGGCTAAGTTATTGGCACCCCGCGCTGTCCACGGTGTTGCCTGCCTTACCCCATTAATTACTGGACTGTCATACTGCGGAATAAGCTGACCCGCAAAATAAGGCCCCCAAACGTCGTAATCGCTGTCAACGCCGCCCGGTGCGCCGCCCTTGCCATCCACAAAGGTATAAAAGGTATTTTCACCCGGCCCGTAAGAGTGCTGCACCCGCGGAAAGGCAACAAAACCTTTGTTCATTACCGTACTGCTGTTGATATCGATAGACAGACCTTTTTTCTTGTTTCCGCCCTTTTTAGTAGTAATTACAATAGCGCCGTACTGTGCGCGGCTTCCGTATAAGGCAGCCGCAGCCGGTCCCTTTAACACGGTATAGGTTTCAATGTCATCCGGGCTGAGATCGAAAGTATCAGAGTTGATGGGCAAGCCATCAACAACATACAAGGAAACCGTATTACCGCGTATGGTTACATTCGGAACACCCAAAATTTCGGATGTGGCACCTACGGATAAACCTGCCACTTTACCTATGAGTCCGTTAATCGGGTTGGGGTCCCGGGCGGTGGTTACGTCGTCGCCGTTTACGGTTTGCGTAGCATAGCCAATGCGCCTTACCTCCTTTTTAACGCCCAGTGCAGTTACCACCACTTCATTTAGTGTTTTGCTGTCGGCTACCATGGATACATCATAATTAGCCTGGTTAGTTGCGGTGACTTCCTGCGGAATATAACCGATAAACCGGAAGGTAAGCACCTGCCCGGGCGTTACGGTAAGCAAAAAGCGCCCGTTAACATCGGTTACAGTACCTTTGGATGTACCCTTAATGACCACACTTACACCGGGTAACGGCTGCTTTTTTTCGTCCGTTACTGTGCCGCCGATTTTATTCTGGCCGAATAAAAGCAAGGGAAAAAGGCAAAAAAACAGCAGCGCTGCTTTTACCTTATTTTGTGCATGAAAGAATGAGTAGAGTTGTTTCATCTGCTTTGAATTGATTTAGAGTATGTCGATTTCATAGCAGCAATACTAAACTTAGTTTATTATTTGTAAACTAAGTTTAGATTAAATGTGCCTTAAATCTGTATATCCAAATCGTTAAGCAGGTAAGATTTAGTAACGGATTCGTTACAATAAATTGATAATAAATGTAACTGTTAATTCATTTTAAGCAGCCTGCGATTTTGCAGATGATTTATAGCCATCTGTTTCAACAAGCCAATGTTGCTTACTTTAATGCCGGTTTCCTTAGCCTGGTCATCCCAGTAACGTAACCTCACCATTAACTCTGCATCGCTGTTTTGCTCAAAGGCGGCGGCTTCCTGAGCGCTCATTACGCCTCCCTGAAAATTCAGCGTAGCTTTGCTGGCATCAGACAGCTTTTGATAATACTGCGGATTTTTAAAGGTCAAATACCGTTTGGCAATTACATGGCTTTCAACCAGTGCGGCCAGCCTTTCCGAAAAACCCTTGCTGCGCAGGTAATCCGCTCCGATCTTTTCATGGTCAACGTTGCCCATGCCATCCATGCTTTCAGCCTGATCATCTGCGCAAAGGTGGCCGATATCGTGAAAGAATGCTGCAAGCACTACTTCATCATCGTAGCCTTCATCATAGGCCAGCATGGCTGCCTGCGACATGTGCTCCAGCTGTGATACGGGTTCACCTATATAATCTTCATCACCGTGTTTTTTGTATAGCTCAAAAATTTCTTCTATAACGTTTTCTGGGTTTGCATTTACTATGGACATAGCTGTTTTTTATCACAAATGAAATAAGCGCATGTTATCAAAACATTAAATTGGCAACATTAAATAACAGCAGCCGTTATAAGCCTTTATTTAATTAATGCACATACATTGTGCCAGATCTATCAAGCTATGAACCGGCTGTTAAATGCCTGTTTGTTTAAAACTAATAGCCGTTAATGGAAGATGACATACTGATACAGATCAGTAACCGTATTAAGGAACGCCGCCGCGAAAAAAGCATTACCGTACAAGAGCTGGCATCACGCGCCAATGTAAGCAAGGGCCTCATCTCGCAGATCGAGAATAGCCGGACAGTTCCGTCGCTGCTTGTTCTGCTGGATATTATCAAGGCGCTTGAAATAGACTTAAACGCCTTCTTTAAAAATATAAACGCCAAAGCAAACCATCAGCCGGTGTTCATTAAGCAAAGCGGTGATTATGAGTCTTTTGAAAAGGAACATGCCCGGGGGTTTCGCTATCAGCGCATTTTTACGCAGCTGATGAAGCAATCAACAGTGGATATTGTGCTTTTGGAGCTTGAACCCAATGCAAAGCGGCCATTGGTGCAAACGGAAGCCTTTGAATACAAGTATATACTTCAGGGGAACGTTGAATACCAGTTCAATGAACATACCTATTATTTAAATCAGGGCGATTCTGTATTATTTGATGGCCGTGTACCTCATACGCCTAAAAACCCCGGCAAAGAAACAGCCCGTTTGCTGGTTATTTACTTTTTTGAAGGCAAATATTGATTGCTGATTTAATCAAAGCTTAATGTAAAGTTAGTTTGCTATTAATAAACATAGTTTAGTATTGCTTAACAAAAAAGCAGTACCGGATGCCCATAAAATTAGTAGTTTTTGATATAGCCGGCACTACGGTTAAGGACAATCACGACGTTAGCAAAGCGCTCAGCGCTGCTTTGGCAAAGTATGGCTACGCTGTTGCCGTATCTGAGATAGACCCGATTATGGGTTATGAGAAAACATTCGCCATAAGGCAGCTTTTGATCAGGCATGAGCCGGACACGGCAAAAATTACAGCTCCCCTTATTCATAGCATTCATGATGAATTTGTGCGGCAGATGATCAATCATTATCATACCTCGCCGGATATTGTTCCGCTGCCACACGTAGAGGAAACCTTTACAGCCCTGAAAAGGGAAGATGTACAGATAGGCATCAATACCGGCTTCTCGAAAGACATTGCCGAAACCATTATCAACCGCCTGCAATGGCGCGAAAGGAATTTGATTGACCATCTTGTAGGCTCGGATGAAGTGCAGCAGGGCCGGCCTTATCCTTTTATGATCAACAAGATGATGCAGGACGGCGGTATTGCCTCTGCCGGCGAAGTAGCCAAGGTTGGCGATACCGCGGTAGATATGGAGGAAGGGCATAATACCGGATGCCGGTACATTATCGGTGTTACTACCGGCATTTACACCCGCCAGGAACTGGAGGCCTACCAGCCAACCCACATTATTGATGACATTGCAGATGTACTTACCATTATCAATAAGTAATTATGCAGCTGCTTCAGTACCTGCGTAAGCGGGTTGCCCAATGGCCATACTTTCTGCAAACAGCGATGGCATCCGCAGCAGCATTTGGCCTATATACCAGCATGTATGCCTTCAGGAAAGCTTTTGCAGCAGGCACCTATACCGGGCACCAGTATTTTCATGTTGATTATAAGGTGTGGCTGGTGATAGCCCAGGTTGCGGGCTACACTTTAAGCAAATTCTATGGCATTCGTTTCATTGCAGAGTTAAAGCATCATAAACGCCCGCTCATTATTGCCGGCCTTATCAGTATTGCCTGGCTGTCACTTTTAGGTTTTGCCATTATACCGGCGCCTTATAATATATTTTGCCTGTTTGTAAACGGCTTCCCCCTGGGCATGATCTGGGGGCTGGTGGTTAGTTACCTTGAAGGCCGCCGGGCAACGGAGTTTATGGCCGCAACCCTTTCCATTACCTTTATATTTGCATCGGGTTTTGTTAAAACGGTAGGGCGTATGCTCATCAGCTCCTTTCATGTCAGCGAGTACCTGATGCCGTTTTTAACCGGTGCCCTGTTTGTCCTGCCGCTGTTATTTTTTATGACCTGCCTGGAACTAATGCCGCCGCCAACAGCCTTAGATATGCAGTTGCGTACCAAACGCGAGCCGATGAACGCCGCCGAACGAAAAAGATTTATCGCCAGGTTTTTGCCCGGCATTATGCTCACCATTGTTGTTTATGTGCTGCTTACCATTATGCGCGATGTGCGGGATAATTTTGAGGTGGAGATATGGGCCGGCCTGGGTATCAAAAGCAACAGCATTTTTACCCGGATTGATTCTGTAATCTCAGTAATAGTTTTAGCAGTTATGAGTCTGCTTATCCTAATCCGGCGCAACTTAAGCGCCTTTGCTGTAATTCATGTGCTTATTATTTGCGGCTGCCTGCTGGCGCTTGTTTCCACCCTGCTGTTTAACCGCCACCTGATAAGCCCTGTTGCCTGGATGACACTGGCTGGGCTCGGCCTTTATATGGGTTACATACCCTATAACGCTATCTTTTTTGAGCGGATGATTGCCACATTTAACAGCGGCGGCAATGTTGGCTTCATCATTTATGTAGCCGATGCCTTGGGCTACCTGGGCAGCATCAGTGTATTACTGATAAAGGAATTGGGTAAGCCGGAAATAAGTTGGGGTGCGTTTTTTAACCAGGCGGTTATTATGGCAGGGTTCATTGGCGGTGCTGGTGCAACCTTATCATTAATTTACTTTGTTAAAAGCGCTCAGAACCAAAAAAACCGTGAAAACCGAACATTAAAAATTGTGACGGCATGAGCAAGCCATCGGCCATTGTTATAGGGGCGGGTATTGTTGGCTTAGCCACTGCCCGTGCGTTAGCCATCAGAGGTTATGAGGTAGCCGTGTTTGAGCGCAATGAAAGGGCGGTGGGCGCCTCAGTCCGCAATTTCGGCATGATATGGCCTATCGGGCAGCAAACCGGGCCGCTGTTTGAACGGGCCATGCTGTCGCGCAGCATCTGGAAACAAGTTTGTACCGGGGCAGGTATCTGGCACGATGAGGTAGGCTCCATGCACTTAGCCTATCATGAGGATGAACTGCAGGTGATGGCCGAATATGCCGAGGCTAACCGGCCTTACCGTGCCTGTGCCTTATTAAACGCTGCACAGGCCTTGCAAAAATCACCGGGTGTTAACCCCAGTGGCTTAAAGGGCGCCTTATGGAGCGCCGAGGAAATGATTGTAGAATCGAGGGTTGCCATTCACAAGGTAGCAGAATATCTGGAAGGCACTTGCGGCATTAATTTTTACTGGAATACAGCCATCAGCCGGATTGAACATCCTGCTGTGTATTCCGGCAGCAGGCAATGGCAGGCCGATGAAATTTATGTTTGCAGCGGCGCCGAATTTGAAACGCTGTACCCTGAATTGTTCACAGCGACGGCTATAACCAAATGTAAACTGCAAATGATGCGCCTGGCGGCCCAGCCTGATGGATGGCGTATAGGCCCGTCACTCTGCAGCGGGCTCTCCATGATCCATTATCCCGGTTTTCAGGTTTCTCCATCACTACAGGCGCTGCGCAAACGGTATGAAGAGCAGTATGCCGGTTACCTGAAATGGGGCATCCATGTAATGGCCTCGCAGAACGGCAATGGCGAACTCACTATAGGCGACTCGCATGAATACGGCCTGGTGCATGATCCGTTCGACAGGCAGTTTATTAATGATATGATTATTGATTATCTGCATACTTTTGCCAGTTTTAAAAACTGGCAGTTAATGCAGTCATGGCATGGTATCTATCCAAAAATGACCAACGGGCAAACTGAACTGATTATAGAAGCAGCACCAGGCGTAACTATTATTAACGGGCTTGGCGGTAACGGCATGACGTTATCCTTTGGCCTGTGCGAGCAGTATATTGCTGAAAGAACAGGAAAATAAATTAATGCATTGCAAAAAGCGGGCACCATGAAAGATAACAGGAGAAGTTTTTTAAAAAAGGCGGCTATGCTTGCAGGAGCGGCAGGCCTGCCGGGAATTATACCGGCTTCAATCCAAAAGGCAATGGCAATCAACCCTTCTGAGGGAAGCAGCTACCTGGATGCTGAGCATGTTGTTATCCTGATGCAGGAGAACCGCTCGTTCGATCATTGCTTTGGCACCCTGCGGGGCGTAAGGGGTTACAATGACCCGCGTGCCATTGATCTGCCAAATCAAAATAAAGTATGGCTTCAATCTAACACTCAGGGCGAAACCTATGCGCCTTTTCATTTAGATATTAAAGGCACGAAGGCCACGTGGATGAATTCGCTGCCGCACTCCTGGGCAAACCAGGTAAACGCCCGCAATGATGGCAAGCACGATCAATGGCTCAATGTAAAACAGTCGGGGCATCATGCCTATGCACATATGCCCCTGACCATGGGCTACCATACCCGCGAAGACATCCCTTTTTACTACAACCTGGCCGATGCCTTTACCGTTTGCGATCAGAATTTTTGTTCATCCTTAACCGGCACCAATCCTAATCGCCTCTATTTCTGGACAGGCACCATACGCGGGGAACAGCACGAAGATTCCAAAGCGCATGTTTGGAATGAGGATATGGATTATGGTACGCTGAACTGGAAAACTTTTCCGGAAAGACTGGAAGAAAACGGAATCAGCTGGAAGTGTTATCAGAATGAAATGAGCATTGACATTGGTTTTAAAGAAGAGGAAGATCCCTGGCTGTCAAATTTTCAGGATAACCCGCTGGAATTTTTTTCGCAATACAACATACACCTGCATCCGCAGCATTTGAACCATTTGCAGAAACAGCTTGTTACCCTGCCTGGTGAAATACAGCAGCTTCAATTACAAATAGCTGCCCTGCCTGCAGGGGATGCACACATTGACCATCTGGAGAAACAGCTTCACCAAAAGCAGCAGGATTTAGCAAATATTAAGCAAAGGGAGTATTTATTAACCCCCGGCCGGTTTGAGAATTTGCCACCTCAACAGCAAAGCCTGCATGCCAAGGCGTTTAATACTAATGTAAATGACCCGGATTATCACCAATTAACCGATCTGTCTTATAACGATGACGGTGTAAAGCGCAGCATGAAAGTGCCTCAGGGTGATGTATTGCATCAGTTCAGGGCCGATGTAAAAAACGGTGAGCTGCCAATGGTATCATGGATTACCGCGCCTGAGAACTTTTCCGATCACCCGAGCGCGCCCTGGTATGGTGCCTGGTACATTTCAGAGGTAATGGATATTCTTACTCAAAATCCTGAAGTCTGGAAAAAAACCATTTTCATTTTAACCTATGATGAGAATGACGGGTACTTTGACCATATACCGCCGTTTGTAGCCCCGCACTCCCACAAGCAGGGTACCGGTAAAGTTTCGGACGGTATAGATACCCGGGTGGAATATGTAACACTGGAGCAGGAACTGGCCCGAAAAGATTTTCCTGAAAAATATAACCGCGAGTGCGCCATTGGCCTGGGTTACCGGGTGCCTATGATTATAGCTTCGCCCTGGAGCAGGGGCGGCTATGTAAATTCAGAAGTTTTTGATCATACTTCAACGCTGCAGTTTCTGGAACATTTTCTGGCTCAAAAGACAGGCAAGGATATTCGCGAAACCAACATCAGCGAATGGCGCCGCACTATATGCGGTAATCTTACCTCTGTATTCAGGCCCTATGGCAGTAAGGAAGCAGTAGCGCCCATTTTTGTTGCTAAGGACGTTTTTTTAGAAAATATCCACAAAGCACAGTTTAAAAAACTTCCTTCAGCGTACCGGCAGCTAACTCCGGAGGAAATAGCCCAGATTAACCGCGACCCAAAATCTTCTCCTTTGATGCCGCAGCAGGAAAGCGGCATCAGGCCGGCCAATGCATTGCCTTATCAGTTATATGCAGACGGCAAACTAAGCGCCGACAAAAAATCTTTTGAAATAACCTTTATTAACAGGAACCAGGTATTTGGTAAACATACGGCTGGTGCGCCTTTTAATGTATATGCACCGGGCAAATATTTGTCTTCGGATGGCAGCGGCTTTTCTGAAGTGCGCACCTGGGCTTATGGCGTTAAAGCCGGGGATCAGGTTAACGATATGTGGCCGCTGCATGAGTTTGAAAACAGTAATTATCACCTGCGCATTTACGGGCCCAATGGCTTTTACAGAGAGTTTACAGGCGATGCCAATGATCCGCAGCTATACATAAGTGCTAATTATCAGCATGCATTGACAGACAACAATAAATTAACGGGTAATGTTGAAATTGAGATTATCAGCAGCAATCATCAGCCATTTGAGTTAGAGATCATAGATCATGGTTATAAAACCAATAGCCAGCAGAAAACAATTAAGGGCCTCGCAAAAACCAGCATAGTTTTGAACACAATGAGCAATTACGGCTGGTATGATTTCAGCGTAAAGCTAAGCGGACACAATCAATTTACAAGGCGTTATGCAGGCCGGGTAGAAACCGGTAAATCTACTTTCAGTGACCCTGCCATGGGTAATGCTATTGCCTAAAACATGATAAAGACACATAATTCAACACAGCGGATAAGCAGATTTCTTGCCCTGGCATTCATTACCCTGTCTGTTAACGGTTTTGCACAGCGCAGAACGCCCAAGGCAGTTTTTATTATTGCGGATGGTATTCCGGCAGATGTGATCGAAAAATTAAACATGCCTAATTTAAAGCTGATTGCCGGCAAGGGGCAGTGTTTAAGGGCTTATGTGGGCGGCGAAAAGGGCGGCTACTCGCAAACGCCGACAATTTCTGCAAACGGCTATAACAGCTTGCTTACCAGTACCTGGGTAAACAAGCACAATGTGGTTGATAATAGTATTAAGGCGCCCAATTATCATTACTGGAACGTTTTCAGGGTATTTAAAAATCAGTACCCGGATAAAAAGATTGCCGTTTACTCAAGCTGGACGGATAACCGGACAAAGCTGGTTGGCGATGCTTTACCGGAGGCAGGCAACCTGCACGTTGATTATCATGCGGATGGCTTTGAACTGGACACGGTTAAATTCAGGCACGATAAGGCAGGAAACTATATGCACCTGATTGATGAGCAGGTAGCTGCTGCCGCAGCAGCAGGTATCCGCAGCGATGCACCCGATCTTTCCTGGGTGTACCTGGAATATACTGATGATATGGGGCATCGCTACGGCGACAGTCCGCAGTATTATGATGCCATACAGAAGATGGATGCGCAGGCAGGCCGCATATGGCAGGCCATACAATATCGCCAGGCACATTATCCCGAAGACTGGCTTATCTTTATTACTACCGACCACGGGCGCGATGAGCAAACCGGCAAAGGGCATGGCGGCCAGTCGGCCAGGCAGCGAAGTACCTGGATGGTGACTAATTACCGCCCGCTCAACACCTATGCAAAATATTATACGCCCGGCATTGTTGATATTGCGCCGAGTATAGCCCGTTTTTTAAACGTCAGTATCCCGCAGGCTCAGCTACGGGAAATGGATGGCACCCCGCTTACAGGCCCGGTATCCGTAACTGCACCGCAGGTGATTTTTACGCAGGGAATGCTGGATGTATCATGGAAGGCCATTGACCCGCAGGGAACGGCAAAAATATGGATAACAACCACCAACCGGTTTAAGGAAGGCGGGGTTGATGATTATCAATTACTGGCAGAGGTTCCGGTAACCAGCGGACATGCTTTAATAGACGTTAAAAATAAACCCTCAGAATTTTATAAAGTGGTTATTGAAGCGCCGCATAATACTGTTAACCGATGGGTTATTGTGCCGCCTGCCAAATAAAACAATTTAAATAATACATACACAAAAAAATGAAACCAATAGTATTGCTGATAGCCGGTTTAAGTGTGTTTGGAATAACCCGGGCACAGCCCCGCAAAACACAAAATATTCTCATAGTAACGCTTGATGGTTTCAGGTGGCAGGAAGTGTACCGGGGTGCAGATTCTGCACTGATCAACTCAAAATTTACGGATGATAAAGAGGAAGTCAACCAGATGTTCTGGGCGAGAACCCCACAGGAAAGAAGGGAAAAGCTGTTACCCTTTTTCTGGACGACCCTGGCTGCAAAAGGACAGCTCTATGGTGATCGTGATGCCGGAAATCATGACGAGGTAGCCAATCCCTATAAATTTTCTTACCCTGGCTACAATGAGATTTTTACTGGTTTCCCGGATGTCAGGATGAATACCAATGACCCGGTACCCAATCCGAACATGAATGTTTTAGAATACATTAATAAGCAGCCTGGCTTTCAGAACAAGGTGGCCGCTTTTTCATCATGGGAAGTATTTCCTGCAATACTAAACGTAAAGCGGTCGGGCCTGCAGGTTAATTCAGGCTATACCGATTTAAAAGTGCAGGGCGCCAATGGGCAGATTCAATACCTGAACCGAGTGCAGCATGAAGTTCCTAAATTGCTGGGAGAAAAAACCCGGCTCGACTTTTTAACTTATGAATATGCACGGGAATACCTGCAGCAATATAAACCGCGTGTGCTGTATATTGCCTTTGACGAAACGGATGATATGGCGCACGGAGGCCAGTATAAACTATACTTGAAGGAAGCACATCAGGAAGATGATTTTTTAAAGCAGCTTTGGCAATATATTCAAACCAGCCCGATGTACAAAGACAAAACAACGCTGCTTATTACCTGCGACCACGGCCGGGGCGATGTACCCTTAGAAGCATGGACTGACCATGGAGATAAAGTGCAGCATTCTGAGCAGACCTGGTTTGCCGTAATCGGGCCCGATACGCCGCCGTCCGGCATCATTAAAACATCTACAACAACGTATCATAAACAACTGGCTCAAACTATAGCAAATTTACTGGGCCTTGATTTTAAATCCCATGCAGGGCATGAGGCTGGTGACGCCATCTCAAACGTGACAGCTAAATAATTCAGCAGTAACAATACAGCAGTAGCTTTCATTCAAAACACATGCAGAATGAGGCTCCTGCCCTGTGCTCAGTTGATTATTAAAACTTGTTTGCCTGCACAATTAACAGTTCATATTACTTGTACACCTTATCAAGCGTTACCGCCTGCTTATTTATGCAATTGTTTTAAAACAATAATGCCGGAATATTACCTTTACGCCATAAAACACATTAACCGGCAAATATCTGTAGTGAATAATCAACCAAGCTACCTGCTTTGTGCCTTGCTGCTAACATTTATTATAGGATGCCACCAGCCTGGCAGCAGCAATAACGTATCTGCAACCAAAAAAAATGCGGTTAACACGCCCCGCCCTGTAAATGTACCGGCCGGCCGGTTTGCTGATGCTGCAACCATTATGGCCCGCAAGGAAGTACCCGTATTGTGCTACCATCAGATACGCGACTGGACTCCCCGTGATTCTAAACGCGCCAAAGACGACATATGCCCCATTGCTAACTTTAAAGCGCATATAAAAATGCTGGCCGATAGCGGTTATCATACTATTTTACCCGATCAGCTTTTTGCCTACCTCACCACAGGCGCAGCCTTACCTGCCAAACCTGTTATGATAACCTTTGATGATACTGACCTGGATCAGTTTACGGTAGGGTATCCGGAGCTGAAAAAGTACAACTTTAAAGCCTTGTATTTTATCATGACCGTATCGCTTGGCCATCGGCATTATATGAGTAAGGAGCAGGTTAAAACACTGTCCGACGCAGGCAACATCATTGGCAGCCATACCTGGGATCATAAAATGGTGATTAAGTACAAGCACGACCCCAACCCTAAGCTTGATGACTGGGTCACTCAAGTTGATGAACCTACTAAAACCCTTCAAAAACTTACCGGAAAGGAAGTGAACTATTTTGCCTATCCGTATGGTTTATGGAATACAGCGGTACTGCCGGAACTCAGGAAACATCACTTCAAGGCGGCTTTCCAACTGGCAGAAAAACGTGATGCACAGGAACCGCTTTTCACTATCCGCCGGATTATCGGAAGCGGTTACTGGTCGGCACAAAACCTGAACCATGCCATCAGGAAAAGTTTTAAATGATTGAGGAAAATAATACAGCCACCTATTGTCTGCTGCAATAGTTTGAGTCGTGTGGTGCACATCAATATATAATTATTCATATTTTTCTGCTTTAGCTGCCTATACGCTGCTTCTCCTCCTCGGCACCCGACCGGCGGTTAGCTGCGGCTTTAACACTTTTGCGGCCAAAATTGTAATTGATACTAAAGCGCAGCTGCCGGCTCTCGTATCCGCCGCTGCCTTTGATGTAAAGCTGTCCGTATTGTGTGGTACCGGTCCAGTTACTGGTTTTAAACACATCAGATAAGGCAATGCGCAGGGAAAGCCTGCTCTGCAGCCAGGATTTCTGTAACGCCAAATCCAATGAGCCCAAGCTGCGGGTATGGTAAGTGCCTGCCCAGATGGATGGGCTGCTGAACCAGCCCGAAACCTCCAGGCGGTATTCTGCCGGCAGGCTAAAGGTATTTTGCCCGTAAAAGCTAACTGTGTTTTGGTTGATAGGAACAAATTTAGGGTTGGTGGCCCTGTAAATGCTGCGGTAGGCATTGAGGCTGGCATATACGCTCCACCATTTGGCAGCATTAAACGGATAGCTAACCCCCAAATCAATTACCTGTTCATTGGCAATATTCTGTGGTGATATAAAGTTGCGGCTGGTACCTAAAGTATCGGTAATCTGTGCAAAAAAATCATTGATATAACTATAGCTCAGTGCAGTGGTAAGGGTATAATTATAGGTATGGCTTAATCTAAAGGCATCGGTATATTGCGGTTTCAAAAAAGGATTTCCTTTGCTGAATGATAACTCATCCGTATTGTACTCAAACGGGTTTAGCGAGCGGTAATCAGGCCGCTCAATGCGGCGGCTGTAGGTAAGCGCCAGGCTGTTTTTGGCATCAGCCTGATAGGTCAAGCCGCCGCTGGGGAATAAATTAACATAATTACGTTTCACCGAGTTCTCGGCGCTTTGCTGGCTGCTCAGCAATTCCCCGTCAGAAACAGTCTGCTCGGTCCGCAGGCCGGCCTGGTAGCTCAACTTTTTACCGTTTCCGCTGATGTTGATATAAGCTGCATTGATCCGCTCGGTGTAATTAAAAACATTGCTGCGGCTACTGTTAAATAGTTCATTGCCGCCATTTACATCGTAAAAATTAAATACGTTATCTGTTTTAACCAGCGAAGTTTTTAGTCCTGCGCTCAGCTTTGCTTTATTCCAGGGGCGGCTGTAATCTGCCTTCAGGGAGGACAAGTGTATGGCAACAGGGGTAAGCTGCCGGTAAGCTGCCTGGCTCAGCAGGGTGGTTTCAGCAGCATCATAGTACTTGTTGGGCTGTAAGCTGCTGCGGTCAGAGTGGTAATAGCCATAATCACCGTCTATCAGCAGTTCCTGCCCGCTTTTACCGGCATAGCGGTAGTTTAAATTAACTGCAAGGTTGCTATTATGATTGCCGGCATAATTGTAAGCATCCAATACCTGCTGTATCTGGCTGCTGCTGACAGGGCTGATGGGCGTGCGTGAAATATTGGTGCTGCGGTAGCCGCCAAAATTGCCGGTCAGCAGCAGGCCCAGCGTATTTCGGGCATTGGCGGTGTAATCCAGCTCGGCCCTTACGTTATGGGCATAATCATGGCTGATGTTGTAGGAACGCTGATTATATTCGTAGCCCGACTGAAAGCGGTCAAGATTCAGGTAGCTGTAATCCTTGCCGATGTTATTGCTGTAAGTGCTGAACAGGTTAAGTATTGCAGAACGATGATTAAGCGAAAACGAAGAATTGTACTTACCGTACCGGCCGATGGCATAACCACCTGTAAGCGAACCGTTGGTGCCATAATTTTTATCTCTTTTAAGCCGCAGGTTGATGATGCCGGCGCTGCCCGCCGCATCATAGCGCGAGGAAGGCTGAGTAATGATTTCAACCGCTTCCAGGTCGGCAGATTGCAGCGTTTTCAGGTAAGCGGTGAGATCATCGCCGCTGAGCAGCGAGGGTTTGCCGTTAATATAGATTTTGATGCCGGTTTTACCCTCAACCAAAAGGTTATTTTGATTGTCAATAATAACGCCGGGCGCCTTACGCAGCAGATCAAAGGCAGACAGGCCGGTGGCCGCCAGTGAATTCTGTACATTGAATACCGTTTTGTCGGGCAACACCTCCACCAGCTGTTTTTGCGCCCTGATGTTTACCGTAGCCAGTTCATGGCTTTGCAGCAGCAAGGTAACGGGGGCCAGCGGCCTGCCGGCATTGGGAATTATGCCCGGTAGGCGCAGGGTTTGAAGGCCAATTCTGCTGATAACCAGATCATACGGTTTGGGCATCAGTCCGTTAAAATTAAATCTGCCTGCTGCATCAGTAAGAGTGGCTTTGATAACCGTAGTATCTGAGGCTCCGTAGAGCAATACGGTAGCTGCAGCTGCAGGCTTCCCTCCGGGCTGTAAAACGCTGCCTTGCAGCAATAAAGTTTGTGCTTGGGCAAAACTGCCCGCAAACAATAACAGCAAATACAATAGCTTTTTCATACAAGCGCAATGATTTTGCTCAAAGGTGCGTGGGTTCGGGCTTCGTAAAAAGCGTTAACCGGCAGGCGGCCATATGCTCCGACCAAACGGGAAGGCCTGTAATTCATCTGCTTATTTGTGCATTCGTCGGAAAAATGATGAGCGTAGCAGGTTTATCTGTATTTTTAGCCTAAGCAAGCCGCCGTATGTATATAATAAATGTCAGCCGCCGATACAAAATTACCTGGAAGGAAGCAGGTATCTACTTCAGTTTATTCTTCTTCTTTGCCTTGCTCTATTACACCACCCTGTGGTTTAACCGGGGCGGTAACCTGACTGATAAAGACCCTTACTTTAACCTTTATGGATTTTTTAACTGGGGCGGGTTGGATTATCTGCTCAAAATGCTGCTCAGCCTGCCGGTAGTATGGCTGATGTTTGTGCGGTTCCCGCACCGGCCCTTTTACCAGCGGCTGCTGCTGCATGGCATCCTTCTTCCTTTATTTGTTATTACTTGGCAAAAGGTATATTACCTGCTCACCGAGGCGCTGGGTATGTTTCATCTCACCAGTCTGGGTTCCGTATGGGATCTGTATATTCCCGCATTGTTCTATATTCTGGAGTTTGGCATTCTGCATGCCTGCTTTTATTTTAAAGATATACAGCAGCAGCAAAAACTGGAAGCCGAACTGCGGGAGGCTGCCCTGCAAAGTGAGTTGTCGGCCTTAAAAGCGCAGCTTAATCCGCACTTTTTATACAATGTATTCAATACTATCAATGCCTCCATTCCGCCGGAGCTGGAAGGTACGCGGCAGATGATTGCCGAGCTTTCAGACCTGTTCCGTTACCAGCTGCAGGCCTCAAAATCTGAGTACGTTACCCTGGGCGAGGAGCTGGAATTTACCCGCAAATATCTGGCGCTGGAGAAAGCCCGGCTGGAGGAGCGGCTGCAGGTAAACATTGAGGCCGATAAAGCGCTGCTGAGCCGGCCGGTGCCGCCCATGCTTATTCAGCCTTTGGTAGAAAATGCCGTGAAGCATGGTATTGCACCGCTGATTGAAGGTGGAACCATCAGGATCAATGCCGTGCAGGAAGGCGGGCGTATCTGCGTCAGTGTTGAAGATACCGGCTCAGGAATAGAGGATAAAGCCCGATTATTAGGTAACGGTACCGGCCTTACCAATACTGCACTGCGCCTCCAGAGAATGTTTGGCTCAACATTGCAGTTTACTGATACCCTGCCGCATGGCCTTACCGTTAACTTTATTATCGGATGAAAAAGGTAATTATTATAGATGACGAGAGCGCAGGCCGGAAACTGATTGCCGAATATTTAGCCTTTTACCCGGAACTGATTTTGGTTGGCGAGGCCAACAACGGTGTGGATGCCGTGCGCCTCATCAATGAATTTAAACCTGATTTGATTTTTTTGGATGTGCAGATGCCGGGCATGAATGGCTTTGAAGTACTGCCCCATTTAGAAGAAATTCCGCAGATTATATTTTCCACTGCTTATGATAAGTTCGCCCTGAAAGCTTTTGAGGTGCACGCAGTGGATTACCTGCTGAAGCCCTATACCCGCGAACGTTTCAACCAGGCGGTAGCACGTATAAGGAACCCGCCGGTAATTAACGCGGTACAGCCACTAGCCGAAAAGCTGCTGATGGACCAGGCCTCTTACCCGGAGCGCATCCTGGTAGAGTCGGCCAAAAAGCTGATTACCGTAGCCGCCGCTGATATAGCCTGGATTGAAGCCTACGGCGATTACTGTAAATTGCATACGCTTAAGGAGGTTTACCTGAGTAATTATGGCATCAGTCAGCTGGAAGGCAAATTAAACCCGGATACCTTCATCCGCGTTCACCGCTCTGCCATTATCAATATTCACTACATTAAAGAAGTAAGCAAGTACCCGGGCAGCTACGATATGCTGATGCAAACGCAGGACAAGGTGACCGTAAGCCGGGGTTATATGGACAACCTGCGCAAGCTGATCTACTAACACTTTGGCTGTCTTTAAAAAGTAAACTTAAGATGCCCTGAGTATTTTTTGTTATTGAGCATATTAGCTTGACATTATCGATGACTGCCTGCTCCCGGCAGCGGCCTTTTAATTTATAATACTTTTGCAACATCGTTTTGAAACAGTCCGGCTGAGTGAGGCTCTTCATAGTTAAGATGAGGAAGATAAAAAATTGCCTTTGAATGGGGCAACCATAACGGCCTTTTATGCTGTGCGGTAAGGCCGGTTATGCAACTGCGATGTTTACCATGAATTGTCTGCCTGCAAGGCACTCCTTTTTAAATCAGTTAAGCACTGGCTAAAAACAATTATTTATCTTCGCCTGTCCGAGGCAAATGATTTACCCAGCTGATGAACCCGATTCTATGAAAAAAATAGTTTCAGCCAACGAAAAGCGGTTGAGGGCGCTGGTAGCGGCTAGCTCTGACGTGATCTACAGCCTAAGTGCTGACTGGAGCGTGATGTATGAGTTAGACGGTCGCGGCTTCCTTAAAAATACGGATAAGCCGATGACCGGATGGCGGCAGCAAAATGTGTATGCCGCAGATATGGGCATGGTAAATACTGCTATTGATGAGGCAATCCGGGGGAAAAAGATATTTGAACTGGAGCACCGGGTGAACCGCACGGACGGCACCATGGGCTGGACCCTATCACGTGCGGTTCCCATCCTGGATAATGAAGGCAATATTGAGGAATGGTTCGGCACTGCCAGTGACATCACCGACCGGAAACTGGCTGAAGAAAAGCTGTCTGCTTTCAGCGAGCAGTTACGCCTGGCCACAGAATCGGCTGAATTGGGTACATGGTTTTACGAACCTGCAACCGGCCGTTTGGAGACATCAGATCGCTGTAAAACGATCTATGACCTTTCGCCGGGCGAAGACCTGACTTATAAACTGGCGCTCAACCGTATTTCCGGCAATCACCGGAAAAGGATCGGCGATGCCATAGAAACCTCACTCAAATACGGGAGTAACTTTAATGTAGATTACCCCATTAATATTGCCGGTAAAAAGGATCGTTGGGTGCGCTCAGTAGGCAAGGTAATCACCGATGAACAGGGCCTCAGTTTTATGACAGGAGTAATGGTTGATATTACCGAGCAGAAAACAGATGAGGCTCGTAAAAATGACTTTATTGGTATGGTGAGCCATGAACTGAAAACACCGCTCACCTCACTGATGGCCATCATTCAGGTAGCTTCAAAAAAACTTCATTTAAGCGATGATGCATTCCTGGCAGGCGCGATGGAAAAAGCCGGCGTACAGGTTAAACGCATGAGCGCAATGATCAACGGCTTTCTGAATGTCTCGCGCCTGAAATCCGGTAAGATTACCATTGAAAAACAGGACTTTCATTTACACGAGCTTATCAAAGAGATCGTTGCGGAGTTCGAGATGACTTCCAGCAACGTAGTGGAGGTGAATGACTGTGATGACGTATCTGTCAGTGCTGACCGGGGCAAGATCGGATCCGTGCTTTCCAACCTGATCAGTAATGCCATTAAATATTCGAGCAGGCAAGCACAGGTGACGGTCAACTGCAAACTGACTGATGCTGAAGTGATCATCAGCGTCCGTGATAAGGGTATTGGCATTGCTGCAGAAGATATTGTTAAAATCTTTGATCGCTACTACCGGGCGGCAACAGGCAATGTTCAATACATTTCAGGCTTTGGCATCGGCTTATATCTTAGCGCTGAAATCATTCATCGCCATGATGGAAGGATATGGGCCGAAAGTGAGCCCGGAAAAGGTTCAACCTTTTATTTTAGTTTGCCATTCGCTTAACAAACATCAGAGCCGCAAACAACTTGAATGAGAGCAACGACAAGCCTGTCTCCTTCAGCAAGGACGCATCAAAGGCAGTAACGGCAGCGTGCAGAATAAATACAACGGATAAGCGGAAGCGCAGAGAAAGGCCGGTGACCTTCGGGCACTCAGGCGATACCTATTGAAACCTTTGGTCGGCCTTGGTAATTGATGTAAAAATATCAGTGCAGCAAGTAAATATCAACACCATAATTTTTAAAATATGCCTGTTTTGATAGAACAGGACTGCCAGCTTATATGATTTGTAATATTACTTTTACCGCTTATTTATTCTGGCAACTTCAGGCGATGTATAAATGACTATAAAAAAGCTGATTCAAACCCGCTGGACCATTGAACCTGATAGAATTACAATCTATCCGTATGGTGCAATCTATATAATGTGTGTAATTGTTGGTGTCGTGTCTATACTATGGGTGTTATTGATGATTAACGCATTAAATGATACTTTTTTAAACGTCCTCTCCGTGCTATGGCCGGCAGCATTACTCTACCTGTTGATGATTGTTTTCTTTGGGCTGTTTGGCCGTACCGCCATTATTTTTGACCGGGAAAGGAGAATGATGTATAAGTTTCTGTTTGGTTTTTTGAAAACAACCGCCTTGCCTTTTACTGATATCTCCGGAGTTATTTTAATGAGGAGCGCCAGAGGGACGTTCCGGTACTACGTTATTCCCCGAAACCCTGACTGGCGGAATACCGGCACAGGCATTTCTTCAGCTGTAATAAACGAGAACAGCCCCCATGCACTGGATTTCCGGACGCATGTATTAACTGTCATTAACCAATACCTGCACACAAAGCCAGGCCATTATTCACCTCATTACAAAACCAAATAAGCCAGCACTAATACCAGAACAATTAATCCGGTAGCGGATAAGATTACGAGCAGTAATATGTCAGAAAACTTCCGAAAACGAGAGGAAAATGCCGGACTCAGCATGGGTTTAGAAAAGAACCTGTCTTTAAGCAGGCCTAAGATAAAAAGCAGCGGAATCCCGATCAGCACCCATAAATAGCGGTGAAACCAGTTGCTGATATAAGCGCCCCGTGCCAGCCAGCGCTTGCGAGCGGGTATCTGCAGGCGTACAGCATATAAATTGCCCAGATAGGACTGCCCGACCTCAGCCCGTACTTCCTTTTTACCATTCAGCAGAAAAAAGCTGGTCCGGGTACCTTGAAAGGTAACCGGCTTTCCCTGAAATTCTAAGGTTATATCCGTATGAATAAAGCCGATTTTACGGGCAATAACCTGCTGTATGTGCTCAATGGGCATAACCTGCTCCGTACATGGCCTGAAGGCACCGCTCAGCAGCAAATCGGCATTCAACACATTAAAGTAAGTGCAGCCTAAGTATAAGCCAAACGTGATGGCGGGATAAAGAATATAAGTGTACCATCTGGCCGCTACCTCCTTGCGAAGATAATATAATGTAACCGCTGTTACGGGTAATGAAATTATAACCGCATACCATAATGCCGATGTAAAATCATCAGTGGTGTACAGGTCAATGAAAAGATCAACCGTCAGGTAAATGCCGGCGCAAAGCACCCAATAGGCCAGCAGCAAATATTTCCCGGCACGGATTAAGGGCGGCTCAAGCTGCACAATGGGTTTATGTTTTATTGCCGCCATCTACGTTCTGCTCATGCCAATAAACAGCTTCTGTATCGTTTTAATTTAGCAAGTTTTATTAATGATGTACAGCGTTGTCTTTTCGCCATTGCGCAAGCGTTACTATAGTATCCCGGGTCATATCATAGTACCTGATTTCACCTGTTTTGCTGTTTACGGTAAACATATATCCGGCCACTATACTGCCGCCATTATCTTCCCCTGCCTTCACCCAGTAATACGGTTCGGCAGCCGTAGGCTCTGTTTCCACATAAGCCGCCAGATGATTTTTACCTTTACTGCCTTTTTGTATCTCCTTACCGGCTTGTTTCATCTCGGGCAGGCTCATTACTCTATTTACTGCATTTTCCTCTTTTTCTGAAGGTTCGGGTGACAAGGCAGCTGATGATGCCTTTCCTGAATTTAATTTTTCAGGTTTATACTGCTGGCAGGCCGGCAGTGTCAGCATCAGCAGGCAAATCACATAACGGTTTCTTCCCATAACGTATAGCTATAATTTCTCAAGCCAAATCTTCCGTTTAGCCTCGTATTCTTCAGATGTTAAAATTCCCTGATCAGCCAACAGCTTTAACTTTTGCAGCTGTGCTGCAGCATCAGCTGGTGCATTATCAGCATTATTGCCGCTGTTGTTTAACAGCGTATTCAGGCCGGCGCCCACGTTAAACTGCAAACCGGCACCCACTGCACCTTTATTATTGGCAGCATCGCGCAGCGCCTTTAATTTTTCCATTTCGGTATAGCTTAAGCCTGCTTGTTCGGCAGCCAGGCTGCCTGCTTTGGCGGAGCCGATATGGCCGATATAAGCTTGCGTTTCCTTATCGAGCGAAGTGCCTTGCAGCTGAAAGCTGGTTAACGTAAAACCAAGCGCGGTAAAGCTGCTGTTGAGCTGCCTGCTTAAACCGTCAGACAGTTCATGCAAATGACTATCCAGTTGTAAAACTGAGTAGGCTGCCGAAGCTAATGTACTCACTAACTGCTGCTCAATGCGAGATTGGATAAGTATGCGGGCCTGTTGCAGGGTATAGCTGTCGGGCAACCCGGCAATTTCTGTTAAAAACATTTCGGCGCTGGTTAGCCTGAACGAGTAGTTGCCGTAAGCGCCCAGGCTCACCGGGATACTGTAAACAGGATCCTGGTATTTGATACGGCTTGAGGTGCCCCAGCCCTGGTTAACTGCTTCGGCCGTCCGGTAAAAATAAATTTTCAGTTTATGCTCACTTTTAAATCCCTGGCTAAACATCAGCAAGGTGGTAATAAAGGGGTCATTGGAGGTATGCAACGTGTACATACCCTCCCGATCAAGCACACCGGCAACTCTCCCCTCATATACTAATAAGCAACCCTGCCCCGGTGCAATGATTAGCTTGCTGGCGTTTTTAATTTCATCGCCCTGGAAGGCAAATTTGTAAAACAGGATGTCGGTAGAGGGATCGGGCCACTCAATAACGGCGCTGAGCTGGTTTTTAAAAAAATCGGTTAAACCCATGATGATATACGTTCATTCGGTACGTGCTAATTTATAGTTATAAATCAGTTTGCCTGCCGGTGAAATTACCAGTACGCCATGTATATAATCCGCCTCCTGGCCGGTGCGGTATTCCACTGCAAATCCCTGCCTGCATTTGCAGGCATTATTAACCCAATAATTGTTTGGCGGGTAGGTCCATTTTATGATGCCGGTATGTGCATCTATACATTGCAGGCTTACCGGCGGATCATCTGCCGGTGTGGTATTCGTAGCAATAACCAGATTTTCCTGATCCTGATAAAGCAGCTGCGGGTGATAATATACCCGCTTGGGAGTTAAATCACGGTAGATGAATTGCTTGCCTTCGGGCCAGTATTTTACTTCACGCAATATTTCTTTTCCGTTTATATCTGTTACATCTCCGGGACTGGCAAATTCGTAATAATGTGATTCTGCATGAAGCCTGGCCAGGCTGTACATCTCATCAGCGCTGGCCACCAGTTGCTGCATCACCGGAAAATAATAGAACGTATTGCCTTCATTGTTCAGCACAACCAGCACATCCTTGTCCATCTCGAAATCTATTTTGGCAATACCCGAACTCAACTGCGGAAATTCATTAAAGGCCCGCTGCGTTACATCAGCCAAAGTATTGTTCCGGGCATCCAGCTGAAACAACGCCATGTTATCAGCCAGCATGTAAACCTGGTGGTTTGACAGAGCCTGGAACTGCAGGTACGGCGGAATACGTTTAATGATGCCCGGGTTCATAATGCGGTCTGCAATCAGGCGACCGGTAGTCGCATCATTATACTGAGCGTGCAGCTCTTTATCCTGCTGGTTATTACCTTTGTCAATGTAATCAGTACCCAGCCGCAGATAAACCGGGCTGCCGGTTAACGTATTGGTGTATAAACAAGCGGCAAAGTAAGAGCGGGGCATCTTATAGGCGGCCAAATTGTTGTTGTAATGGTAATGCGGTTGTGTCCACATTGCTATAAAGTAAACCACTACAATAATAAATACGGCTATAATCAAGGTGTACACCGGAGCATTTTTACCAACGGCAGAGGAAGAAACTGCGGGAGGCGGCGTTTGCTGGTAATGATGATAAACATTCACATCATCGTTATCTAAATAATACTCAGTCCCGCAGTTCTGGCATTTATAAAAATCCGGCTTGAGTTCTGTTTTGTAAATGCTGCCGCAGTTTGGGCATTGTATCGGTTTGATATCTTTAGCCATGCTGATAGCTTAAACATTACTGCCTGACTTAAGTTTGTAACAGGAGAATGACTTTGCCATTACTTAGCAGCGCAATACTCTCTTTATGAAATATCAAAATATACGATGGGGGATGCTGATCTTGCTGTTGCTCACGCTGCCAGATAAAACGCTCCGGGCGCAGCAAGCTGCACCCTGGCACAGCTTTACCAAAGGCAGGGATAACCTGATTGGTTATAAAGATGCCGGCGGACAAGTGCGTATTCCGGCACGTTTTGGCGGGCTTACCCAGAACTGTTTATTCCGGAACATTATACCAGTTACAGAGGGTATTTCCAATCAGTCTTATTATCTGCTGAAAAGCGGAAAAAAAGCAGCAAGAGACAGCCTGTATGTATGGGACATGACTTTTGACCACGAGCAGGAAGGCAAAATCAGGTTTCGCGATCCTAAAACTGATCAGGTAGGTTTTCTTAATAAAGACGGTAAGGCGGTTATTCCGGCTCTGTTCAATGAGGCCTCGCCCTTTTACAACGGGCTGGCGGTAGTTATTCATCATGGCCGGCGCATGTGCTCCAAAGGTGAACCTTACAATAAGAAAAGCCCTTGTGAGCACTGGTATTGGGAAGGAGTAACAGCAATTATAAACGCCAAAGGCGAAATTTTAGCAGATAGTATTGAAATAGAACACACCAACAATTTGAACTGGTACTCGCTGCAGGTAAGCCCCCATCCTGAAGATGCCTCCTTGCGGGTTTTTTTTAAAGGTGCTAACCATATTAATTATTCTTTTATTAATTATGAGAAGGAATTCAAGCGCTGGTTCTACCAGCATTATCTATCCGACTTGAGCGAGAACGCATTGCAGCGCAACTGCTTTGAGCTGCTCTCTGCAGAAGGGTTCTTCAAGGATACGCTCAGGCAATTTTATATTAGGAACCGCTTCATCAGCCGGTATCACACCTGGATAAGGCCCAGGTTAGCCCGTATCAAATCAAACAAGATAGAGGCTGCATTCTTTATGGATGACCTGAATACGATGATCTACAGGCAACCCGCATTCAAACCATTCTGCACAGATTGCGGTGAGGGCAACAGTGCCCGGTTCCCTTTGGCTGAGGTGGTATTGACCTACTACGCCAAAGGCAAGAAGTTTGATCACCAGGAGCACTTTTCATTCCTGCGCACAAGCCACGGTTACCGGCTGGTTGGCATTGCGAAGCCCTGATAGCATGACTTTGTTTACATATGTTCCGTTTGATACCTTTCCCATAGGTGCTGTACATATTGCCTGAAAACCGCCGGAGCACGGGCAAAAGCCGCATCCAGATGATAATTTCCTCCGCCGGGCTGCAGCTGATTGCCAACTTTAAGCTTGCCTGTTCCCCGAACGGCATACTTAATACGGCCTTCATGCATAATAATTTTCACCTCGCTTGGGCTTACATCTCCCCTGCAGGCGGTACGGTACATTACCCAAATTTCAGCAATGCCGTTTTTATCCAGATCAGTAACAGCAAACGTTTCTGGAATAAAGGCAGCCACCACATCTGCTATGCAGTCCGTTACGCCGTCGTGCAACTGCCAGGTAAGCACCGGCGCTGCAGTGCCATGCAATTGAAAGGTATAAGCATATAAATTTTTCTGACGGTTATCATCAGATCCCTGCAGCGGCGCAAGGCCTGTTTGCGTAAGCAGCGTTATATAGTTCCCAGTGGCATCCTGGTAGCGCAGCGCTTGTACAGTTTTACCCTGGTAAGATATACTTCCGGAAATTGCCCCGGCGCTGACTGCTTCACTTTTAATTTGCCCAAGACCGACCAGGCTATAGCTGAGTAAAGTGAGCGTAGCTGTTATGCGTATTGAACAAGGTATAACCATATCACTTAAATAATTTAATATCTTAATGCATACAACCGAACCAGATGTGGGTACGCTTGGCATAAGCATCAGGGTATATTTTTTTAATGCCTGCCAGCTCGGTTTTCATGGTGCCCGATTGAACTTTGGTAATAGCGGCTACCACCATGTAGTAACCTTTAGCAAAACCTTGGTAGGCATTGGAGTATTCAACAGAAATATAATTATCATCAGCGGCCGCACCATCGCCCCGGGCAATATAACAGGGATAGCCAAGATCATCACCGCCGCTGCCGTAGCAATCTGTTTTGCTCAAAGTCAGGCCCAGCTTAGCATCAGGGCCAAGCTTCCGCAGATCGAGTTTTTTATGCAGGTGCGCAGCTGCTTCCTTAGCTGTAAATAAAGCAATGCGGTAATCAGGGGTACTCTTAATGATAATTATATCCCTGGGTACCTCGGTATTATAGTTGCCCTGCGCATAAGCTGATCTGCCGATTAATACCATCAATACCAAAAAGAGCAGTGTATTGCATCGACCCTTAAAAGCTGGATGACTAATGACTATATAACTCATAATCAGGATTTTTACTTATACATCTGAGAATGATAAATTGTAACCGGTCACGCTTTGTTATTCCACCCGTAATTACTAAGTTTTATGCAAGATAAAGTTCTGCCATTACTTTCCATCCGCGCCTGCTGTTAGTAATTGTTCTAATATTTCAGTATAGCCCCGTTCGCTGGCAAAATCCATGGCGCTGCGGCTTTCGTTGTTTACAGCGTTCACGTCTGCTTCCTTCTCAATCAATAAGGCTGTAAAATCATTGAACCCGCATTGTGCAGCCACCAGCAGCGGCGTTTCGCTGAAACTGTTACGCGAATTAATATCGGCACCGGCATTTAATAGCAGCTTTCCCAGGTGATGGTTGCCTATACCGGCTGCATAATGCAGGGCTGAATTTCCATTTAAAAGGTGCAGGTTTACATCGGCCCCGCTTTTAATCAGCAATTCGGTCAAATGAATATTAGAGTTGTTGACAGCCAGCACCAGCGCCGTAACACCATCATTGTTTAGTTCATTCACGCCGGAAGCGCCAGCTTTCAGGAGGGCTAGTACCGTTTCGCTCCGGTTGTTATATACCGCCTGGTGCAGCGGGGTGTTGCCGTGATCATCTCTTTGTGCTACACTTCCGTCTGATATTACAGTAACCAGGTCGCGCATTCCGTTAGCTGTGGCGTGGTCCAGCACATTATAGCCGGCATTATCCTTAACAGCAGTATCGGCACCCAGGCTGATGATATATAGGGCTGTTTCTGTTTTATAGGCTAATACGGCATAAAACAGGGGTGTTTGTCCGCTGTTATTAGCGGCGTTAATATCACCGCTGGCATCAATGAGCAGCTTAATAATTTCCTTACTGCCCTGGCGGGCGGCCATGTGCAGCGGCGTTTCGCTGCTGTTGTTAGCCTGGTTAACGTCGGCCCCGGCATTAATGAGCAGTTTAACGATATCCTTAGCACCTTTGCTGCAAACATAATATAAGGGCGTATTACCTAAGCTGTCGCGCTTATTTATATTAATACCGCCCTTTTTTAAAAAAGCTTCAACAATTCCTTTTTGCGCATTTTTACATGCGTTTAAAAACATTATATCCATATTGCCTTGCTTACCTGTTTATACCATCAGTTGCTTAACCACAGCTTCGTTATTTTGCTGTATGGCTACATCCATTGCCGTTTGCCCGGCGTTGTTCACCCGTTCCAGCGTTGAATTATCTTTTTCAAGTATCAGAGAAACCATCCTCTTGCCCGACATCTGATCGGAATTTCCGGCAGCATAAATCAATGCTGTATTGCCTGATTGATCAGCATAAGTGACATCGGCATCGTTATCCAGCAGCAATTCGGCAATACCATATTTCATTTCGCTGCCCCGCTGTGCGAATGACATTAAAGGCGTTTTGCCCGATTGATTAGGCTGGTTCACATCAGCCCCGGCATCGATCAGCTCTTCGGCCAGTGTAGTGTTCAGATCGGCCAGATAACCAGCCTGACAGAGCAGGTTCAGGGCGGTATTGCCTTCATTATCGGCAGCCGCATCGGTATCTAATCCGCCGGCCACTAATAGGCGCAGCATCTTTACAATATCTTTGATTTCCCGGCTCATCCCCCGGCCAAAATTGGTTATTGCTTTGGTAAGCAGGTAATACACTGCTGTTTCGCCGTTGCCCGCCCTGAAATTTATATCTGCGCCGCCTTTGGCCAGCAGCTCAACCAAAGGCAGGGAGGCATACTCACAGGCTAACATGAGCGGAGTACGCCTGTGCTCATCCGCTATCTCGTTCAAATCTGCGCCGCGCTGTATCAGCGCCTGCAGCGCTTCGGCATCCCGGTTCAGTACGGCCTCATGCAGGGTCATGCCGCCGGTAGCCACGTCGCTTTCATCACCTGAGAGCAGGGCCGCTATCTCCTTTACGCCGCTGCGCTGGGCATAGGTGAGCGGCGTGGCGCCGAAAACGTTTTTATCTTCCTTATCAATGCCGCCCTTTTCCAGCAGCACACGCACCGTTTTAGTGGCCGCAGGTACAGCGCCGGGAATATCCTTGCGGGTGGCCAGCTGATCACAGATGACATGCAGCAGGTTCATGCCACCGGCCTCGGCAGCATCCATCCGAACGCCGGCTTCACCCATCGCCTGCAGGAACGAATACATGTAAAGTAATCCTGCTTCAAAATAGGCCAGCTTCCCTGCATCGCTTTTCTTTTTAGGATTAACACCCGCCTCCAGCAAAGCCTGGGCAGTATAATAAACCAGCACTGCCTTTTCTTCCAGCTTCGGATCGTTGAGATCAAACCGGGTGCTGGTAAGGGCATGCAAAGCGGTGTTGCCATACTTATCAGCAGCCGGCCTTAGCCCGGCCTCCTTCAAGAACCGGATGGCCTCTGCATCAGCGAAACGAGCTGCCAGGTGGTAGAGGCTCTCTTCATAATCACTGGTAATGCTGAGGTCGGACAATTGCCTGTACAAGCTTAATATATCGATCTTATCACCCACCGCTGCAAACATATTGCGCTGGTAGGCATCCCTGATTTCATTAAATTCTTTTGCCATGGGCGGTATCGGCTAATATGAGTGCATCAGTAATATTTTTATAATTCTTATGAGCAATCGGCTGGGCTATAGCCATTACCTTTGCATAATCGCCCAGCTGTAGCCAGCAATCTGTTTTAAGCCGGATGATGGCATCATGGACCAAAGCGGGAAAGTTTTTTATGTAAACTTCGGTTATCCCCTGCAAATAGTCAGCCGTTTGATTTTGCTTGCTTTTGATTCCCTTATAATCGCTGTTCGTATTTAACTGATTGGCGCTGCTCACCTGCGGGGCAAGCTGAATCTTTTCCAGCCTACTTAAAGCCTCCTGATAATTACCGCTCCAATGCAGGCAAAGGGCCATATTATAAAGCGCAGCCGTTGGAGCGGATTGCTGACCAATCAGCAGCTCATACGCTTCTGCATAGCGCTGCTGCAAAAGCAGCTGGATAATCAATGATTCTGTACCCGGAGAAATATTATTAGCCGTTGTTCCTAAAAGCATGCGTACAAATTATTTGTGAAAATTCATCAGCTCCGGTAACGCCACGGCTATTCTCGCTTTAAGAGCATTCTAATAATGCCATCTGCAAACGCATAACGGCCGGCAGCTATTGCCATATACAGCATTGATGTAAAATTACCATACTCTCTGTTACAGATGAATAATAATAGCTTTACAACTGAAAACTTCCTTAAATTCCCCAACTACAAATATATTTTCAATATGTGAGGGAGAACCAGTCAGCATTGATCATATCAAACCCGCAAACCATGCCGAAAACACAGTGCCGGTGCTGATCAACGCTAAAAATATCAGGTATTTTGTCTGTTTTTGAGTTCTGACAGTTTAGCCAGAAGCGGGCCTTTGTGTTCCAGGGTAAAAGCGATAAACTTATCTTCTTTAATAGCTAAACGCACCACCATGGGAAGCCATGGATAAATTTTGCGGGCCAGCATTTCGAAAGTGTCGTCGTTCTGGGCAGCAGTTAAGGCCTGATCAGCATAAGGCTCAATCTTGGGCCAGTGTTCGGCCATTACAGGTCCTAAGGCATTCGTTATTTTAGCAGTGAGGTCGCTACTATCAGCGCCATTGCTTTTACTTGTAAAAGATGGTAGCATCAGATTTTTCTTTAAGGGTATTTTGTTTCAAATACTTAACAAATGGCCTTTTCTTTGGTTTCAGCTACTGCCAAATATCGATCCGTTTTAATACTTATGATAGTAAATTGATGCTCTGACAGCCAACTCATAAATGAAAGAAGCATTTAATAAGCATCATGGAGCAGGCTAAAAGAACAAAGGCTTTAAAGTTTTCATTATGAAATTCATACCTAAACACCGTTCTGCGGTAATTGAACAGCTGAGCAAAGAAGCGTACCATCTTCCGCCTGCGCTTGTCTTCTCAGCTTTCTGCCCTGCTGTGCCTTTTTGTTTTTTATACAAAGACTTTTACGCTTTCCACCTTACCTTTTTCCTGAACAAGTATGCTAACGGCATCGGGAAGGAGCTCTTCATTCATCTGATATTTTAAAATAAAATTTGCAGAATTGAATAGTTATATTTTACTTTGAAAAACAAAGTACTTTACGTTAATGGAAAATAAAGATATTTTAAGCGACATCAGTTCGATCAAGAATATTATGGAGCGGTCTACCCGGTTCATCTCTTTAAGCGGGCTTTCAGGGGTAATGGCTGGAATTTATGCTTTGACCGGCTCGGGTTTTGCTTATTATCTGATTTATTATGCCAATGCCTCCGGAGAATATTCACGATATCACCAAGGCTTAACCGGAAAACTCTTCCTTGTTGCATCCGCTGTACTAACACTATCTATTGCAACAGGCATTTGGCTCACTTTTCAAAAAGCTGCTAAAAAAGGGCAACGGATATGGAGTCAGAGCAGCAGGTTGCTGCTCACAAGCGGATCATTACCGCTCCTTACCGGCGGCTGCTTTATTCTGATACTTTCCTTACAGGGGTACTATGGTATCATTGCAGCCGGCTGCCTTATTTTTTATGGCCTTTCGCTGGTTGCTGCCAGTCACTATACTTATGGTGATGTAAAATGGCTGGGCATATCTGAAATAATTTTAGGCTTACTGGCAACACTTTATCCGGGCTTTGGCTTATACTTCTGGGCAACAGGTTTTGGCTTGCTGCACATCTTATATGGTACGATTATGCATTTCAAATACGACCGTGAAAGTAGCGCTAATTAATTTTAATAAAGCTTTTGAGAACCGGATACGACTACAAGTAATGAGCGTACTTGTGGCTAACGAGAGCTACGACTTTAACTCGCTTAAAGACCTGCTGGACGTGACTGATGGTAATCTGGCTTCACACCTCAAGGCACTGGAGAAAGAAGAATACATTACCGTGAGCAAATCTTTTTTGGGCAGGAAACCTAATACACGCTACCAGGCGTCGGCGGCTGGAATCACTGCATTTAAAAGGCACTTAGAGGCCCTTGAAACTTTAATCAAACAACAGAGAAATTAATTTTTTTGTCAATTCACTTTGAAAAACAAAGTACTTTTTATTAATAAACATATCAAAATGATAGAAACTCAACAACCCAACCAAATGCATGAAGCCAAAAATTGGCTCGGCGAATCAGCTTTGATTAAATTATCCATAATTGCTGCTTTGACCCTACTGCTGCTTATTCCCTCTTCCTGGGTACAGAGCCTGATTCTGGAAAGGCAAAGCAGGCAGGAAGAAGTAATGAAAGGAGTATCTGATAAATGGTCGTCCGGTCAGCTACTGGAAGGCCCTGTAATGGTAATTCCGTATAAAATCTTAACCAAAGCGCAGGATACTTCCGGTAAAATCATTTACAAAGAAAGCCTTACTAATATCTATATACTGCCGGAAACATTAAATATAGACAGTAAGGCAAAGCCGGAGGTGCTTCACAGAGGAATTTTTGATGCTGTTGTTTACAGCTCGAAAATTAAGGTCAGTGGTAAATTTAGTCCTTTAGAGCTAAAAAAATCAGGTATTAATCCGGAAATGGTTCAATGGGACAAAGCAAAAATAGATTTTGGAATCAGTGACCTGAAGGGGCTGAAAAACAACCCGGTCATTCAGCTGGCAGGTAAGTCCTACAACGTTGAACCAGACTTTACTGATCTGCATTTGTTTAGCAATAATCTGGTTATTCTTCCCGATTTAACTGTGCTAAAAACCTCGTCCGTAGATTTTAATTTTGACCTTGATTTGCGGGGCAGCGGTGAACTTAGTTTTCTTCACCTGGGCAAAAATACTACCGTTAAACTTGAAGGTAACTGGAGCAATCCAAGCTTTACCGGCCGTTATCTTCCCGATAGCCGTCATATTACGGATACCGGGTTTGCAGCAACATGGAGGATGCCCTACTTTAACCGTCCCTATGCTCAGCAATGGATGGCTGTGAATTCACAAATGAACGCTGAGGCCAGCGATGCTTCTTTCGGAGTAAAATTTATTTTGCCGGTCGATCAGTACCAGAAAACCATGCGCTCGGCCAAATATGCAATCCTGATCATCCTGCTCACCTTCATCTCTTTATTCTTCACCGAGATCATTCAAAAAAGAAGAGTTCACTTTTTGCAATATTTGTTGATCGGCGCTGCTATGACTGTTTATTATACACTCTTACTTTCTTTTAGTGAGCAGATGGGCTTTATGGTAGCCTATCTGATAGCATCTATGGCTACCATTGCCTTAATCGGTTTCTTTGTTGCATCCGTGCTGAAAAACAGAAAACCTGCGATAGTCTTTGCTGCTATCCTGAGCATTTTTTATAGTTTTATTTATGTGATCATTCAGTTACAGGACCTTGCTTTACTTTTTGGCAGTGTTGGCCTGTTTCTGATAATTGCGGTCATGATGTTCTTTTCAGCCCGGATTGACTGGAATAAGGACTCGACAAAATTGGCTGTTTAAAGTGTTAATACTTGAGGGGAATAGCCTATTCAGGCTGCTCTCCTCAAGTAAATAAATCTTTTTACAATAAATCATATTCAACAGCTTTCACAGCGGTTCATCAGAATGTTTACACCTTAATACATTTTGGCCTTGTTAATTGCTCAACAATCATACATCCATGACCTATGACTTAGAAAGGTGTGTAATCTGATCATCATTTATGGTGATAGATTGGGGTAACACTTATTATCTTCACAATTGCAATCTGATTAAATCAGACCCTGGATTATTGAATATAAAGCAGGTAATCCTGCATATTATCATCAAGATTTACGTTCAGCCTGGCTAATTTGGCCAGATAATAGGCTCTTAACTCCTTCCATAGGTAATATAGATTCCGGAGCTTTTTTTAATCCGCTGATTTGGGCAACCTTTTCATTCAACAATACTTGTACTAAATAACCTAAGTTGCTAAGTTAGCTTATTAAGTGTAAAAGCAAACAGGAAAAGCAGTAACTTGAGTAGGAAGCCATCAAAGACAACGGCGTGTATCTTTCGTAGAAACAACGCTTTGATGAAACTGAAAGCTGTTTCGATACCTTTTCTCCGCTGTTCTTTGAGGTAAGTTAGGCAAGGATCATCCGGCCTCTTGCTGTTTGCTTTGCGGCTGGTGAGTAAGCGGACAGCTTCGTTGTCCAGCAGCACCAGCTACTGCTTTCAGGCAGTGCCCCAACTGAACGAACAGTTGATGCAGCAAACCCGACAAGCGGTGCAGCCTACGGCAAAACCGACTTTTATCCAGCGTGTGTGGGATGTTACCGCTGGCTTGCATAAAGCCACGGGCGTTATCCTGATAACCACCAAAGTAAAGGGCCGATACCAGTGCGGTCGTCATTACCTGGCTACCGGTCATCTTGCAAGTCGGATAATCTTGGTGACCGCTTTGCTTTAGCAGATCATCTATAAAGCAATAAATTGCTGTAACTTTACCCTGAGTGAACATCACTAAAAGTGTTCGTTTAAGTGTCGTTACTCAAATCTACACTTTGATGCTCACTTACTCTAAACTTAGCAACTTGGGTTAGTTAAATGGATTATTAATTTTTCTAAGGAAGCAGACAGTAAAATCTATCCGGTATAGGCCATCCGATTTTAGGTTGAGGTCTCGAAACGAATGAGCAGCGCTTTAAAACTGTCTATCCATGCATTGGCCTGTTCTATAACTTTCCTTCGCTTGTAAAGTTCCTGATCAAAATAGCGGCAGTGGTCATCATCTGCTTCCTTGTTTCCGGGATTGGATTTTGCATCAGCTTTTGTTTTTACTGCACTACAGGCATCCAAGAATTTCCTGCTATCAAATCAGGCATCAGCGTTTATATGATTGAGCACCACAAAACTCCGTACTTAGTTTAAAATAAAGAATATCTCTTCGGCTTTACACCAGTGTGCTGCTCAAACACCCTGCCGAAATGACTAAGGTTAGTAAAACCCAGCTGATAGCCCGCTTCAGCAACGGTCAGCCGCTTTTCCTTGAGCAGGTATGCAGCTTTCTGCATTCGGGCACTCTGATAATACTCAAACACCCCTTTACCAAAAGTCTGTTTAAATATCTTTCGCAGCTTAGGCTCACTCATGCCGGCATTCCTGGCCAGCAAAGCAACATCAGGCGGCTCACTTAAATGTTCCTGCAAATGAATTTTGATGGCATATATTGCTTTAACATCGTCCATATGCAAACTGGTAGAGGGCACTGTTTCCCGCTGCAGTAATATAGTAAAAATATGGAAAAGCAGCTCTTCGCATTTTAGCCGGTAATAGCCGCTTTCCATGATCTCAGGCATTGCCCTGCGAAGCAGGTCGCTTGCCGTATTAATGACCTCCGCTGATATGCCCGTCTCGAATACGAAATTGGCTGTCGCCTCCAGCGCGCTTTGCACAACCGGATGATGAATGTGACCGAACATCTGTATTAAATACTGCCTGGAAGCGGCTATGGTTATGCTCCTGAACATCGTGTCCCTTGGCATGGCCATGATGGATGATACGGCATGCCTGCAAATTAAAATGTTTGCCTGCTCGGGTAGAAGTCGTTCATCCGGACTCATAACGGAGGGAAAGATGCCGCTAAGCAGGAAAACCAGGTCTTCCTGCCTTTCTGCTAACTCGTTTGTCCGTTCGATAATGACATCTTCGTTCAGATGATAGTTCCGGATCATCATTCGCAGATCTCGCCCCCAGGAAAAGCCGGTCAGGTAACCCGATCCTTTATCGGGGGGAATATTGATGAACCGGCCTTCAATCTTCGCCCCTATTGCCCTGGCAAATTCTGCCGCAATACCCGATCCCCTGTCAGTGATAGCTATTTTCATTTACGACTATTTTTATAATATAACCGGCTATTTTATTAATAAATATACGCTGAATTTTGTGATAGAACTACAACATATAATAAAATTAACCAGATGATATTAGAAAATAAACAAGTTGCCATTATAGGCGGCGGCCCCGGAGGCCTGACACTTGCCCGGCTTTTACAGCAGGCTGGTGTAAACGTTAAGGTGTATGAGCGCGATGCAGACCAGCATTTTCGCCAGCAGGGTGCGACCCTCGACCTGCATTATGAATCGGGCTTAAAGGCTTTAAGGGCATGCGGCCTGATGGACGAATTCAAAAAGAGCTACCGGCCGGGCGCAGAAAGGGTTACCATTGTTGACAACAACGCGGTGGTCCATTACACCGAACGAGACAATGAGCCTGTAACCGACCTTGATAGCAAACATGCCCGGCCCGAGATCGACCGCGGGCCTCTTCGGGATATGCTGATCGCCTCACTAAAGGAAGGTACGATGATATGGGATTGCAGATTTGTTGAGTTAAGTCCATCAGGTAATGGCTGGAACCTGCTTTTTGAAAATGGGATAATAACTTATGCAGATCTGGTCATCGCGGCAGACGGCGCAAATACGAAAGTCAGGAAATATATAACGGATATCCAGCGTATTTATTCAGGAACCACTATTGTGGAGGGTAACATCTATCATGCAGCAATCAATGCGCCCGATTTATGGGCATTGACTGATGGCGGCAAAATATTCGCACATTGGGATCAAAAAACCATTGTGTTGAGTGCTAAAGGCGAAGGCTCCCTTTCATTCTACACTATTACTAAAGAAGAGGAAAACTGGGTTAACTCACCGGGCATTGATTTCAGCAAGAAGGATGAAGTATTTGCCTGGTTTAAAATGCGCTTCGGGGATTGGAGTGACAAATGGCATGAGATATTCTCAACCGATGAATCTTATTTTGTCCATCGCCCGCAATATTATTTTCCTGAGGATCAGGCTTGGCAGCCGCTTTCAAATTTAACCATGCTGGGCGATGCCGCGCACCAGACCCCACCATCCGGCGACGGTGTAAACCAGGCGATGTGGGATGCTGTGGACTTGTACGAGGCTATGTTTTTTAAGAAGCACCATGACCTGCATGAGGCGATAGCCTCTTATGAAAAGAAAATGCTGAAAAGGACTGCCATAGCCACCCGTGAGGCCCTGGAGCAAACCAATGATATGCTATCAGAAAGCAATCTGCAGTTCATGCTTGATTTTTTTAATGATCTGCCATCAAAAGATGCATAATGAATAAATTTGATACTTTATTGAACGCAGAGGGGATCTATTTAAAAATTTTTTAAGTTCGTAGAAAATCGTTTCAATCATAATTCATCAATTGCTTTACAATCACAAAAAATATTAACCCATGCATCTAACCTTTGATGTAGCAAAAGAGTTGGTAATACCGGTTAGGAAACGGCTTGTGAGAGGGTGTATTTATACCGTTCAATATCTCCCCGATGATATAGCCACAGGAAATGTTAAATTTTAATAATTTTATTTCCGCCACAGGTGCCGTATCAATACGGATGAGGTGAAATACTGCTTTTTATCTGCCTATCCGTAGGTTTTTGATTGATGGTGATATTATCTGCCTGATCAATTTTTATCAAGCGCATTTCTTCAAATGCGCTCAACCAGCGCCGCATGGGCAAAACATGCCATTTCTGCCGGTAACGCGTAGCGTTCTCAATAATTGAATCAAAATGGTTTAACGGCGGATCGTGCTTATCGTGATACTGGTGTAATACGTAATCGCGTACAAAGATCTGCCTGATGCCCGCCCTGTGAAACATCATGGCAAAATCTGTGTCTTCTGCCCCATACCCTGTAAAGGATTCGTCAAAGCCACCAATTTTTTCAAACGTTTGCTTTTGAATAGCAAATATTAAAGACCAGAAATGCAAGTGTTGAACCGGCTCGCCGGCCGGGATGCGCGCGCGCGCAGGGTGTATCACCGCTTTATTTTTCAGATCGTCATAATTTCCTGTATCTGGCACTACCGGCAGATACAAAGGATAAGCTGCGATTATATTTTCAGCCTGCAAATCCATCAGCATACTTGCAAACAGGGTTGGCGATACGATGCAGTCTGCATCTATAAAAATGACGTTGCCCGTTTTGGTAGCGGTGATGCCCATATTCCGCGCGGCAGCCAGTGGCAGCCCATCATTTCCATTAATTAAATGCAGGCTCACATGTAAACCGTCAGGCATCACGATCCCATCCGGGTCATCCATACAAACGACTTGTATATCGCAGGGAAGAACCGTCGATGCTTTTATAGAGTTCAAAAGATTGGCTAACTGCTTTCGCCTTCCCTTAACAAGGGTTACAATACTGAATTCAGGCATACCAATCTCTCATTTTTTGCGCTATCGCTTCAGGTGCCGACGCGTTTACCAGATTTTGGTAACGAGGTGTAAATACCGCCGCTTTTTGCAGCACGTTTTGCCACTGCTCAGCGCTGAAAGTTTCCTGCGCTAACAGCGCAATATTTTGGTTAGCTAATACATTTGCATGTACCGCTTGCTCGTCATACGGTCTGGGCTCCGGCAGCAGGATCAAACGTTTACCAAGCGATACAAGTTCCGCTATGGTGTTTTGACCGGCTGCCGAAATCACTACCTGTCCAGCCATAGCTTCCCTGATGTCTTTAACCAAGCCGAGCTGTGTACAATTTTTAGCTAAATTATAATTCTGCCTGTTACCTATAATTGTAAACCGGGTGTTTTGATCTTTTGTTATATTTTTAAGCACCGGTACATCATAATTATCATAACCCAGCAGGACGGTTACGTGATGAACAGCTGAACGGTTGCTTCGCTTCAACTCATGGCCGGCATACTGCGACATGTATCCGCTGTAGTAGGTTTTTGATGCAAACCGGTAGTCCGCCTGTTCCAGATAAGAGGGAAAATGAGCTACGATATGATCCGCCAGTTCATGAGCAAAGACCTGTGTCGGATCGTTCATAATATTTCCGGGCAGGTGCACTAAAATAACCGGCACGCCCATGCCCCGGGCCATGATGGCCAGCTCGGGAACACCATCGCAGTGGAAAGCCTTTGGCCGGTAGCGCTCTATGGCTTCAGCCAGCGCTTTTGCTCGTGCTGCCGGCTCCATTGCATACGGTGTAACTTCAAAAGCTTTTGAAAAGGTATGCGCCGGTATGTGGTAACCCGCCGGATACTTTGGAGGGAGTTCCAGCACTTGAACGTCGTGCTTTTTATGCAAATACCCGGTTATTTCGTTGTTCGTCGTTATTGCTATTACCTTAAAGAAGACTGACAATGCCGGATACAGCATATTGAATGTTGCCTTATGGCCATTCCCGTGCGCATGTACAAAATAGAATATCGTTGGCTTCATCATCGCCTGGCTTGTTCCGCTATGCGTTCATAGGCATTTACATAGGCCGCAGAAGTTTTTGCCATATCGAATGAGGCGGCAAAGTCTCTGCATGCTTCAGGTTCCGACTTTTTAGCAATATCCAACAGCTTTATCAGATCCCGCCAGTCATGTGAGTCAACTGCCAAGCACACTTTTTCGTTGCGCAGCTCCGGAGGTATGGCAGTATTAAACCCTGCGACAGGTAAACCGCTTGCGAGCATCTCTAAAGCGCTCAAGCCGAAAGGCTCTTCCCAGGTAGCAGTTGCTAAATACGCCGAAGCGCCTGCCGCGAGTTGACTCAGCTGCTGCTGCGTAACATGGGAAATATACTCAATATGTTCGTTTAACTGTGGCTGAACATGATCACGGAAATAGTCCTTGTCAAAAACAGCGCCCACAATCTTGAGTGGCTGTTTTAAATGATTGGCCAGACGTATAGCGGCTTCAACGTTTTTTTCCTTTGTAATACGCCCGCTCCATAATAAATATCCATCAGCATTTCGGACGTTTAACCTCCACTTCCGGAGTGATATTCCATTTAAGACTATGTCCACATTCTTGCCGAGTAATGGCTTCCATTGTTCGCTCATTCGGCTCGAAACACCAATAGGTAAGACAGGCGCATGCCTGATAAAAAATTTATACATCAATACAAATCTTTCTGTTGGCGGCAGATGCAATGTCAGTACGCTTGGCGTTTTGAAGAGTGCGCCGATTGCGTAGATTTCGGGTATAAATGAATTATAGTGGATGATGTCGTATCGGCTAACATCAAACATGCCATACTGTAGCGCCTGATAGTGTTGCTGTCCGAGCCATTCCGGACATGGCCGGTATGAATCATCCTTCATGCTGAGCGGGCTCTCGTGAAATTCAATCACCTGAAACAGATTTTTTTCATCGGCATCTTTTGCTATCACATCGACCGTATGCCCCAGGCGAACTAATTCATTTGCATGCTCAACGATGAATGCTTCCGTACCGCCATTGTAGGGCTCACGCAGGGAGATGAATGGTCCGGCAACCAGAAGTATCTTCATAGCAATTTCTCAAAGTAATTTATATACCGCTCAGCCATCGTTGTCAGAGAAAATTTTTCTGCGTGGCGCCTTACCTTGCCGCTCTCCAATGGTATGGCAGCTGTGATGGCTTTGGCAAGTGATTTCACGTTTTTTTGCTCCGCAATAACTCCGCTTTCAGCATTGACCAATTCAGAAAAAGCACCGCGGTCAAACCCGGCTACCGGCACTCCTGACGACATAGCTTCTATGTTGGTGAGGCCAAACGGCTCTTCCCAGCGGACGGCATTTATCATAGCGGCCGCGCCTTTCATGTGCAACTGTATCTCAGCCTGTTTTAAATGGCCCAGGTAGGTGTCATTTTCCGTCATGCGGGGCCTGATCTGTTCATCAAAATACCTTTTATCATCGAGCGGTCCGGCAAACTTTAACGGCATATTGATCTCGTGGGCTGCGTCCATTACAATATCCAGGCCTTTAGCGTGTACAATCCTTCCAAACCAAAGCAGATAGTCCCGACTATTGCGTACAAGCGGCCACTTCACCAGATCAACGCCATTAGGTATGACGATCGAACCGTTATCTATGTAGGGCTGCCACGTTGCTTCAAATGATTTTGAAGGCATAACAAAATGAAGATTTTCAGAACCCGAGCAAATCTTAATCGCTGCTTTTAATTTGCTGATGGGTGGCGTATGTATGGTCGTGACTACCGGGACCGGAGCCTTCACGCCCCATAATATCGGTAGTTCATGCGTCGAATTGTTATGAACAACATCAAAATCATGCTGTTCAATATCCTCAGCTATTGAGAGGTATTCGTCGTTCTCATAGAGTTCGAATTGCTCGCTTTCCCGGTGCTCATCGCCGTAAAATCCTTTGATATTCAGTTCCGGGTCGCTGTCTGCATGCGCATATAAAGTGATTTTGTGGCCGAGACGTATGTACTCCGTACACAGTGCGTGGGTAAATGCTTCCAATCCCCCCCGAAATGGCTCAGCTACCGGCAGTCTGGTTTTGGCTACAACAGCAATCTTCATAAGTTAACTCTGCTTCAAGGTTTGCGGTTGCTGAGCGGCTATTGGTAACGCGCAGTCGTCCGTAAACATAGTTTCTTCGCCCATACCTTCTTGCAACAATACTTCTCTGTATAGCTTTATGTAGTTCGAAGTCATGTTTTGGATATTCATGTTCGATGCAAATGCTGCACAGGTACCCGGGCTGATAGCATTACTCTTTCTAACCAGCTCCACCAAGTCTTGCCAGCGGAGAGATGCGGTTGTTGATACGCTTTCATGCTTCCAGTTCGGCGGAACAGCGGTATTAAAGCCAACGATGGGTACGCCGCTCGCCAGCATTTCCAGGGCCGCCAAACCAAAAGGCTCCTGCCATGTTGCCGTTGCGAGGTAAGCAGACGCTTTTTTCGCTAAGTTGCTCAGCTCACGCTGCGTTACGTGCCCAACATACTGAATTTGATTGCTGAGATGCGGTTTAACCTGCACATCAAAATAATGCTGGTCAGCAATTCTGCCGGCAATCTTCAGCGGCAGCTGCATATGTTTTGCCACGCAAATGGCAGCTGCAACATTCTTTTCTTCGGTGATTCGTGCCGACCACAGCAGATACTCACGGTTTCTCAAGCTGTTTGTGGGCCACAGATCCATATTTATACCGTTGTATATAAGCGGCATATCTGTACCAAGCGCACGATCCCATTGACGTTTGACCCTTGCTGATATCGCTACAAATATCAGGTTGCTTCGCCGGGAAATTTTTCTATAAACCGATATTCGCCTTTTGTCAGCCGGTGAATGTAGCGTTAAGAACGAAGGTTTATTGAAATGGAGCCCTACCTTTAGCAGATGCGGGTAAAACATGTTGTAATGAATAACATCATATGAATCGACATCCAAATTTTTGAACTGACGCTTTTCTTTAAAGCTTTTAAAAAAACCAAGCTTCTCTGAAGCAAATGCAGTAAACGGGTTTACAAGCATAAATTTAGCGCTGGCTTCCGCCTCCTTCGCAACAACATCTACCACATGCCCTTCATCAATAAGTTGGTTGGCGAATGAAACTATAAACGCTTCTATACCGCTATTATAAGGCTCTTTCAGTGATATACCCGGACCTGACACAAGTAGAATATTCATAATAAAAACAGCACCAATCTGTATGGCTGATTATCTGTACGTCATAAAAGGCTGCATATAAACGCTCATTGGGAGTTATATGCCTGGCTTTTCAGTATCATTGACTTATAACGTATAGAAAATGGAAATTTTTAAAGTATTTATCTGACTGGTAAATATAGTTTTTTTGATGAAGTATAGTGTTGGCACAGGGCAAACGCATCCAAATCTTATTGGAAAAGGTTGGATCGCTGTGAGAAAAAAGTTTTACGGCAAGTTTTTTTAAACATTTAGCCCGTCTGCCTGACCCGCAGGGTTTGCACGCCTAATAATATCGCGGCTTAAAAGATCGGAAGCGTGATTAGAACATATCTCCCGCATGGGAAAGAAGTAAATTTGCGGTTGGAGCAAGCTAAGTGAAAAGTAGCGGGAGAAAATTAAAGATGTGGCGCCAGAGCGCTAAGCTGCAAATCGGTGCAGCCTGTTCCACGTCTGACATTTAACTCAAAATCATTACCTTTGAACAGACAGTCATTTTATGAATAAGAAGATTTACCTGTGTTTAGTAGCGGTGTTCTTTTGTATAGCCAACAGCTCGCAAGCTCAAAAGAGAAATTTTGTGGATGTGGCAGGATTAAACCCCTCCATCAGGCCCGGCGACAATTTCTTTCGCTATGTTAACGGGCGCTGGTATGATACTGTGAAGATTGCTGATGATCAATCCGGAATTGGCTCCTATTCGTTTCTGAATATTCCGCAGAAGAGACTGCTGCAGAACATCCTGGATAGCGTTTCACAAACTAAAAACAGCAGGGGAAGTATTGAGCAGAAGGTGGGCGACTTTTATGCTTCCGGTATGGATATGGCAACGATCAACAAGCGCGGATACGAGCCTGTTAAGCCGGTATTGGCACGTATTGATGCTATTAACAGCATACCCGCGCTGCTCAGGTTTATAGCTACCGAACTCAGATCAGGGAACAGCTCTATCATCAGCTTTGGGATATCTCCCGGCAATAAAAACAGCAGCGTTAATATTGCCCATGTTTATCAGGCGGGTATCGGTCTGCCTGAGCGGGGATATTACTTCATGACAGATTCACCAACCGTACGCATTCAGCAAGCCTATAAAGCATATATCCGCACCTTATTTGAATTAACCGGGAGCAACCCGGTTATTGCCGCCCGAAATGCGGCTACTGCCTACGGCATAGAAAAACAGAATGCGGCCGCCAGCAAAACTAATATTGAACTGAGGGACGTGAATGCCAATTATCATAAAGTAGCCGTTACCTCCCTTAACAAAACGCAGCCTAACATCGGCTGGACTGCATTGCTCTCCGGCTTAGGCGCAGCAACGGACTCGGTGGATATGGCTCAGCCAGCTTATTATAATAAACTGAACGCGCTGTTGGAATCCGTTTCCATCCAAGACTGGAAAATCTATCTCAAGGCCAGCACACTCGAAAACTATGCTGATGCTTTAAGCAAACCTTTTACTGATGCCTCCTTCGGGTTCAGCAAGGTGCTGTCCGGGCAGACCACGCAGAAAACCCGCAGGCAGATCATGACGGAAAACGTTGATGGTTACTTAGGGCAGGCGCTGGGACAGCTATACGTGAAACGGTATTTCAATGAAGATGCCAAAAGGCGGGTGCTTGCACTGGTCAATAATCTGCAAAAATCTTTCGAGAACCGGATTAAACAGCTGGACTGGATGAGTGATAGCACCAAGCAAAAAGCGATAGAAAAACTATATGCCATCACCAAGAAAATAGGCTACCCGGATAAGTGGCGAAATTACGACAAGGTAACCATTAGCAGAGCCCAATACTTCGAAAACATTCTTTCGCTTAACCAGGATGCCTATCGGTTTCAACTGGCCAAACTGAACAAACCGGTTGACAGGACCGAATGGTACACCACGCCTTCTACAGTTACCGCCTATTATGATCCTTCCCGTAACGAGATTGTCTTCCCGGCTGGTATCCTGCAATATCCTTATTTTGATTTTTCGGCTGATGACGCGATTAACTATGGCGGCATTGGCATGGTAATCGGGCATGAGATGACTCACGCCTTTGATGATCAGGGCGCACAATATGATAAGTTTGGCAACGTAAACAACTGGTGGACTCAGGAGGATTACCGGAAGTTCAAGGAGAGAACAAAGCAATTGGCTGATTTATACAGTTCTTTCACTGTGCTGGATACGGTGCATGTAAAAGGTGCATTAACTTTAGGCGAAAACACCGCCGATAACGGGGGAATTGCCATAGCTTACGACGCCTTCAAGATGACGCAGCAAGGCCAAGGGAATGAAAAAATCGATGGATTTACGCCAGACCAGCGCTTCTTTCTGTCTATTGCCCGGATATGGCGGGTAAAAACAAGGGATGCGTTCCTGCGCACCTATGTGAACACTAATCCGCATTCACCGGCTACCTGGCGGGTAAACGGCCCGCTGATGAATTTTGCTCCGTTTTACCGGGCCTTTAACCTGCAACCCGGTGACAAAAACTATAAATCAGAGGAGCAAAGGGTAAGGATCTGGTAAATGCCAGGGGCTACTTCGCGCTGTAAACCAAGATGAACACTCCTGTTAAACAGCTTTTTGACAAAGCTTTGGTAAAATTTACCGGCCTTCCGACTGAAAAACTCGAAGCCGTTGATCATTCTGTTACGTACTCTTCTGAACAAATGATCAGATTCAGGCATTAGAACCAAGTACTT
>CAXTAP010000017.1:0-7261 GCA_964241965.1 uncultured Mucilaginibacter sp.
GTTCATGAACGTTCACGGGTGTTCACGCCTCCGTGAACGTGAACACCTGCCGGGCAGATGGCTGAATAAAAATAACTCCTGCTTCGCCATCTTCAAAAATCCGCCTTTCGGCAAAAATGCTAACTTTGAAGCATTGAACATGTACCTGCAGCAGTTAGCCCTCATCAACTTTAAAAATTATGCCGGCGCCGAGCTTACCTTCAGCGACGGCGTAAACGCATTTACGGGCGATAACGGCGCAGGCAAAACCAACCTGCTCGATGCCATCCACTACCTGTCGCTCTGCAAAAGTTATTTCAATGCCATAGATAATCAGCAGATCAGGTACGGCGCCGACTTCTTTATGGTAAGCGGCATGTTCGGCAGGGGCGAGCAGCATGATACGGTATCATGCGCGGTAAAGCGCAACCAGAAAAAACAGTTCAAGCGCAATAAAAAGGAATACCCGCGCCTGGCCGATCATATCGGGCTGTTTCCGCTGGTTATGGTATCGCCCTATGATGCCAGCATTATTATGGACGGCAGCGAGGAGCGCCGCCGGTTTATGGATAACGTGATATCACAAACCGACCACTATTACCTGGATGAACTGATTGCCTATAATAAGATACTGACCAACCGCAACGTGCTGCTCAAAAGCATGGCCGAAAGCAGCCGCTTTGATGCCGGCCTGCTGGAGGTGTTTGATGAGCAGCTGGTAATGGCCGGCAACAGCCTGTTTACCAAGCGGCAGGCATTTATGCAAAGTTTTACCGGTATATTTAACCGGTACTATGAGTTTTTAAGCGATAATGCCGAACAGGTAAGGCTCAGCTATGAATCGCAGCTGTTTGATGCCGATTTTGCCGGCTTGCTGAACCACACGCTGGAAAAGGACCGGATATTGCAGCGTACCACCGCCGGCATACACCGCGATGATATGGAATTTACCATTCATGATATGCCGCTGAAGAAGTTTGGTTCGCAGGGGCAGCAAAAATCGTTTCTTATTGCGCTCAAGCTGGCGCAGTATAGTTACCTGCAGCAGCAAAAGGGCTTTAAGCCGCTGCTGCTGCTGGATGATATTTTTGATAAGCTGGATGAAAAGCGCATTACCAAGCTGATGCAAATGGTATCGGCGCACGAGTTCGGGCAGGTATTTATTACGGATGCCAGCGCCGGCCGCGTAACCGGTATTTTCAGCAAGATAGGAGTAGAGATTAAATTATTTGAAGTAAGCGGAGGAGAAGTATATGCGCAAAGCGAATGATAAAACCCTGAAGGAGGCCATTGAGCAAATGCTGAGCGTTTACAAAATACGCCGCCGCTTTGATGAAACCGCCGTGGTAACGCACTGGGCCGATATTGTAGGCAAATCGGTAGCTAACCGCACCAGCGAGATATTCATTAATAACAAGCGGATGTTCCTGCGGATAGAGTCGTCCGTAATTAAGAACGACCTGGTAATGATGCGTACGCAGATCATCGAGCAGATAAACAGTAAGGCCGAAGGGATAATAGTGGAGGAAATTATCTTCCTCTGAGCTCGCGCAGCGTGGTATGCCGGGTAAATATATCATCGCGGATGGTGGAGTAGATAACGATGAGTACACCAGGCAGCAAAAACGCAAACTGAACATCGGGATGTTTTTTGAACATCAGTGCAGAGCCAACCACGAATAAAACGATAACAAGTGCGTAAACAACAGATCTGAATAACAATTTCATAATCGTAAACTTAAAATTTAGTATTTATTCTAACACTGTAAATCACAGATAGTTGGCAGATTTTATAAAAGTAAGGACAATTTGCCTTAATAACAAATTGTCCCGCTTAAAAATAAAATATTACATTCTTTAACGCAGGTCTGCAAATCAGAATTTCTCAAAGGCGGAGAAAAAGAAGCTGCCCTCAATGGCCGCATTATCATCAGAGTCGGAACCATGTACAGCATTGGCCTCAATGGATTTGGCAAACAGGTTGCGGATGGTGCCCGGCTCGGCCTGGGCCGGATTGGTTGCGCCAATCAGCTTGCGGAAGTCTTCCACCGCATTGTCTTTCTTCAGTATGGCAGCCACAATCGGCCCTGATGACATAAACTTTACCAGATCGCCGTAAAAAGTACGCTCTTTGTGCACTTCATAAAATTCACCTGCCTTTTCGGGGGTCAGGTAAGTGTATTTCATGGCGCTTATTTTGAAGCCGCCCTGTATAATTTTGTCCAGTATTCCGCCGATATGGCCGTTTGCTACTGCATCGGGCTTAATCATGGTAAAGGTTTTGTTAGTTGCCATAGTTGTATCTAAAAAAATTGCTGCAAAGGTAGGGTTTTGCTGCGGTAACTTAAAGCCTTTTGTGCAAATTAGATAGTTTGTTTTTGATTAATTTACTTAGCTTTGCATCTGTTTTTTTAATTAATGTTAAACTTAGCTTCGCTTACAGCGCTCTTGGCGCAGCCCCGTAAAATTGTTATCACTACACATCATAAACCTGATGGTGATGCTCTGGGTTCATCATTAGGCCTATATAATTATCTTATTCAGTTAGGCCATCATGCGCAGGTAATTACCCCAACCGATTATCCCGAATTTTTGTGGTGGATGCCGGGTAATGAGGAGGTAATCATCTACACGGCGCAGCAGGAGAAGGCCGCTGGTTTAATAGCCGAAGCTGAGCTGATCTTCTGCCTTGATTTTAATGCCCTGAGCCGCATCAACGAGATGGGCGAACTGGTTAAGGCCAGCGGCGCCGTTAAAGTGATGATTGATCATCACCTCGAACCTGAAGATTTTGATGATTATCGGTATTGGAGCATCAATGCCTGTGCTACGGCGCAGCTGGTATATGAATTTATTGCGGTACAGCTAAACCACCGGGAGCTGGTGAATGCCGATGTGGCTGCCTGCCTTTATACCGGCATCATGACGGATTCCGGTTCCTTCCGCCTGCCCAATACTACCTCGGCTGTACACCGCATGGTGGCCGATTTGATTGATGCCGGTGCGGTGAACTGGCGCATTCATGAGCTGGTTTACAACAGCGCTTCCGAAAACCGCCTGCGCTTTCTGGGCCATTGCTTAACCAACAGGCTTGAGGTACTGCGCGAATTTAATACGGCCATTATTGCAGTTACCCAAGAGGATTTGCAGCAGTACGATATTCACACCGGCGATACGGAAGGTATTGTGAATTACGCCCTGTCCATTACCGGCATCCGGCTGGCTGCCTTTATGGTGCAGCGGTCAGATAAGGTAAAGCTCTCGCTGCGGTCAAAGGCAGAGTTTCCGGCCAACGAGATATGCAAAAAGTATTTCAACGGCGGCGGCCACCGCAATGCAGCCGGGGGCCAGTCGGCCCACAGGCTGGAAGCCGTGGTTGAGCAGTTTAAGAATTTACTACCCGAATATAAAACACTATTAATTCAATAAACTAAGATGAACAAGAACTTGATGCTTTTAGCTGTTGCAGCCATTGGTTTGGCCAGTTGCAACAGCGGATTTAAAAAGGGCGAAGGCGGCCTGCTTTATGATATACATACCGATAAACCAGGGCCTACTGTAAAAACAGGCGACTTCATCAGTGTGAACCTGATTGCCAAAACTGATGGCGACTCGGTGCTGTTCAGCAGTTATGATACCGGCAAGCCGCTGCCTACGCTGATGCCTAAGCCGCAGTATAAAGGCGACGTTTATGCCGGTATTGCCATGCTGAGCGAAGGCGATAGCGCTACCATTAAGGTTAACGCTGATTCCGTATTCAAAAAAAATCAGCCAAAACCACCGGGCTTTAAGGGTAAGTATATTGTGTATGAGGTAAAGGTTGATAAGATTATACCCAAAGGCAGCCAGACTGATGCCATCTTCCAGGCGCGCGTAACTGATTACTTTAAGGCACAGGCACAGATTTTAGGTAAGCAGGAGCCCGCCAAAATAAAAAAGTACATTGCCGATAATAAGCTGAATGTTACCACTACGCCATCAGGTTTAATGTATCAAATTACCAGGCAGGGGTCGGGCATTAAGCCAGCCGCCGGCGATACTGCCGTGGTAAACTATACCGGTACCTTAACCAACGGTAAGGTGTTTGATACCAGCATTAAAGAGGTAGCTGTAAAAAGTAAAATAGCGCAGCCAATGCGCACTTATGCAGCCATTCACATTCCGGTAGGCATGAAGGCCGTAATACCCGGCTGGGATGAGGGGCTGCAACTGCTGAGCAAGGGATCAAAGGCTACCTTCGTAATTCCGTCAAAACTGGCATACGGTGAGCAGGGCATGGGTCCGGTGCCGGCTTTTGCACCCATTGTATTTGATGTAGAGCTGGTTGACGTTATCCACCCCAATCCTAATGCGCCAAAGCCTGCCATACCGCAAATGCCGGGTCAGGCCCAGCAACCGGCTGCTAAATAACAACACATTTAATCAGGGCCTTTTCTTTACCGGAAAGGCCCTTTTATTTTTATGAAAAAATTAATCTTAAACTGCCTGCTGTTCCTGGCAGGCATGGCGCAGGTGAGGGCCCAGGTCGGCTTCCAGCGTACGCCCAAAGGAGCTTCGTACAGGATATACACACACAGCACAAGCCCTAAAATTAAGTTAAGCGATGTAGTTACTTTCCATGTAATACAAAAAACGGATAGAGACTCGCTGCTTTTCAGCAGCTATGCCGCAGGCCATCCGGTGCAGATTCAGGTACAGCCCTCACAAAACGTGGCCGACCTGATGGAGATATTCCCGCAGGTTGCTGCCAATGACAGCTTGCTGGTGAAAGTGCCTGCCGATTCTGTTTTCAAGGATCACGAAAATTCCCGACCGGCTTTTTTACCAAAGGGCAGCAGCATTAACTATGTGGTAAAGATTGTTAAGGTACAAAACCTGAGTGAGGCAATGGCTGATGCCAATGCGGCTCTGGACAAGCTGAAACAAGCCGAAGCCGCTGATGCTGATAAATATATTGCCGACCATAAACTAACATTGAGGACTACACCCTCCGGCCTGAAATATATTATTACCCGGGCGTCCGTAAGGCGCAAGCCATTGCCAGGCGATACTGTGCTGGTTAACTACACCGGCCGTATGCTGAGCGGAAAGGTATTCGACTCCAGTATTGAGGCTGATGCCCGGGCTGCCGGTTTGCAGCAGGCGGGCCGTACTTATGAGCCTATACAGGTGGTGGTAGGCCAGGGGCAGGTAATACCCGGCTGGGACGAGGGCCTGCAGCTATTGAATGAGGGCTCAAAAGCAATGTTCATTATCCCCTCAAAACTGGGTTACGGGCAGCAGGGCGCAGGCGATATTAAACCGTTCAGCACATTAATATTTGATGTGGAACTGGTAAAAGTTAAGCCTGCCAGGCGGCTTGTACCGACCGCAAAAAAAGCGGTTACCCATACCGCTGTAAAAAAGGCAGTCAGAAAAAGTTGACACAAAGGTTTCCGGTAATACCGGAAGCCTTTTTACATTTGCGGCATGGCGCTAACCGATACCCACACCCACCAGTATTATGATACCGAGCCGGCTGTACTGGCCGGGCATATGCAGCAATGCCGGGAGGCAGGTATCAGCCGCTTGTTTTTACCCAATGTGTCTGCTGAATCAATAGCGCTGATTGATGCGATGGTAAAAGCCTATCCCGAAAATTGCTTTGCCATGCTGGGGCTGCACCCCTGCGAGGTGAAGAGCGACTGGCAGCGGCAAATGGATATGATTACCGCAGCCGCGGCACAGTTAAAAATTTATGCCATCGGCGAAATTGGTATTGACCTGTATTGGGATATTACTTACTTGAAAGAGCAGCAGGAAGCCTTCAGCCGGCAGATTGCCTGGGCAAAATCACTGAACCTGCCCATTGTAATACATTGCCGCAACGCCTTTGATGAAGTGTATGAGATATTGCAGCAGGAGCAGGACGAAAAGCTGCGGGGCATTTTTCATTGCTTCAGCGGCACGCTTGAGCAGGCGCAGAAGATCATCAGCTTAGGGTTTTACTTAGGTATTGGCGGTGTGGTTACCTACAAAAACGCAGGGCTTGACAAGGTAGTTGCCCATCTGGATTTAAAGCATCTGGTGCTGGAAACCGACGCGCCCTATTTAACCCCAGTGCCATACCGGGGCAAGCCCAACCAGAGCGCATACCTTATTTATATTGCACAAAAAGTTGCCGATTTACACCAGATCCCCTTAGAAACCGTTGCTGATGTAACTACCCAAAATTCCAGAATTATTTTCGGGGTTTAATACAATGTTAAAGTAGTTTTGATATTTTTAGCACATAACCAGCTTCCATGTCTGAGATTTTGATTATTTATACCGGTGGCACAATCGGTATGATAAGCGACCCCAAAACCAAGGTGCTTAAACCCATTAACTTTGAGCAGATAATGGATAACGTACCTGAACTGGAGCGCCTCAACTGCCGCATCCATGTGCACTCATTCGATGAAATTATTGATTCATCTAATATGAACCCCGGTATATGGAGCCAGATTGCAGGATTAATTGAGCAGCATTATCATGATGTGGACGGTTTTGTTGTATTGCATGGCTCAGATACCATGGCATTTACTGCATCAGCTTTGAGCTTTATGCTGGAAAACCTGGGCAAGCCCGTAATTTTTACCGGTTCGCAATTGCCTATCAGCGCTATACGCACGGATGCCAAGGAAAACCTGATGACGGCCATCGAGATAGCTAAAGCAAAAAAAAACGACCGCGTGAGGGTGCCCGAGGTATGCATTTATTTTGATTATAAGCTGTTCAGGGGCAACCGGGCATTTAAATACAACTCCTCTAAATTTGAGGCATTCCGTTCACCAAACTATCCCATACTGGCCGAGTCGGGCGTTCACCTGCGGTTTAGCGTAAATGACATCAGGCAGGCTGCGGAGCAGGGGCTTATCGCACATAAAAAGCTGGTCAATGAGGTATCGGTGCTTAAGTTGTATCCCGGCATAAGTCAGCGGGCGGTAGAGGCCATTGTGAACGCAGACGTTCGCGGCATCGTAATGGAAACCTTTGGCGCCGGTAATACTACAACAGATGTTTGGTTTACCGACTTGCTCAAAAATGCCGTTGACAGCGGCAAGGTGATTGTTGATATTTCGCAGTGTAAGGTAGGTACTGTGGAACTTGGCCGGTACGAAACCAGCAAGCAACTGAAGGACATCGGCATAGCCAACGGCTATGATATGACCTTTGAATCTGCCGTTACCAAAATGATGTACCTGCTGGGCCAGTCAAATAATCCTGCCCAGGTACGCGAGTGGCTGGAAACTGATCTGCG
>CAXTAP010000017.1:7361-43813 GCA_964241965.1 uncultured Mucilaginibacter sp.
TCACTTCTGCTGCATGCTTCGCTCAGGAAAGCTGGAAGCTGAGTACTGAGCAGGATGGTATTAAAGTATATACCAGGCCAATGGCTGATTCTAAGCTGAAAGCGCTGCGGGTAATATGCGAACTTAATGCCTCGCCGGCGCAATTGGTGGCTGTGCTGCTGGATGTAGATGCCTGCCCGGATTGGGTTTACCATACCAAATCATGCCGGTTGCTGAAGCAGGTATCGGCATCAGAACTATACTATTACTCGGAAGTGAGCGTACCCTGGCCGGTAGAAAACCGCGATTTTATAGCCCATATTATCATCAGTCAAAACCCGGCCACAAAGGTGGTTACTATGGATGCGCCATGTGTACAGGGTATGGTACCGGTAAAGAGCGGCATTGTACGCATAACCCACTCAACTGGCCGGTGGACGATTACACCTGAAGAAAACAATAAAATAAAGATAGATTACCTATTGGAAGCCGATCCCGGCGGTTCGGTGCCTGCATGGCTTACCAATCTGTTTGCTACACAGGGGCCTCTGCAAAGCTTTAAAAATTTGCGCAGGCAGCTGGAAAAAACAAAGTATCAAAATGCCCGGTTTGCCTTTATTACCGGGAATTAACCGTTAATAAGCCGGTGGCACAGGCTGGCAATTTCCAGTTCCTCATTAGTGGGCACAATGAGCACTTTTACCTTTGAGGTATCGGCATTAATTTCACGGATGCCTTTTGCACGGGTGTGGTTTGCATCATGGCTTATCTCAATCCCTAAAAATTCAAGGCCGTTACATACCAGCTGCCGTGTTAAGGCATCATTTTCGCCTACGCCTGCGGTAAAAATAATGGCATCCAGGCCATTGAGCGCAGCAGCGTATGCACCAATGTATTTTTTAATGCGGTAAGCATACATATCATAAGCCAGCTGTGCATTTCTATCGCCCTGATTAATAGCAGCGGTAACATCGCGCATATCACTGTAACCCGTCAGCCCCAGCATGCCGCTCTGTTTGTTGAGCAGATTACTCACTTCATCGGGCGTGTAACCCAGCTGGTTAATCAGATAAAATATAACGGATGGGTCCACATCGCCCGAGCGGGTGCCCATGATCAGGCCGCTCAGCGGACCTAAGCCCATGCTGGTATCCATACATTGCCCGGCATTTACTGCGGCCATACTACAGCCGTTACCCAGGTGAATGCTGATGAGCTTTGCATCGGGCTTATTTAAATAGGCCGTAGCCGCGCGGGTTACAAACTGATGGCTGGTACCATGAAAACCATACACCCGAATGTGATAGTTGGTGTACAAATTACTGGGTATGGCAAAGCGGAAAGCATGCTCAGGCATGGTTTGATGAAAGGCGGTGTCAAACACAGCAACTTGCGCGGCCTGGTCAAAAATGCTTGCCGCCACTTCAATGCCTAACAAGCCAGCCGGGTTGTGCAGGGGCGCCAAGGCAAACAGCTTTTTAATTTCTTCCTTTACCTCCGGGGTAATAACCGCCGGTTCGGTAAACTTTTCGCCGCCGTGAACAATGCGGTGGCCTACAATTTTTATATCGCCGGTATTACTGATAACGCCTGTCTTTTTATCAGTCAGCAGCTTAACCGCCTGCCGCAAGCCGTCCTGATGGTCGGCTATGTTCAGCGTTAGCCGTTCTGTCCGTTCATCGCTGCCGGTAAAAACCTGATGGGTAATCAGGGCATCATCCGAGCCGATACGCTCAATCAGTCCGGCACATACTGGTTGTTCGTCGGGCATTTGAAACAGTTGATATTTGATGGAACTGCTGCCGGAGTTGATTACAAAAACTGTATCCAGCCCTTTGTTTTGAGGATGTTTATTCCCTGGGGTTTCAAACTTGTTAGTCATGATATAAGCAGCTTGTTATACTCCTTCCTGCCGGGGAGAGTTGGGTAGGGTATCCTGGCATTGTATAGCTGTAATAATTACGGTGTTGAAAATATCATCCACAGTACAGCCCCGGCTCAGGTCGTTCACGGGTTTGTTTAAACCTTGCAGCATCGGGCCGATGGCTAAGGCGCCGGTTTCGCGCTGTACGGCTTTGTAGGTATTGTTACCGGTATTTAAGTCAGGAAAAATCAGTACGCTGGCCTGCCCGGCTACGGCGGAGCCGGGCAGCTTGGTGTTGCCTACAATGGGATCAACAGCGGCATCATACTGTATCGGGCCTTCTACCTTTAAATCAGGGCGCCTGGTTTTTATCATTTCCGTAGCACGGCGTACTCTTTCCACATCTTCGCCCTCGCCGGAAGTGCCCGACGAGTAAGACAGCATGGCCACACGCGGCTCAATGCCAAACCGCTGGCTGCTTTCTGCTGAGGAAATGGCAATTTCAGCCAGTTGTTCGGCCGTTGGATTCGGATTTACCGCACAGTCGCCAAAAACAGAAACGCGGTCGGGCAGGCACATAAAAAATACGGAAGACACTACGGAGATGCCCGGTTTGGTTTTGATAAACTGCAGCGCCGGCCTGATGGTATGCTGCGTGGTATGCACCGCGCCCGATACCATACCGTCGGCGTGCCCTTTGTACACCATCATAGTACCGAAATAGGATACATCCGTCATTAAATCGCGCGCCATTTCAAGATTAACATTTTTGGTTCTGCGTAATTCATACAGGGTATCCACATACTCATTGTACCGCCCGGAAGTTGCCGGGTTGATGATATGAAACTTACTCAGGTCGAGCTCCAGCCCCAGGCGTTTAATGCTGGCGGTAATATCATCAGGATTGCCTAAAACAGTGAGTTCCACAATATCCTGCATTACCAGCCGGGCAACGGCCTTTAAAATACGCTCATCATTTCCTTCGGGCAGTACAATATGCTTGCGCTGGCTTTTGGCCCAGTTGGTAAGCTGGTACTGAAACATACGGGGGGTAATACCGCCGCCGTGCTTAAAGGTCACAATACGCTCGTCGAGCGTTTTAACATCTACATATTTGTTGAAGGTGTCAACCGCCAGCTGAATTTTCTGCCTGTTATCGGCCGTAATTCTCGACCGGATGGCGCCCACAGTAGTGGTGGTTAAAAACGTGCCCATTGGCACAGAAATAATCGGTACAATGGTTTGCAGCCCTTTTATTAAGCGTATAATGGGCTCTTCCGGCTCGTTGCCGCCGGTAAGCACAATGCCGGCTACCTGCGGGTAACTGGTAGAGAGATTTGCCTGCAGGGCGGAGATAATAATATCGCCGCGGTCGCCGGGGGTAATAATCAGTACATTCTCTTTAATATAATTCAAAAAGTTGGGCACCTGCATGGCGCCGGTAATAAAGTTATCTACCTGATTGTTCAGGCGTTCCCTGCCAAACAGAAGTTTGCCGTTTACGCCATCCAGAATTTCCCGCATGGTAGGGGCGTGCAGTCCCTTATCGGCAGGGATCACATTAATATTGATGCCGGGTGGTAACTGGGCTATAAGCAGTTCATGTATATCTTTTACCTGGCTGGGGTCAACCTTGTTGGCAATCAGCGCCAGCACCTGAATTTCGCGGGCTTCAAAGTTGCGGATTACGGTGAAGGCGGCATTTACTACCTGTGCGGTGGTTTTGCCTTCGCCGGGTATCACTGCAATGGCCGGCGCTCCTAAGTTTTTAGCAATAGATACATTAATATCAAACTCAAAGGCGGTGCCTTCCCCTTCATAATCACTGCCCTCAATTACGGTAAAGTCATACTGGTTTTCCAGCTGTTTGTATTTACGGATGATGGTATCAATCATTTCACCCTGATTTTCTGATTCCGTGCGGCGCATGGCCTCCTGCCAGGTAAAGGCGTAGGCATCATCATAGCTTACAGGCAAATCAAAGAATTTAAGTACTGTTTGAATGTGATCATCCCTTTTACCGGGTTCTTTACCGCTTATGATAGGCTTGTAATAACCGATTTTCTGCGCCTTGCCCAGCAGCATGTTAATTAAGCCAAGCGATACAATGGATTTACCGCTATTGGGTTCGGTACTGGTTACAAAAACAGTTTTAATCATCAGATGGAGCAGGAGTTATTAAATGCTTTACAGTTAAACAAATGGTAAAACTTATTGACAAACATAGTTAATAATAGTTCGGTTGCTCTTCATATTTTACTGTATAGCGGCGGTAATCAATATTTTCTTTTAAATTAATTTAATTGGTAATCAGCGCCAAATCAATAACAGCACTTAGTGTTTGTGCTATACTATAATTGCTGATGGCTGCTAACATAATTAAAGTATTCAAAGTATGATTAGATGTTTTCAACTATTTCTTCTCGATGATATTAAATTATGCTTTATCATGGTAGAATAATATTTCATGATTATTTTTAATTGCTAATATTTTTAGCTAATTTTATATCGTTAAGTTAAATAATCACTGATAACTTAGTGTAACTAATGATGCACTAAAAACATGACATATTAGCACTTTCCTTTAAAGAAATTACTGCCTTTATTGCCATTATAACGCAGGGCATACCATTTGATATGATAAGGTGTATTAACAGAGATGACAAACGGCAACGGGCTATTAAAAACAACAGCAATGGAAACTACAGAACTGACAATGATTAGTGATGAAATGCAATTTTCAATCACTCATATGGCGCAGATGCGCAACGCGCTGATTGCCTTTACCCGCGAGGTGCTGGTAAAAGATCAGGATTACGGTGTGGTGCCCGGTGTGCAGAAACCAACGCTGCTGAAGCCCGGCGCTGAAAAGTTAATGAACTTGTTTAAGCTGTCGGTTGAGTTTGAATGTACTGATAAGGTGCTCGACCTGGCTACCCGGTTTGTAGCTTACACTTATAAGGCTACCGTAAAAACAAATGCGGGCCGTATTATCACCCAGTGTGAAGGCAGCGTGAACAGCTATGAGCCTAAATACCGCTATAGCTGGATAGAAAAGGCCAAGCCCGACCAGGCTGCGCAAGACCGTATGAAGGCTGATGGGACCGGTAAGTTCCGCAAGGGCGGCAGCGGCTGGCTTTGGGTTGAGCGTTCAGAAAACCCTGACCTGGTGGGTTTGCAGAACACGATGCAGAAAATGGCGCAGAAGCGGGCCTTTGTAGGCGCTATATTGCTTGCTACCAATGCCTCCGAATTTTTTACTCAGGATGTGGAGGATATGGGCTTTATTGATGTGGAGGCCACCATTATGGAACCTGCTGACAGGCAAGCTGCGGTTAAACCGCAAATAGCTGCGCCCGCTCAAAAGGAAGCCGCTGCACCACAGCCGGCCAGTAAGCCTGCCGTTAGCGAGCAGCCTGCCAGGCGTAAGGCTGCCAAAGCAACCGATGTTGCCGCCGCTGTGCCCGACCCGGCTATACCCGGTGAAACCCGGCTGGCTATTGCACAGGCAAAGGATGTAGCTGCCTTATACCTGATACATAAAAGCAACGCCGGCTTACAGCAAAATGATCAGTTTATCAAGCTGTTATCAGCAAAGAAAGCAGAGATCAGAAAAAGCGTAGCCGCTTAATGATAGATTAGTGTTTGGTGATAACGGCCCTGCAGGCAAACCTGCAGGGCTTTTACTTTTAAGCTGCTACCCAGCTGAACTGACTCTGACCGCCTGCCTATTCTTTTTAATATCGCATTTTTGAAACCTTAAATAATGCGATCTTATCTACATTAGTACAAACTTTGATTAGCTCACTTCCTCATCTTTGAGCGATTGCATATCAATTACAAAGCGGTAACGTACTTCCTCATCGTTCATCTTATCAAAGGCATCATTAATATCCTGTATCTTAATCATCTGCGTCTCCGGCAGGATGTTATGCTGCGCACAAAAATCAAGTACTTCCTGTGTTTCGGCTATACCGCCAATTAAAGAACCGGCCACTGAACGGCGGTGCATAGCCATTGGCATATTATTTAACGCCTTTTTATAAGGGCCTAACAAGCCTACCGTGGTCAGTACTCCATCAAGCTTCAGTAGGTTGATGTAGTCGTTAACTTCAAAAGCTTCGGGTATGGTAACCAAAATAAAGTCAAGGCTCAGTTCCTGTCTGGCTACAGCATCTTCATCAGTAGTAATCAGCACCTGGTGTGCACCAAGGCGTTCTGCATCAGCACGTTTTTCTTTATCACGGGTTAGTACGGTCACTTCTGCGCCTAAAGCCTTAGCCAGTTTTACAGCCATGTGGCCTAAACCGCCCAGGCCAACAACTCCTACTCTGGTGCCTTCCTTAACGTTCCAGTGTTTTAACGGCGAATAAGTAGTAACGCCTGCACATAAGATGGGGGCTGCCGACTTAATGTCAAGCGTATCCGGAATTTTGATTACAAATGACTCCTTTACCACAATTTTATCCGAATAACCGCCAAAGGTGTTGTACCCGCTGCCGTCAGGCTTCATGGGGCCGTTATAGGTAGCTGTAAAGCTCACCGGGCCTTCGCAATAATTTTCCTCGCCGCCTTTGCAGGGATGGCATGCACCGCAGGAATCTATCATACAGCCTACGCCCACTATATCGCCTGTTTTGTATCTGGTAACCGCGCTGCCGGCCTGTACTACCTTGCCTATAATTTCATGGCCCGGTACGCAGGGGTAAAGCGTATTGCCCCAATCGTTTTTCACCTGATGTAAATCAGAATGGCAAACGCCGCAATACAAGATGTCAATCAGCACCTCATCCTCTTTAGGCGGCATACGCTCAAAATCCATAATGGACAGGCTGCTGAAAATTGAGCCGGTGGCGCCATAGCCTTTAGCTTTTAATTGTTCCATAGGTGATGGTATGTTTATAAATAGGTGGTTTAAAAATTATGTATTCAACATTTAGTTAATAATTTAAGTTTTTAATTATTTGTGTAGGCGCAAAAAATTATGAACCTGCTATTTCAATCATTATTTACCTATATTTATTTTATGAATTCAAAGCGCAACTTCCTGAAAGCAGCCGGTATGTTAGCAGCCGGTTCTGTGTTATCTCCGGCTCTGGCAAAAAGCGTATTCAGGCCGCAATATAAAGCAGGCATTCAATTGTACTCTGTAAAGGAACTGATGCTGGCTGACCCTGCAGGCGCTTTAAAGCAGCTGGCTAAAATCGGTTACCGCGAGGTAGAATCGGCCAGGAGCAATAAGGGTAATTATTATGGCCTGAAACCTAAGGAAATAAAGACAATTACGCAGGATTTAGGCATTAAGCTGGTAAGCGGGCATGTGCAGATAGATCAGAACTGGCAGCAGGCTGTTGATGAAGCTGCAGAGGCCGGCCAGGAATACCTGATTTGCTCGGTTTTACCTGCGGAGGGGCAAACCGTTGAAAACTATCAGCGCAGCGCCGACCGGTTTAATAAGGCCGGCGAAGAATGTAAAAAGGCCAATGTTACTTTTGGATACCATAACCATGTGAATGAATTTGAAAAGGCAGGAAACCAAACCCTTTACAATATTTTATTAGACAGAACCGACCCCGCCCTGGTGAAAATGGAGATGGACCTGGGCTGGGTTATTGCAGCCGGCAGCAGCCCGCAGCATTATTTTGATCAGTATCCGGGCCGTTTCCCGCTATGGCATTTAAAGGATATGAATGTTGCCAAAAGGGAAAGCACAGAATTAGGCAAAGGCGATATTAATATTGCTGACCTGTTCAAAAATGCCGGTAAATCAGGCATGAAGCACTTCTTTGTGGAGCAGGAAGAATATACCCGCCCGGTTCTGGTAAGCTGCCAGTACAATTATGATTACCTGGAAAAGCTTAAGGTATTGTAATAACTGAAAATCACCTGGCTGGGTATTCCTTATAGTTACTGTGCATCCTGATGGGTATCAGCATCCCAGTCGGTTAGCAATATATTCACAGCAGCCAGGGCTACAAAGCCAAGATGAAAGGCCAACACTTTCTTTTCCTTGCGTATTACGGGCAGCAGCGTTGCTGCCGCCAGCCCGGCTACATTGGCTATGTCGATCTTTTTATGTGTTTGATACGAAATTACCGGCCTGATACCTACCGGGGTGTCGGTAAGCGCATTGTAGGTTAACAAGTTAAACCCTAAAAAGCGGTACAGCTTAACTGCTTTTTTATTGAAACCTAATAATGGAGGCACTAATAGCTGCAAGGCAACAAATCCGTAATCATTGAGGCCATGTTGTTTGGGAGAAAAAGGCTTTGTACTCATAGATAATATCCTGCGTACAAATATTATTCCCGAATAGTTGAATCAGAAATTATTACAAACTTAAAAGGAATAATAAATAAACTTCTTGATTTGTTATACCAAGCTGTGCAGCATTAATGCTGAGCTAACTAAAACTGGCATAAAAGAGGTGATTAGCTTAATGCAACTGCCATTTGATCTGCCGGTTGTGCTGTGAAATTTATAATATGGTTGAGCTTTGAAACATGGCTGCTGTTATGCTCGGTACCCAGAAATGTATTCACGTCAGCCATGGTATTCATGTCCGACTGTATGGATGATAACAGCTTGTTCTGGTAATGATTGAACAGCGGATAATACTCAATCCCGAATTCCTGAAACAGGGTGTTTGCCGAGTCGGGCGTAAGGCCGTAATAGCTGTAAGCGGCTTCAAACACCTGAATATATTTGCTCAGGCAGCTCAACGTGGTTTTGGAGAACCAGAATGCTCTTTTGTGCGATTCTGCCAATGCGCCTTTAAAGCGAAAAAAATCTTCGGCTGAAAAAAATAAACTGTGGTACAATTTATCGGACTCGCCTGAAGAGATTGCTGCTATAGCAAGGGTATTGTTTAAATGAGTATAAGCCTGCAGCCGGTGCTCGTTTATCTTTTTGCAATCGGCATGGGCGCAGGCTCTTTTGTATAACAAATAGGTAATGCAAAAGGTGATAAAAACTGCCGCCAAGCTAAAAACTGATACCGCATAAGTGTATAAAGAAATCATATAGCTACAGATAATGTTGAATGAGCAATAGGTTTATTTGCGAGCAATTGCTGCTTTGATTTCTTTATACGGGCTCTTCAATAATAAGGTTATAGGAATTTTAAAAAAATTAATAATTATTTTACTGTATTTATTTAATCAAATATATGGCGTTAAAAGGTGTACCGGATTGCAATGGCATTGATTTATAACATTAGAAAGAGAACGGGGCGTTAAGCGCAGGGATTATGTACCGCTTGAAACAGATAGTGTATTAAAGCTACCGGCATCAGTGCCTGGCACATCACCAGCAGGAGGGTAAAGGAAGAACCTGAAGCTGTTACTTATTTTCAGCAAGCAAGACCGGAACGGGCCTGCCTGCTGATATAAATACAAGTATTTTTGAATAAATCAGTAACCGGCAACCATTAAATCTGATTTCCGGTAAATATCATCATATTTATGAATAAGGGCTACTGTTTGTGCAATGTTGGCCTGTGAGGAGGCGCCAAACAGGATGGATTCAACATTGGGCAGGCTGCATACATACTTGATGGCCTCCTGCGGACTGGCAGCCCCGCCGGCCAGTACCTGCATGGCAATGGCTCTGAACTTTTTGGTGCGCAGCGTTTCCTCGTAAACCTCCTTGCCCCCGGCCATACGGAAGCCGGAAACGTTGATGGAAGTGCAGATGACAGGGTTTTCTATACCGCCTTCTTCAAGTACCTGCACCAGCTTAGGCATGTTCATGGTGATAAAGCCGGCCTCTGCATTGTACTTCTTCTTAACATAGTGGTAAAAGGCATACAAAATTTCATTCATCCTTAAACCCAGCAGCAAGTCGGTAATTACATTCTGCAGGAAGATAACCGGAGTGCTGACCCCCTTGAACATTTTCATTTCAGCATCAATCAGGAGCTCCATGATAGAGATGAAATCCTTAGCCAGAAACGCGCTGCCGCCCTTAAACAGCGAGCCGAAAAAGTTGCCCGGAACATATTGCTTGATAGTGCCCATAATGCCAAGCTCAGTCATGGCATTGGCATACTTGTGTGCATAAGGCATGCCCGGGTAAATCTTAAAGTCAGCATACTTCTCGGGGTTACTCCTGATGTGGTTGCAGATGTTGCCAATCCGGTCATGTGTGGTGCACATAAAGGTATTAACGCCCTGGCTGATGGCCGCATCAAGCGTGCTTATAATGGCCGAGTCTTCCTTGAATCTGATAGACTGAGCTCTTGATTTTTCGTCCGAGGCATGATTTACAGCAAAAAACTGGTTATCGCCAAATAATATTCTTTCCATCATTTTAATTTGAGGCCTTTCTAATTAAATCTACAGCCCTGTCCGTATGCCAGGAGCTTTCAAAGGTATTTCTGTTGTTAGGCACCTTGCCCTGCACTGCATCAACAAAATAATCAATCTGCGACGAGTATTCCTCACCTCTGAGGTGAAAGTTAACCGGGTCGGTTAATTCAGTAACTGATTTTATGGTCCATCCCTTAGAGTAACCTTCCGGATAACCGGCACCCTTAAAGTAAACTTTTAGTTCGCTGGCATCGCAGATAATCTTTCCCTTGCTGCCGCTTATGGTAATGGAGGTGGACATTTTCCGGTATGTTTCATCACTCCAGTTTACCGACAGCGTTCCGCTGATGTTGTTTTCCAGCACCAGCAGCGCATACACGGCATCCTCAACCGAATTGGAATAGATAGATTTTAACAGGCTGCCCTTTACCTGCTTTACCGGGGCCAGGATATAATTGATCAGATCGAGCACGTGCGATGCATAATCCAGCAGGCAGCCTCCGCCCTGTTTAGGATCAGAGCGCCAGGTGTCATTTTTTTTCTTTACTACTACCGGCCCGTAGGCTTCACCCGCAAAGTTATTGATTTCGCCAAGGTGGCCGCCATCCACCAGCCTATTGACCTCGTTAAAGGTACCGATAAACCTGTTGTGGTACCCTACCTGGTTAACCAGCCCTTTCTCCTTAGCCAGCTTAATTAAGGGCAGCCCCTCTTCGGGCGTAAGGCAAAACGGTTTTTCTGCAAAAATACTGATGTTCCGGCTGAGCAGGTCCTTCACCATGCTTGCATGAAATTTGGTTGGAACAGAAACAAATACAGCATCAGGCTTTTGTGCTTCAAGCATTTTGCCGTAGTCTGTATAACAGGGAAAACGGGAATACTTTTGTATGGCATCCGTTACCAGCTTAGAGGTATCGCAAACGCCCGCAACTTCAACATCAGGATGCGCTCCTAATATTGACAGATGCGACAGTCCCATTTTTCCTGCTCCTATTAAAGCAATTTTTACCATAATTATTTGTACGTATGATTGATTGGTTTAGTTGATGATAAGCATTTTTAAGCGTAATTTTTGCTGCTACAATACAGCCAGAATCGGGCAATCGGTGCAGTTACATTGTTTTAGCAGGAGAATTAACATGTTTCATTAAAATAAGCTTAAAAACTTTTTTAAAACTGTAGTTACAGATACTTTCATGTTTAGCGATGCCCGATACTGTTTTTAATGCAATATCATATTTAACTGCATGAATGCGTGTATCATACATGATTCACCAATGGCTTGTAAAAATACATTAAATCGGGCTCAAATTTATAAAAATTCTTTAAAATACCCACTCTTAGTGAGCCTGTTGCACCGGGGTAATATTTGTTATCAGTAAGGCCGCAGCAGTATAGCTTCAGATTCATCAGCCGTAACTAACATTGAACTTTGCTTTGTGTTCTTAGAAACAGATTGCCAGTTATTAGTAAGAGGCGGGCGCTGTTTATTTCGTGTTCAGCGAACGAACATACCTCACAAAAAATTTATAAACGATATAAACTAAGTTTGGTGCGAGGTACAGAGGCCATTTATATCCGTAATAGATAACTGATTTGTTATAAAGGCTTTTTAAATGATTTTCGGAGCGCATGGAATTAAAGCTTGCCCAAAATTCCCTGAAGCTTACCTTTGAATTTACCTGCCCTATGCCGGATGTGTCAGGGTCGGTATAAATCACAGCGTTTAAAACTAAAAATATTTTATAACCGGCATTAAATGCCCTGCATGAAAATTCAGTGTCGGCATGATAATGAGGCAGTTTGTTGAAATTGTACAGGCCGATTTTATGGAATATATCAACAGGAATCAAAACTCCTTTGCCCGAAACTGAACTTACCTCGTAAACGTTTTCAGTTAAATTACCTATATCTTCTCCCCATTTAAACAGGGGTTTATGATGATCTGAAAAAGGAATTTTACCCCTCCGCACAAAAGCGGTACTTTCCAGCTTGGTTCTGTCGTTAATAAAATAGTTGCCGCAGGCCAGTATGCTGTTTGGCCGCAGGCGGCTTTGCTCAGTCAGTACCTGCAGCGTATTGCCGGCAAGCTCGGTATCATTGTTCAGGGTAAATATATAATCACTCTGAATATTGGCCTTGGCTAAGGCATACTTAACGCATTCGTTGATACCACCCGTCCACCACAGGTTACCATTGCCCTGAAGAACAATCACTTCAGGAAATTCAGATTGCAGTATAGCCGAAGTGCCGTCCGTAGATCCGTCGTCGCAAATAATGACGGTATAATCCTTGTACGTTTGTTCCCTGATGCTTTGCAGGCATTTGCGCGTATAAGCTATTCTGTTAAATACAGGGATGCAAATAAATATCATGTTATAAACTTTGTATTAAACCTTGAAGAGCAGCTTTGTGAGATAGTATCAATCAGCACAGCCGCTTTCACGTATCATATCTGCCAATTTGAGTAACTATAATTTGTGCAAGCGGGCAGTTATACGCAGATTCCTGTAAAATGATAGCCTGCCTGCTCAAAGTTATACCTCCTGCCCGATGAAGCTTTTCAACTCAGCCCACCGGGACATACCCTTCCTGCTCAAAAACTGATGATAGGAAACTTTAAGCCGGTATAAAAAAATAAGCGGAAAACGTGTAATAAGCATCAAATATTTAACCAAGTAAGTAAATTTTTTGTTGCTGTACATACGGTGGAGCAACAGGTGTTTCAACTCAAACAGCCTGTTATCATCTTTCAGCCCTAACTCGTGGTAGCGTGCTATGGCCTGGTTAAGTATCAGTAAAATTGATGTATCAATCTTATAGCTTGAATTATTGGTGAGCTGATGGCTGCCGTGCTGAATTCTGTAAACCGCACCGTAATGATTTGAAAAAACACCCTTAAACTGTTCGCTGATCCGCATCCATAAATCAATATCCTCGCCATTGGAATAAGCCTCATTGAAGCCCCCGATTTTTTCAAATACTTCCTTCCTGAACATCAGGCTGTTGGTATTAATTATCTTATCACGCGATACAATAGGATTAATAATATCATTCCTGAAAATCCGCTTATGTGTCCATTGCTTATACAGCTTTTCGGCATCAACGGTCTTAACCTCTAAGGTACGGCAAAAGGCAAAGCCTGCATCGGGGTTGTTACGCATAGCCAGCACCATTTTGTCCAGATGCCCCGGCAGATAAAAATCGTCGGAATCTAAAAAGCAGATGAGGGGTTGTGCAGCTGCCTGCAACCCCCTGTTTCTTGCTCCCGAGGCCCCCTGTGTGGTACAGCCCTCTGGTTTACGCAGTATTACCGTATGGCTGAAGGTTTGGGCAATTTCTAAGGTTTTATCTGCAGAGCCATCATCAGCTATAATAATTTCAAGCGGGCCTGCATAGTTCTGATCCGTTACGCTCTGAATAGCCTCTGCTATAAATTCCTCGCGGTTATAGGCCGGAATGATAACGCTGATTCCTTCCTTCATAAACGTTTAATTAGGGCCATAACACAGTTAGTTAACATCTTTATACCGCAGTATATTGGTTTTAATTGCATTTTTTAACCGCCAGTAACGCTTGTAACTTTGCAGGTACAAAACTATCGGCGTTTTAAAAATCCCTTTTTTAAAAAAATCAGCATAAATAGAGCCCAGTTCTTTTACCTTTTGATAAGATAATGCCGGCACCCTGTACTTAATGGCTTTGAAGATAAAAAAATCGGCCAGCTTGTTTATTTTATTGTAATCCACCTGCAAACGCTGGCTTTCAATTTCTTTAAAGGCCCATTTTACAAACTCCATCTGTGCCAGAAATTTTCTTTCAATTAACGGCCCGTCCCAGTCATTAGGAGAAATGTTGAACGCACTGGCCCGCCAGTAAACCTTTGCGCCCGGAATAGTTTTGATGCCATTTCCACGCCCTAATTTTATCCAGGTAGCATCGTCGCTCCCCCAGGCTAAATCAAAGCGCTCAAATCTGCCTGTTTGCATGAAATGCTTTTTATTAAATATATATTCAACAACAACGCTGTAATTGGCGGCTATGGCAAAAGAGCCTGTTAAAAACTCTTCACTCGAAAACACATCAGGAAACGAATAAAATTCATCGGTAATGCCGCCGCCGGCATCTATCTTGGTAACATTGAAATGATAGATGTTAAAACCGGGGCTGCTTTCAAGCGTGGCATAAAATTCTTCTACGCAATGGGTATCCATAATGTCGTCGTCAGAGAACAGCCATATCCACTCTTCATTACCAATTAAATCAACACAGCGTTCCCAGTGGGCTACCAGGTCTTTACCTCCTAAATTTGTATCAAAACGCTTGTAAACAATATCAATTTGATTTTCGTATAGGTCAACTATTGGTTTGAGGTTACCCGGGCTGGCATCATCCCCGATATATAAGGTAAAATTTTTGCAGGTTTGGTTAGCAACAGAGGCAAGCGCCTGTTCAAAGAAAACGGCTTTATAAGCGGGAATAACAATGGCTAATTTGTGCATTATTACTGGCAGAGTAAGGTGATATGGTTACAATAGATTAAGGTTACTGATAGCTGCCTTTGCATAAGTGTCAATACTCACAGGCGCAGATAAGAGCTGCTGATGAACAGAAGCAACAAATGTGGATTTAAAATTCATATTTTTGTTTCAAATATATTTCTTTAATTTTATAATCTGTTAGTGAAAAAAACGCTAAGCGAATCAATTATAATTGAATAGCCTGATAATAAATCCGTATCCGTAAAAACAGTACTATATTTAAACAGCATATTTTTCTCCATCAATATTGCCCTGTATTTCAACAAGCGGCTTTGCTTTTTAAAATACAGGTTTCGGCCAGAAGCAATGGTGAAAATTATAAAATTATGAGAGCCTTTTCCCTTTTGGTATTGCTGATTGCCGGCCTGAATTTGCAGGCCAAAAATATTTATATATCAAATTCAGGTAATGATGCAAATGCCGGCAACAGCCCCGCTGCAGCATGGAAAACCATTGGTAAATTAAATTCATATAAGGGCCTCTCATCCGGAGACTCTGTTCTGTTCAACCGGGGGGATGTTTTTTACGGCACCATCAATTTAAGCGCTAACGGCGCACCTGCGCAGGCCGTTACATACGGCGCTTACGGCACGGGCGCCAAGCCGGTAATTACCGGCTTTACCAAGGTAGCCTCGTGGGTAAATACAGGCGGCAGTATATGGGAAAGCAGTAATGTACTGCCCGTTGTATCTGCCCCCAACATTGTAGTAAAAGGCAGTAACGTTGCACCCATGGGCAGGTATCCGAATACAGGCTGGAACACCATTGCCTCCTCAACCAGCACTTCAATTACTGATGCGCTTTTAGCAACCGCAAGCTGGACGGGAGCCGAGGTGGTGGCCAGAAAGAACAGGTGGACTGTGGACAGGAACGTTATTACTTCACAATCGGGAGGAACCATACGATTTGCTGCGAAAGGCAGTCCGCCGCAGAACGGCTGGGGGTACTTTATTCAGAATGATGTTAAAACCCTCGATCAGCCTAATGAGTGGTATTATAATTTATCAACTCACAAAATAAAAATTTACAGCATTGACACGCCTAAAAACGTAAGTGTGCCAACAATTGATACGCTGGTGGCTATTGCTTATAAAAACAGCCTCACATTTGAGAACATTGACTTTCAAGGTGCTAACAAAGATGCCTTGTTCATCCAGACAGTTAATAACCTGACAGTAAAAAACTGCAGCTTTGAGTTTTGCGGAAATGCGGCTATTGACGGTTTGTGGGGCGGAAGCACCTCTAACGTGTTGATTATAAAGAATAACAGCTTCAACAATAATATTAACAATGGCATATATTTACTATCACAGCAGTTTGTTAGCGCCTATGTAGGGTATAATACTTTTACAAATACAGCCCTGGTGCCGGGCATAGGTACTATTAGTGCCCGGCAAAGCGTAGTAGTGTACCTTGAAGGGCCTAACAGCATGATTGAATATAACAGAATTGACAGTGCAGGGTATAATGGTATTGATTTTTTCGGAAATAACACCGTTGTTCAGAAAAATTATATTACCAATTTTTGCCTGCAGGAGGATGACGGAGGCGCAATATATACCGGTATAGGTAACGGTAACCCTGTATATACAGGAGAGCGGGTACTAAACAACATTGTATTAAACGGACCAGGAAACAGCAGCGGAACACCGCCGGCAACGCCAAGCATGGGTTTAGGCAACGGAATATACCTGGATGATTACACAGCAAACGTTGAAGTATCGGGCAATACTACGGCCAACTGCTCAAACGGCGGCATATTTTTGCACAATGCCTCTTTTAATAACGTGCATGACAATGTGGCCTTTAATAACTCCGGCGGCCAGCTTGTTATGCAGGCCGACGGTGCCAATACCATTAATAACAACACCTTTGTTAAAAACGATTTGGTTGCTAAAACCGCAGTGCAGCCAACCGGCTCCTTTGTAGGGTATAATATAAATCTTTTTGGAACGTTTAACAGCAATTACTACGCCAGGCCGGTAAACGATGGCAGCACCATCCAAACAAACAACTGGTCTGCATTTACCCATATCACACTTGCCCAGTGGAAGGCCAGTTATGGCAAGGATGCCAACTCCAGCCAGTCGCCTAAAACGGTTGCCGATCCGGGTTTTATAAGGTTTGAGTATAATGCAGCAGCTTCGAGCAAAACAGTAAATCTGGGGGCGGCTTATATTGATATTACCGGCGTTTCACACAACAATTCCATTACCTTGCAGCCCTATACTTCGGCAGTGCTTATCCCTGTAGATTGTACCGTACCCCTGCCAAAACCGGTAGTTGTGCTAAGCGCACAATAACTTAACTGCTCTGAAGCAGTTAAGCGGTATAGTGTCAATTTTTATGTACCGGCCAGGCTTGGCAGCAGGACGTATATATTTTTATGTTTTAAAGCCCTGGCTTCAACCAGATGCCAAGAAAAGTAAGCCAGAATATATGAAATAATTAACCCATAGGCCATTAGCTGTATGTGGCCGAATTTGAAGTAATAAGCAAGCGTTTGCTGTACCGGAAAGCCATAGATATATACCCCATACGATAAATCACCAATTTTTTTGCCTATATTTTTAATTACTGGCGCAGAGCTTGAACCAAAGCCAATAATTAAAAGGGGATCAATAAAAAATTCCGTAACAGCTATGCTGGCATGGAACAAGCATGATAGTATCAATATTGCTGCCGAGCTGATGGTGATGATTTTGATATATTTGATTTTTTCAAAATTTACCGCTGCTAATAATGAACCGGCAGCGAAGAAGGCACCTAAATAAAAAATAAACTTACTGCTGATATGAAAGTAATACTTTCCTAAATACGATGCGAAAAACACATTGATTGAAACAAGGAGCAGAAATGTTACCAACAGCAAAAATTTAATAACTCGTTTATTATTGAAGAAGTACAGGAAAGATAAAAGGATGTACATGGTAAATTCATAGGGAATTGTCCATAGTGATCCGTTAATAGCTGATTTTTCAGGATTATTTTCAAATACGCCTTTAATTCCAAACTGTACATTATATAAGCTTAAATTTCTGGGAATGTAAGTATATACTGCTTTGTTTTTCAGATAAGGCAACGGATCGTTATAAACAACGGGTGCAAGCAGTACAGTAGCTGTTAATACTACAAACAAGGCAGGGAACAATCTGAGGAGCCTTTTCCAGAAATAATCTATCAGGCCTTTACTTCTTTCCAGGCTTTGAAAAATTAAGTAACCGCTTATGATAAAGAAACCATTAACCCCTATACCTGAAAAAGATAATTTACCATCAGAAACCTGGCACAGCAAATCGCATTCTTTCACTCCTGATAAAGGATATGCATGTGAAATAATTACAAATGATGCGAACAGTAATCGTAAAAAATCAAAGTTATTGGCTTTATGCATATTGATTGGTTTTGGCTGATTTGCAACCTACTACTATCTTTTTGGTTCTTTATATACACTCAAAAATATTTTTGCCAGGCCGTTTGAAAATTCAGCCATGTTGAACCTTTTGTGGAACAGCGCTAAACTGTTATCGCCCATTCGCTTCAGGGTGTCATAATCATACAGAATTGAACTTACCGCATTCTTCCAATCTTCAACACTGCCCTGCCGTACGGTAACGCCAATGCCAGCCTCATCAATGTCTATATCGAGATTAGGATTTTTGGTAATAATTACGGGTTTGCCCATGGCATATACATCAAGCATGCTGGTAAGCCCCTGCGTGCCGCGGAAGTTACCGGCTATGGGTATTAAGATGATCCGGGCTTGGTTATACTCCTTCAGCAAATCGAAGTAGGAAAGATGCTTTTCGCTTGAGTAAATAGTAATATGCGCCGGAATATCAGTAGTTTTTGGCATGGAGGAAGGCGTACAATAAATTTTAAGCGGAAAATTTATAGATCTGAACGCCTCAATTAAAGTATCATAATCTCTGGTGGTATGCCCGGCACTTATTACAAAATCGGTATCTGCAGGGTTTTTAGGGGTCAAATATTGTTCATAAAATTTTTCCTCCGGCCCCCAGTCGAGATGGAAAAGTTTTTTATCGGCTGCACCGGGCGGCAACGCCATAATATTTATCAGATCCTGCTTTAAGCGTTCACTCAAAAACACAATAGCATCGTATTGAAGCGTAAGTTTCTTTATGAAATATTCCTTAACAGGATTACCTGAATTAAAGCCAAACAAGGGCTGATGAACCATGACGACTACCGGCTTGCTTACCAGGCCCAGGAGCTTCAAAATTACAATCAGCTTGGTGTTTTCAGCCGCGTAAGGCGCGTAAATCATATCGCATTTTCTTAACAGCCATAAAGCTCTGAGCTGCTGATCCAAAAACTGAATGTTAAAAAACTTACCGATTTTGTTTAACAGCTTATATTTTTCGTGTTTTAGTATGATGCATTCAAACCCGGGCTTTCTGTTTAACTCAATGATGCCCCATAAGTGCTGGCTTGGATACAAACCCTGCTTCCAAAGCTCATAGGAGGCATCCATAGGGTAGGCATTAAGGAGTATAACTTTCATGTCAATAATTTTATTGGCCCGCAGCCAGGTATATACACCGGGTACTATTTAAGAGTAAACCAGGCTATTTATAGTAAATTAAGCTTTTAAATCTTTTTGATACTCGTAATATTTCAGGTTGAGCAAACCTGCAAAGCCGCCCAGCGCCGTAGCTATTTTAACCGGCCCCCAATATTTATATTTAATGTTAAAGGGCAGGAATATTAAGGCAGCTACTCCCAAAATACTATAAGCCAAGCTTGTAGATAATTTCTTAAAAACTTTGGCATAATCTCTTTCCAGCAGTAAAACATAGATGAATGTCAGCGAACTTCTGTAATTGCGCATAATCAGCCATTTTAATGTTGCCCGTTTTTCGGGGATGTTTTCATAAGTAACTGCTTTGGCGGCCCAGTAAATCCGGGCGCCCTTTTTTAAGGCTTGCACACCAAAAAAATTATCCTCCGAACCCGAAAAATTGAAACGCTGATCAAATTCCAGCTGGTGTTTTAATAAAAAGCTGGTTCTGATAATATAGTTGTTGGTTTCTAAAAAATAAATCCTTTTGTTGTTGGCTATTTTATGGTAGGTGAAATGATAGGCTATACCTGCCGGTATATGTTCCTCAATTTTGGGTATAACCGGGCCTATCACAGCATCGGCACTGTTCGAGGTTATGGTTAATATCATTTCATTGAGCCACTCTGCAGTAGTATATTCATCATCGTCAAAACAGGCTATAAAATCAGGGCCGAACTTTAATGCCTGTTTAAATATCTCATTCCTGACGTTGGATAAGCCTTTGACGGGGAAGCTGTGATAATGCAGTTCAAAGTTGTGAGGCGTTAAGCTATTTAAGCGGCTTACCGTGTCTTGTGCGGTTTTTGATTCATCATTATCAACCACTATCACATGTACTTTGGCAATAAGCGACGGGCTGACTACATTATTTAGTACGCTTACTATCCCCTGTTCCAGCATTGCCGGCCTTTTATGCGTTGGAATACCGACAGCAATATTATACACTGTAATAAAAGTTATAAGCGTTATACATTTGTGATGAGCATACTGTTAGTAAAGCGAGGAATGCCGAAAATAATTCATTCTGCTTTGCTGTAACTTTAATACTGAACATCGGGTACGGTTTGAGTCTGCGTATTTTGTGATAGCATGTGATATTGTTTGAGCCACATCGCTCTTCTTTTAAGAAAAGGCTTTAAAACTTCAACTCTTTTAATGCCGGCCACCAAAATTCCTAAAAATGCCATGGTAATCGTCCATGAATTTAGCGTGCCGGTACTTATACCGAATATTAAAAACATAATCACCGTAGCTATGCCTAAAGCCGATAGCTGCTTAGCTGATTTTATTTTCCACAGGAAGTAGACCAGCGTCCAAACAAAAAATATTATGTTTACAACAATACCAATAATACCCTGCTCTATTAAAAGCTCATAGGTATAGCTTTCAAATCCTTTAAGGTCTGTATCGGCAGTATCCTCCGAGGGGTCGAATTTCAAAACAGAAAAAATGTAATTAAACCCATTGCCAAAAATGGGGCTTTTTTTAAACAAGGCGTAACTGGCATCAAATTGTACAGCACGCATAGCCATATCGCTTCCCTCTGTTTTTTGCCCTCCGCTTTGAAACACATCTAACGAGCTGTCAATTTTATCCTTAATGTAAGGCACACTATACATAGCTGTGCAGGCGGCTATAGTGCATACAATAACCCGTATTTTAAGTTTCATATCCAAGCCAATCAGTATATATGCAAAAACACCGGCAACCATGGTAATAAGGGGCGTTCTGGAATTGGTCATGATCAGGTTCATCAGCAGCAGGGGCATCAGCAGTAGATAATACATCCTGAACTTTTTGACGTAGATAAAGTGGCAGAGGGTTATCAAAAACAGAATACCCGTTAAATAACCATAGTACACCGGGTGCGAAACAAAGGAATTTATCCTGAACCTGTCTCCGTGAAGATATTCATCGAAAGCAGATATAGAATTGTAAGTGCTCGAAATCAGGCTGTCGTAAGGGTTTGTTTTGGTAAAATAATTATAAAAACCATAAAGGCACAGCAGGTAAGATGAGATAAGGAAAAATTTAAACAGCTGATCCCAATTGCTTTTCCTTTTAAAGTTGGTATAAAAGGGGTACATAATCAAAAACGTACTGCTATAGTAATCAACAACATGCTTTAAGTTGGTTTTAAAGCTGTAAGACCTGTCAAACATCCCGATGCATATTACCCCGGCAAAAACAATAAGCTGAGGTGCCAGTAATGGAAAACGCCGGAGCTGCTGCCAGGCATCCGGCTCAAAAAATTCAGCAATAAGCAGCGTGTATATTAAAAAAAGATGAAACGTGATAAGGTTAAAAAGAGAAATGTTTTCCTGAAAAAAAATTATGCCTGTTAAAAACACAATCAGCCTTGCAGTACCTTTCAATTTAAATATACCGAAGGCAAACAGCAGCGCGCAAAAAGTAAAAACGTTGGCCATAGTTATCTAATTATCCAGATTCAGCAAATAACAGGCAGCATAATTTTTGTTAATTATTACTATAACCGGCAATGCCAATGCTGATTGAGTAGAGGTAGATACTTCAAATTCCCGGTAATTAAAACGTTAAAACTATTTAATAAAATGCTTTGCGGCCTTTACAATAATAGGCGGTGTTAAATCCTTTATTATATTTTTGAAACTTACCGGCTTTCTGTATTTTACAGCATCGCCCTTTACGCCTTCGCGTGCTACAAACTGCGTATTATTATCTTTTGTGCTTACTTCGTTTTGAGGCCTGCCGTTAGAATAATAGTAAAATGCAAGTGATTTCCGGCTTCTGTCGTCAGGGCAGGTTAACGGATCAGGATGCCCGTGATAGGAAAAATCAGTTGTAGAAAATATGGCCACACGGTTAAAGACCGGAAGAATCTTTTTATGGGCTTTGGTCATTTTTTCGTCCCATAATTCAAAATGGCCTCCGTAGCTCTCCTGCCAGTCCTTATTTAAGTAAACCAGCAGGTTAATGCGGCGGTCAATGCCTGCTGTGAGGTGCTTGTTAAAATCAGCGTGCAGCTTCAGCAAGCCGCCTGGTTTAATTTCATGATAGCCGCCTCCGTAAAAGTAAGGGTCGGGCAACAAGGTTTCCTTGATTCCGGTCAATTCCTGTAAAAACTCAAGCATGGGCTGTGAGTTGAGGTAATGGGCCAGCATTTTACTGGTTTCGCCGAACAGCGACTCGCCGTTAGTAGCCAGCTTTTTCTCGTAAGGCGAATTGTAACTGATAATATCCCTTTGCTTTGATAAATCAGGAAATTCATCGAGCACCTTGTTCAGCATGTCCTCATCGAAGAAGTTGTCAAAATAGATACTCGGAAACGGGTCACTATTTAAGTATTCCTCCTTTTTATCCTTAGCCAACTGCTGGAGGTTTGTAATTGACGGGTTAAGAAAGTTCATATATTTAGTTATTAATTAGCTTGTAGTACTTATACAGAGATTAACTGAAAAAAGGTTGTTTCACTCGTATTAAAGCGTTGTTTTCACTAATATAAGTGATATCTGAATCTGAATCAAGCAATTGGAAATTTAAAGTTATGGTTTTCCCCTGCGGATTACATATCCATTTTTGATGATGCAGGCTGACGTGCATGCGTATTGAATACTTGCCCGGGTATAGCAGGTCGGTAGGTATTTTGGTTATAATCTTGTTTTCTCCTAATTCTATTACCGGCCATGTTTCCGGGTCGCAGTCAGTAGAAAGAGAGGTGAAAATGACGTTCTCTTTATCATCCAGCAGCTCATATCCTAATTTCAATGCCTTGTTAAATTGCGAAACAGTGCCTTCCATAACAAGCAGCAAGCCTTTCTCCGGGTCAATAAGGCCATTGCTGATAAGATTGCCTTTCGGATCGGTTAAGGATACCTGGTTTATTGAAAAGGCAGCATCATAAAAGTCATCGTTGTCAGCTATCCACTTTGTAGCCAAATCAGTTTTTGTCTGGATGTTGTGGTACAGGTTGATGCATTCGGATGCGGAGCTTTCCAGCTGTACCTGGCCGTTGTTCAGCAAAATTCCCTTATTGCATAAGGCAGCTATCGAAGTCATGTTATGGCTCACAAACAAAACAGTGCGGCCTTCGCCCTTGCTAACATCGCCCATCTTGCCTAAGCATTTCCTTTGAAACTCAAGGTCGCCCACAGCTAAAACTTCGTCCACTATCAAAATCTCAGATTCCAGGTGTGCTGCAACCGCAAATGCTAACCGTACATACATACCGGTTGAATACCTTTTAACAGGAGTGTCAACATAACGCTCAACACCTGCAAAATCAACAATCTGATCAAATTTCTGGGCAATTTCTTTCTTTCTCATACCCAGGATAGCGCCGTTCAGGTATATATTTTCGCGCCCTGTTAAATCGGGATGAAAACCGGTACCTACTTCTAATAAGCTTGCAATTCTGCCATTAATATAGATATCACCTGTTGTAGGAGTAGTAACTCTGCTCAAAAGTTTCAGTAATGTACTTTTGCCCGCACCGTTACGGCCGATGATGCCAACTGCATCGCCTTGTTCTACTTCAAAGTTAACATCTCTCAAACTCCAAACGGTATCACTTGAGCCTTTTACAGTTCTGTCATTTGCTTCCCCGACTTTTAAAAACGGATCTTCCTTTCCCCGGATTTTGGCAAACCAGCGCTCCAGGTCATGGCTGATTGTACCTGTGCCAATCTCGCCAAGCCTGTATGCTTTTGAAAGTTTCTCTACTTTAATTGCTGTTAACATGTATTAAAAATATCTGTGATTTATATAAACCGGAGGTATGGTGCGTTATTAAATTCAAATTCTTTATTTGCTGTTAAACTGTATCAACAAAGTCTTTTTCAACCTTGTTGAAAGTAATAATCCCTAAAAGCAGAATAATCAGCGTAACGGCGGCTGAATAGCCAAATGAGGCCCAGGTAAAACTGCCTTTGCCCAGAAAGCCATACCGGAAAGTTTCGATAAGCGCCGTCATGGGGTTGGCTTCCAGCAGCAGGCGGTATTTTTCGCCCGCCGAGGATAGGGGGTATATCACGGTAGTAGCATACATAAGTAGCTGCACGCCAAAGGTAAGCAAAAAAGCAAGGTCTCTGTATTTGGTCGTCATGGCAGAGATAATCATGCCGGCGCCCAGCCCCATAGCAGCCATCAGCGCTACAACCAGCGGAAACAGAGCAACAGCCCAGCTCATGTGAAAGTATGTTCCTTTAAAACCATAATAGGCCATGCCGATAAAAAAGAGAAGCAGCTGCACGCCAAAGCGTATCAGGTTGCTTACCACAATACTTAAAGGCATAATGATACGCGGAAAATACACTTTGCCGAATATATTCGCATTATCCTTGAATACCGTAGATGTTTTGGTGAGGCAATCGGCAAAATAATTCCAGGCTGTAATACCTGCCAGGTAAAATAAAAACTGCGGCACACCATCGGTAGAAAAGCCGCCAAGCCGCCCGAAAACAATAGTGAACATAATAGTAGTAAGCAGCGGCTGAATAAAGAACCAGACCGGGCCTAAAACGGTTTGCTTGTAAAATGAAACAAAATCACGGCGTACCAAAAGCCCCAATAAATCCCTGTAGCTCCAAACTTCATCAAAATGTAAATTGAATGAATTGTTTTTTGATCTGATGTGCAGATCCCAGCTTTGCTTGCCGGCAGTAATAGTTTGATCGGGCATTATTGATAAGTTATGTTACTTAATATTTAAGTAGGTTTAATTGCTGTTGAATATTAGTTAATTAATCATTGAAAGCAACTTTTTTACATTTGCAATCGTTTGCAGGTGTAAAAATATCTATCCATATCAGTAATCAGTGCAAAAAATTTAAATAATTTAGTTTCGCTTTGTAATGGATGTTCCGGCATTTTTATTTATACTCATTTTATTTCAGGTTGTTACAAATATCATATATTCACGGCTTATACATAAAAACCTTTATCAGCGCTCTGCCGATGCCTGTTTATCTGTATATATTGAGCCACATTAATAAACTACACAATTAAGCATGCTTTTTACTTCAGTTGCCTTTGCTGTATTTTTACCTGTTATTTTTGTTTTGCATTGGTTTGTAGCTAACAGAAGCTTAAAATATCAAAACCTTTTACTGCTCGCAGCCAGCTATTTCTTTTACAGCTGCTGGGACTGGAGATTTCTCTTTCTGCTCATATTTTCTACCCTGCTTGATTATTTTACCGGGCTGCAAATGTCGGCAACGCAAAATCCACGTCTTAAAACCTTTTGGTTTTGGCTGAGCGTAAGCATCAACCTGGGTTTTTTGGGGGTATTTAAATATTTTAATTTCTTCGCAGCATCATTTGGTCAGGCTGCCTCACATTTTGGTTTTCAGGTAAACCCCTGGACGCTGAAGGTAATTCTGCCGGTTGGTATTTCGTTTTATACATTCCACGGCCTGTCATATGTAATAGATATTTATAAGAACCGGATCAAGGCTGAAAAAAACTTTATTGATTATTCTCTCTTTGTCAGCTTTTTTCCGCTGCTGGTGGCCGGGCCCATTGAACGGGCAACGCATCTACTGCCCCAGCTGAAAAGGAAAAGAGTATTTAACTATAGCGATGCGGTTGACGGGTTACGCCAGATTTTATGGGGCGTTTTCAAAAAAGTTGTTATTGCCGACCAATGCGCTTATTATGTTAACATCATTTTTAGCAACGCTAATGATTATTCGGGCAGTACTCATGTACTGGGCGCTTTATTATTTACATTTCAGATTTACGGCGATTTCTCAGGTTACTCAGATATAGCCATTGGCACGGCCCGGCTTTTCGGGGTGGAACTGTTAAGGAATTTTGCCTATCCCTATTTTTCGAGGGACGTTTCTGAATTCTGGAGGCGCTGGCACATCTCATTATCTTCGTGGTTTAAGGATTATTTATATATACCGCTCGGCGGAAGCAAGGGCGGAACATGGATGCGGGTAAGGAATACCTTCATTATTTTTTTAGTGAGCGGTTTCTGGCATGGGGCCAACTGGACGTTTATCATATGGGGCGGCCTGAATGCTTTATACATTATGCCATCCATTATTTTAAGGACCAACCGGAATAATTTGGGTATTGTTGCCGAAGGAAAAACCTTGCCTGATTTATCCGAATTGTTTTCCATGACGGTTACCTTCATCCTAACGGTTTTTGCCTGGATATTTTTCCGCTCAGCCAGTTTACAGCAGGCCGTTAGTTACATTGCTAAAATATTTTCGGCATCGCTGTTTACTGTGCCTGCTATTTTCCCCCGGGAGCTGTTTCTGCTGGCCTTAATCATCATCTTTATAATTATGGAGTGGCTGGGCCGCGAACAAAAATATGCCTTAGCCAGCTTTGGAACCGGCTGGAAGAGGCCATACCGGTATATGGCCTACTATTGTATTATGCTGCTTATATTTCAGTTTGCCGGCAACGAGCAGGAGTTTATTTATTTCCAATTCTAAATTATGCGGCGTTTTCTGCTAAAGCTTATTGCGTTTATTTCCATCCCTGCCTTTATACTGGCTGTAATTGCATTTTTCTATGTGCGCAAGGATATGTATATGGATTTTGGCAGCTACAAAAATTACTCCTGGAAATATTCCTACCAGTCATTAGGAGATATATCAACTAAGAAGCTGCTGCAATCCAACATTAAATACAATTCTTTCATTTTCGGCAGCAGCCGCACAGTGGGCTTATATGCCTGTTATCTGCAAACAAAAATTCCCGGCTCGCAATTCTTTCATTATGCCAACTGGAACGAATCCATAGGCGGAATTTACGCCAAGCTGCGACTGCTGGATTCTCTGGGCTATCAAATAAATAATGTATTCATTTATCTGGACACCGACTACACCTTTGACAATGATGGCCGGTGTAATGCCAATGATCATTATCTGCTTACCGGAGAGAATAGATATACTTACCTCTTTAAGCACTATCAAACGTTTATACCGCCGCTTTTAAATTTGAACAAAATAAAGATTTTGCTGGGCTACAAAGTAACCGATGTATTTCCCGATTGGGAATCGGATTTGATTACCAACGATAGTAACAGGCAGTGTACGGACAGTATTGCAGCCAACTATGACCGCGACAGATTTACCAGAAAGGACTCATCGATTATTGATTCTTTGGTAAAAACCGGTTTTTTGTATAAAAGGTCAAAAAAGCAGCAGTTCAGGGCAAATCAAATCTCGATGGCAGAGAAGCAAATACTGCTCAGGATAAAACTGCTGCTTAACAGGCATCAATCAAAATACTATGTTGTAATTACTCCGCTTTATGATCAGCTGAAATTCAATAATACGGATATGAACATTATACATAGTATATTTGGTGAACACGTGTATGATTATTCAGGCATAAACAGCATAACCAATGATGTTTATAATTACTTAGACAGAAAGCACTTTTCGCCCTACAATTCCAAAACCATCGCTGATGAAATACTAAAGCAAAACGGGCTTAATTAGCTTACATGTTTTTTAATCAGAAATGTACAGCATCCTTTTCAGCACAAGGTAAAAAAAGTGGACAGTAGAGTTACTATACTTTTTTAATTGCATTATGGGGATTTCCTTTTTGGTAATAGCTTTTATAATATATGGGTATTCCTTAAAAAAAACCTTATCATAGCTTTTACTGCTCAATCCGCCATCATGATAATAAGCAATGGTTACGTCAATGTGCTTCGTTTTGATTTTATCATTAAAATAGCAGCGCAGGTTAAACTCATGGTCGGCTGCAAGTTTGTATTTCAGGTTATACAAGCCAATATCTTCAAAAATATTCTTTCTGTAAAAAATGGCCTGATGGCAGATGTTTACCTCTATTAACTTCTCCTTACTGAAAACTATGTTTAGTTTTTCTGCAAACGTAGGTGATATGATATTGCCGTAAATAAAATCAACAGCGCCGGCTGTTTCCTGAATTTCTTTCGTAACCTCCTGCAGTACCTCATTACCGGCAAGGTAATCGTCGCTTCCTAAAAAATAAAGCCATTCGCCGGCGGCCCTGGCAATGGCTTTATTCATGGCATCATAAACGCCGTTATCTTTTTCCGAAACAAATGTAATTCTGTCATCCCGAACCGCATACTTTTCAACTATGCTCAAGGTATCATCGGCCGAGGCGCCATCTATAATCAGTAACTCAAAATTTTCAAACGTTTGCGTTAAAATGCTTTTTATAGCAGTTTCAATAGTTGCACCTGAATTGAAAGTGGGTATAATAATTGAGTACAGTGGCTTTTTCATAGTTAGTCATTACTTGTTAATCATCAGGTTTACCAATGAAATAATAAGTATGCAGCATTTAAAACCGGCTCCAGAAGTTACTGAATACAGCTTTTGCCGGGTTGCTTTTTTTGGCGTTATAATACGGCTCAGTATAGTCATAACCATAGCCATATTTTACCCGCTCAATACCATTAAAGATGATGTTGATTGCCGGTAACAGCTTTTTCTGATGCAATTCTTTAATAAAATTCAATTCTTTCAGCTCTGTGTAGCCCTGCCTGATAACGTATAGGGTCAGGTCGGCCATACGGGAAAGTATCATGGCATCCGGAACCAGGTGTACAGGGGGGCTGTCAATAATCAAATCATCATAAATATGGCTGAGGGTGGTAATTAACTCTTTCAGCCGTTTATTTTCAAGCAACTCTGATGGATTTTTTACTATGGAGCCGCAGGCTATAACATCAAGATTCGGAACCAGTTTATTGCTTTGTATAATATCATCCAGACCGGCAGTGCCGTTGATATAGTTGCTGATGCCGGGATGTTCTTTGGGCAAATTAAATATACCGGCAATTTGAGGTTTGCGCATATCTAACTCCAGTATCACCGTTTTACGGTCAATATAGGCCAGCGAAGCTGCCAGATTACTGCTGATAAAGCTTTTGCCTTCACCCGGTACGCTGGAAGTGATAAGGGTTACCCTGCCGCGATCATTGTTTTCATATAAATGATATAACTTGGTACGCAACGCCCTGAATTGTTCCGTAGTAGCATTAATATCATGGTCATTGATGGTAATCGGGTTGCTTGAAGATTCGAACGGCAATTCACTAAGCACGGGAATATTGAGAACCTGACTGATTTGCTGGGTATTGGTAATTTTACTGCTAACGGTGTTTCTGGCATATATCAAACCTGCCGGCAACGCCAAACCCATTAATACGGCCATAGCCATGGCCATAGGTTTGTTCATGCCCTTGGTAGATGACAGATAAGCCTGATCTATTACACGATCATTTGAAAGTGTGGAAGCGTAGCTTACTGATAGCTCTTCCTTTTTTTGCAGCAGGTAGGTATATAAACTTTCCTTGCTTTCCTGCTGGCGTTTGATGCTGCCGAACTGGCGTTCCTGGGTAGGTATGTCCTTGATTGATGACTCAAAATGTGAACTGTAGGATTGAAGCTTCGACCTGGTGCTTAATAGTGACGATTTGATGTTGGCCACGCTTTCCTTAATAGCTTCGCGGGTGGTAGCTATCTGCCTGTTGAGCGGTTCAAAATCCGGGTTGGTTTCAGGAGTAGTAGCCAGCAGCCTGTCCCGCTCTGCCTGCAATTGTGTTAACCGCTCAATTTGTGCACCTAATGCTGCATCATTAACACCCACCGTTGATGGCGCCTTGCCCGAATTCCGGGGCGAATTAACGTAACGTTCAATGTTTTCGATAACGCTTAACTGAACATTAACGTCGTTTAAACGGTTGTCGTTCATCTGCAGATTGTCCAGGCTGATTTTCGAGTTAGTGGTAATATCTGTAAGGCCTCTGCTGCTTTTAAAGGCTGCTGCATTTTTTTCAGAGCTAATCAAATCAACGCTTAAATCAGCCAACCTCTGGTCTATAAAATCAATGGTACTTTTTGTTTCCTTATTTTTTTCTATGGTAGCAGCCAGATTGTAATTGTAAATCAGCTGATTAAGGAAATCTTTACCTCTTTGGGCAACGGGGTCATCAAATGTTAAAATGATAGCGGTAGCCAGCTTGTTTGATACAGATGCGTCAATAGATTTTTGATAGTCTTGCCCCACCTGCTCGGGGTCGCTGATAAATATATTGATTTTAGAGCCTGTGTATTGCTGCAATTTATCAGTCGGCTCCAATTTCCAGGTGCCAAAGCTGTTTTTATAGCTTGTATTGAACAGAAATTCCTTTTGGCCGCCGCTCGGCATTTTCAACATAAAGGATTTTTGATCTTTTACCGTTACGGTAAGATTGCCATGGTCAAAATTGCCGCTGGGTTTAATCACAGTCAGCTTTACCGGGCCTGATTTATAAAGGTCTTTGGATGATAACCGGCCGGGTTCACTATAATTTATCCATAACTGCAAATCCTTTACCACCTGGCTCACAAGCCGCTGGGATTTTAATACCTCAATTTCATTTTCTGTAGTTTTTGATGAGCTCAGCAAATCAATTTCATGCAGGGCCGACTGCTGATCGGGTGTTTTCTTTTCATCCTTAATGAGCACTGCAGCCTTAACTTCGTAAAGGGGTTTAGCAGCCTTTAAGTAAAAAAAAGCTGCGGTAAGGGCCAGAAACAGCCCGACCGCAAAAAGCGGCCAATGATAAATATATCTGTTTAAGATGCCTTTTATATCAACATGAGCAGATGGCTTTTCGTCCTCCGGCATCATGAACATAGAAAAATCCATTGGTTTTGTACTCATAATCTGTAACCTATCTGTATAAGTTGGAAAGAACGATGGCAATAATGGAAAGCCCGGAAAGTATCAGGGTAGCCGTACGATACCCGCGATCAACCGTAGCATATTTGGTGCGGTCGGGCTGAACATAAATTTCGTCATTGTTTTTTAAGTAATAATACGGCGATTCAAAAACACTTTTTGAGTTCAGATCAATAGGAATAAAGCTGCGCTTGCCATCCTGCTCCCTGATCAGCGTAATGTTACGCATAGCCGTTATATTTAAATCGCCTGCCAGGGTTAAGGCCTGGGTAATAGTGGCCCTTTCATTTTGTATGGTATAAATACCTGGGCGCTGTACATCACCAAAAACAGATACCTTAAAATTGAGGATACGTATGCTTACCACAGGGTCTTTATAATAAGTAATCATCATCTGGTTCAGCTTTTCCCTTAAGCTGGCGGTGGTAAGGCCGGCAGCCTTTATAGTGCCTACCAGGGGCAGGTGTATCTCGCCCTGATCATCTACCAGATAGCCGGTAATTGCATTGTCGCTGGTGCCATCGGTGCTGCCGGCACTTACACGGTAGTTGAATAATATACTTGATTCCGGACTTCTGCTGGTTACTGTTATTCCTAACACATCTGCCGGCTGTATAATCAGGGGTGAAAAGTTTTGCACCTGTTCCTGAGACAGCTTGTTGCGGTTAAGATCCTGAAAATAAGGTATATTTTTATAAGAACCGCAGGAGCTTAAAAGCACCAGCATTATTAAACTGCCAAGTAAAATGTGTCTCTTCATAATAGGCTTTTTATCAAAAATGATAAAATTATAATTATATAGTGTGTTTAATTTAACAAAATGATTTATGCTTTGCAAATATATAAATTACAAACAATCTGAATCTTTACCGGCTGCCTTCTTGCTTAACATGGGTTTAACAGGTTAAAGCCTGAATTTTATTGATCCGGGTTTTGTTTAATTTTAAAAAAGATCAATAAAACCTCATAAAAAAATCTCATTTGATTCCCGATGTTCCGCCTGAATATTTCGGGCCTTTGAAATATTCTTACAAGCCAGCCTATCCTCATTTTAAACCAGATAGGATGAATACGTTTTTGAGTGCCTGCAAACCAGTCGAACACATTACCTATACTGATAATAAGGCCTGCCTTAATATCATGCTTGAATTCTGCTGCCCATTTTTCCTGCTTAGGGCATGTCATGCCCACAAATACAATAGCCGGCTCAAAATTATTAATGGCCTCAATCATTTGTTCATTGTCCCCGTCAGTAAACCGGTCTTTAAACGGGGGTGAGTAGGTCATCACCTCAATGCGCGGATACTGCTGACGGATTCTTTCCTCAATTTTAGACAGCGTGCCCGGGCCGGAACCTAAGAAAAAAACTTTTCCGCCTGTGCTGTTCATGCGGTTGATGAAATGATAAAAAACATCCGGGCCTTGGTTTCTTTGAATATTTTTTCCTTTCAAAAGCAGTGAGGCCATAGCAAAATACACGCCGTCCAGCACCAGGTAATCAGTTTTCTCGAGGGCCTTCCGAAACTCAGCATCCTTTAAAGCTATACCGTATGAATTAGGGCTGATGGTATTAATTACACGCCCCCCATCTTCATTGCCGTAAACAGGAATTGCATCTAAATTATCCGAAAATACTTTTAAGCCTAATACATCAATAGTTTTTGGAGTAATTGCTGGAGCGGGTATCATTTAATTTATGCAGGACAAGGTTATTATAATAGGCGTACTTTAACGTAAACTGTTTTGTTTTGTTAACCTCTGCGTAGTTAAATTCATGCTGACAGATAGGCATCTGCCATACCTGGCCAACCGGTTAATTTAAACGCAAATATAATCATATTAAGTTTTATTGCGGTTATTTTGTTCTATGCTTGGTGTTGATGCCATAAATCTGACCATAATTTACCGGCTGTATTTTTAATTTCAGCGTTTAGAAATAATAGTTTTTAATGCGGTTGCCGGATCTGTTTCTTTTCAGCAGGAAACTAACCGACAGCTCATGCGAACCGTAGCCGTAATTACCGATTGCATTTAACGAATAATCAAACGCATAGCCGATGCGGAAATTATCCTTTACAAAAAACTCAGCCATGGCAACCAGCGCACTTGATTTTTGAAGGCCTTGCGGAGTGTTGTTGCCGTTAAATACATTTACAGCTGTACGGTAAGTGCCTCCAAGCCATATCCTGTCATTCAGTAATATGAAGGTGTTGATGTCCAGGCTCTGGGGAGAGCCTGGGCTGTCTCTGAACAATATGGATGGCTTCAATTTGGTTTCCTCATTCAAATCAAACAGGGCGCCTGCTGTAACATAGATGTGCGGTTTGGGTACAGGCGTAAGGGCGCTCAGCGAGGATTTATGAATGTAAGATGCCAGCATATTATCGGCAGAGGCACCTGCAAAGAAATTATCATTGGTATATAATGCTCCGATGCGCGCATCGGGCAGCAGCAGGCTCTGGCTGCCGGCTGGCACATAGTTATCACCGCTTTGAACGGCGTTAAGTTCATTGCCGTTAATACTGTTTTGCAGAAAACCGAAACCCAGCCCGAAAGACAATACTGAGTTATCCTGCTCGCCGAGCTGCGTTCTGTAAGCGTAATTGGCGTAAAAAGCGTTACTGCTTTGTGCACCAATTTTATCCTGCTGAAATAAAACGCCCAAGCCTACTTTATTGTCATAAAAGGCGCCATCAGCAGTTAACGATACTGTTTGCGGAGCGCCTGTAAACCCGGTCCATTGCGAACGGTAAAAACTGTTAACAAAAATATCTTCCTGGTAACCGGCATAAGCAGGGTTAATATACAGCCCGTTAAATATATACTGGCTGAACTGAGCATCCTGCTGTGCATCCGCATACCTGAATACAAGCAGCAGGCAGCTGGTCAGCATCATTTTTAGCAACTTCATAAATGCGATCTTAACAAGGTTATGTAACCTTTGTGCACTTCCCAGTTTCCGGATGATGACTGGGCTCTTAATACGTAGAAATAAGTACCTTCAACTAAATTGTCTCCTGTCCAGTCATTATTATAATTTTTCTTGGTATATACCTCATTCCCCCAGCGGTTGATAATGGTAATATCGTTTTGTGCATAGGCGCTGAGGCCAGGTATGGTAAAGGTGTCATTCAGGCCATCGCCATTGGGGGTAAACACATTGGGCACTGCCAGCGCATCAATCTGCTGCTGCACTACATAACTGTTGTTAATCATGTTAGGGTCGGCTTGCGTACCCTGTATAGTAACCCTGCTTTGAACGAGGCCCGGCTGCACTGCATCTAAGGTAACATCTAAGTTTAAAGGATTGCTCCTGGCCAGTTTATCTATCGTCCAAACCAGGGTTCGGGTTGTGCCGTTGTACTGCACACTGCCGGCTGCAGGGCTCTGGTCAACATAGGCAAGGTTGGCAGGTATGTTGTATTTTACCTGTACCTGCGTTCCGTCAGCCGAACTGTTGTTTTTAGCGGTTAATGTATAAAGGTACTTTTGCCCTAAAAGCTCTGTGCTGCTGCCGGCTTTAATGGTAACCATCAAATCAACCGCTGTATCTGGTTTATTAACCGGTGCCAGGGCAGTCCTGAAATTAACCATAACTGTATCAGAAATCTTCGAGGAGCAGCCGTTTGCATTATAAGCAACTACCGCATAAGTGCCGTTGGCGGTAGCAATAAAATCTTTATAAAGGGCGCCTGCTACTGCGGCTCCGTTTTGGTACCATTGGTAAGCAGCTGCATCTGCCGAACTTGCGTGTAAGGTAATTTTAGCGCTGCTGTTAACAATATAAGTCAAATACCTGCCTGTATAGGTAGTTTCCACATTTTGCGTATATGCCTTTATACTCATCATTACTAATCCGCATAAAGCCATTATCTTGAAGCAGCGTATCATTGCGAACCGAAAATGTGTTTAGCTATTGTGCATAACTATAAGCATATTAGTTTGCGGTGATCATCGGTTTGGCCGGCATTGGCAAAACGGTTAAATCTTTGGTTGCAGTGGCTGTACAGGCCGGGTTAAGTACGTAGGATATATTAACGCCAAAGGTTACGGCCGATGCGCTGCCTGTACTGGTAACGTTATAAGTGCTTGATGTTGCCCCTGGTATGGCAACGCCATTTTTTGTCCACTGGTAGGTAAGCGTAAAATTAGAAGCCGACGCAGTATTGGCGGTCAGTGTTACTGAACTGGCGCCCGAAGAGCATAATGAGCCGTTTGGCGCATTGATAACCGGCGCTAACTGCGGCAGCACATAAACTTTTACCAGGTCAGAGGCCGGAGATGTACATCCGTTGGTGTTTTGTGTTACCAGCTGGTAAGTGTAATAGCCGGCGGCGGCAGTAGTTTCTGTATAAACCTTTCCGGTAACGGTGGTTAGCTGCTTGTTGCCGCTGGCATCGAGCTTATACCATTGATATTGTGAAAAATCTGTTCCGCTGGCATCCTGCGAACCTGTCAGCACAATTTTCTGCCCTGAGCATACAATTTTATTAACATCGGTAGCCAGGCTGGGCGGGGCCGTGGTAGCATCACTGGGCTGAGCCATAGCTGCTGTTTTACTAAATAACAACAGGAGAAGCAAAAATTTTATAGGGGTATTTTTTTTACTCATAACAAACAAGAAAATTTGTAGCTTAAAAACATTTATATTCAATCAATTAACATACTTAGTGGCAGTAAATAAACCTGTTAACATGAATCAAGAGAACGCCGCGGATCTCTTTCTCATTAACTTTAAAAAGGCAAGCTGTATTGGCTTGCTGAACACAGCTTTTACCAGGCCGTAGGTAACTTCAACGTAGTTTGTCAGAGATTTGTTACAACCCAAATGAATAACAGGCAACTTTAATGCAAAAAAAGGCTGTATTTTTTAAGGATATAATCATCGTATTGCACAGATTATTCGCAAAATGGTATTATAATAAGACAAAAGTTTTCTAGGAGCTATATGTAATATAACTTTTAGTGAATAAATTAAATTTATAAATTAAAATAGCTTGAAAGAGCAGCGAAAGGAGTAAAAATTTATTTTTTATAAATTTTTTACTGCTTGTTAGATATTAATTAATGTACACAAGTGCAATTTGATGTATGAAACAGTTAAAAACCGGTAAACACTAATTTTTTACCACGTAATCAAACTCTGAATTAGAACCGCCGGAAGGTGTGCTTTTTATAGTAACTGCGCCGAGGCTTGCGCCGCTGTAACCTACGTACACGTTAAGTGTGCCCGTGGCGCTTTGTGTTATAACTTTTATTGTATCGCCAACCTGGGTAGGGAAACCGTAATTAAACTCCGAATTTTGCTCACCCTGTATTAAATTGTAAGGCTTGGCTGAGGAAGACGGACGTATCTGAGATAACGTTACATCAAAAGGCGCTCCGTTGGCAGATACAATTACACGGAATATTTTATTCTCAGTATCATAATTGGCAGCAGTGGCGGGGTTGGCATCATCAGATTTAGCACACCCCCAGTTAATTGTAATTAAGGCTAAAAG